>JAOUGX010000153.1 GCA_029865385.1 Gammaproteobacteria bacterium
CAGGAATGCCGGCCAGGAAATACAGGTTCCGTTTACGCCCGGACGCAGCGATGCTTCGCAGGACCAGACCGACGTGCAGTCTTTTGCCGTACTTCGGCCAAACGCCGACGGCTTCCGCAATTACTATGGTGAAGGCGCGCGTCAGTCACCGGCGGAAATGCTGGTCGATCGGGCCAGCCTGTTGACCCTGAGTGCTCCCGAGATGACCGTTCTCGTCGGCGGCTTGCGGGCCATGAACGCGAACACCGAAGGATCGAAGCACGGCGTGTTCACCGACCGGCCCGGTACGCTGAGCAACGATTTCTTCGTCAACCTGCTCGACATGTCGACGAAGTGGTCGAAGTCGTCCACGTCGGCCGGCGTTTACGAGGGTCGGGACCGGACATCGGGCGAGCTCAAATGGACGGCCACACCGGTCGACCTCGTCTTCGGCTCGCACGCCGAGCTGCGCGCTCTCGCAGAAGTCTACGCAGAAAACGGTGCGCAACAGAAGTTCTTAGAGGATTTCGTTGCCGCGTGGACCAAGGTAATGTCGCTGGACCGTTTCGA
Source organism: Gammaproteobacteria bacterium (assembly GCA_029865385.1). Taxonomy (GTDB): domain Bacteria; phylum Pseudomonadota; class Gammaproteobacteria; order Steroidobacterales; family Woeseiaceae; genus JAKEGN01. The sequence goes on from JAOUGX010000153.1 coordinate 550, forward strand.
CGTGGGTTCAACCGCGCAGAATGCGGCACTCGCGAGTCTTTGATACGAAACCGACATTAAGTTGTCAAAAAAAACCGGGGCTCTGCCCCGGTTTCTTTTTTTGCTTGTTGCCCGGATCAGAAGTAGATGCGGCCCGCCAGCGAGTAAATGCTGACATCGTCGCCCCAGCTTGCGGCAAGACCCAGCGCGAAGCGTTCGTTGAAGTTAAAACGAAAGCCCGCGTCCAGTGCCGTATCGCTGCCACTGTCACTAAGATCGACATAGGTTACGCCACCGTGAAGCTCGACCTGCGGGCTGACCAGCGCGCGCAGTCCGACGCCGAGGCCAAAGCCGTTATCGTCGACCGAACCGAATCCCGATGCTTCAACTTCGGTGTAAACGTAGGCGAGTGATGCGACGACATCGATAGCGTCTGCAATCGGCGTGTTGAAGCCTATGCCCACGTCGAATTGCGTCAGGTCGACATTGAAGTCGAAATCCGCCATCTGGTAGTTACCGAACAGGTGAAACTCGTCCGATATGGCGAACGAACCGCCGATACCGAAGCCGTCACCGTCGACGTCCGGACTATCGATGTCGACTTTTGCGTAGCCGACCTCAACGAAATTGTAATTGAGGCCCTCGGCGGCGCCTGCCGTCGACAGGAACATCAGTAGCATAAAAGATACAAAACGGTTCATGGAATTCTCCGCAAATGCCCAAGTGCGGGCACAGTAACCGAACCAGCAACTGACGGTGGGAGGCGCATCACACATCTTGCGTAAAGGCAGATATTGTTAAGTTATCAGCGGTCGTTGTTGCGTTTACGCGAAAACTACGTCGCATTATTTGCCGATGCAGAACTCCGAGAAGATCCGTCCGAGCAGATCGTCGCTGGTGAAGCTGCCGGTGATTTCGCTGAGCGCCCGTTGCGCCAGCCGCAGCTCTTCGGCGAGCAGCTCGCCGGCCTTGCTGTTTTCAAGTGCCGCTACGCCGGCAGAGAAATGCGCGGCTGCCCGCTGCAATGCATCGACATGTCGCTTGCGAGCCGTGAACGCTCCCTCACCGAGGTCCTGGTAGCCGGCCAGCTCGCGGATGGCTTCGCGCAAGGCGTCGACGCCGGCTCCGGTTTTTGCTGACAGGCGCACATGCCGTGGTTCGTTGCCGCTCGCACCTTCGCGCTCACCGCTCAGATCTGTTTTGTTGCGTACGACGATTATCGGCACACCTTCCGGCAGAGCCTCATCCCTGAAATCCCTCTGTACTCCCTCGCCTTCGGTGGCATCCTGAATCCACAGGATTGCATCGGCGGTTTGCATTGCCTGCCTGGCTCGCCGGATACCCTCTGCTTCGATTCGGTCCGGATCCTCACGCAGGCCCGCGGTATCGATAAGTTCGACTGACAGACCGTCGATATCGATCCTTTCGCGCAGGATGTCGCGCGTGGTGCCCGCCACTTCCGTCACGATGGCGGCGTCCTGTCCGCTCAGCAGGTTCAGCAAGCTGGATTTGCCCGCATTCGGCCGCCCGACGATGGCTATCTGGTAACCATCACGAAGAACACGCCCGACACGCGCTTCGTTGCCGAGCTTTGTAAATGCAGTGGCGCATTCGTCGATCGCCTCACGAAGCGCGCCGTCCGAGAGAAAATCGATTTCCTCCTCGGGAAAGTCGATTGCCGCTTCCACGTGCAGGCGCAGCCGCACCAGTCGCTCCTGCAAGGCATCGACTGCGGTTGAAAACGCGCCGGACAGGGAGCGAAGAGCGGCGCGTGCTGCTTGCTGCGAGCCGCTGCCGATCAGGTCGGCTATGGCTTCCGCCTGCACAAGATCGAGCTTGTCGTTCAAGAACGCGCGTTTCGTAAATTCACCGGGCTCCGCGCGTCTTGCCCCGAGAGCTATAGCTGCATCGACAAGGCTCGCCACCGGCACCGGGCCGCCATGACCATGCAGTTCCAGCACGTCTTCTCCGGTGAACGAATTCGGCGCTGGAAAATACAGCGCTATGCCGGTATCCAGACAGCTTCCGCTGCTGTCGCGGAAATCGCAAAGCGTTGCCCTGCGGGGCGGCGGCAGGTGCCCGAGCATTGTTGTGGCAATCGCTGGCGTCGCCGGCCCGGAAACCCGCACAACCGCTATTCCGCCGCTGCCGGGTGGCGTTGCGGCGGCGGCAATCGTATCGTGCCGGTAAGAACGCTGCGCGGTTCGCGTTTCGCTCATTTCTTGATCTCGGCAGAGGCAGTCTTCACATGCAGAAAAAAACCGTTTCGTTCGACAACAAGGACGGTCGCAAACTTGCCGGCCTGCTCGATTTTCCCCACGGGCCGGTTCGCGCTTACGCATTGTTCGCGCATTGCTTTACCTGTTCGAAGAATCTCAAGGCTGCCAACAATATCAGTCGGGCGTTGACCGACGCCGGAATTGCAGTGTTGCGTTTCGATTTTACCGGTCTCGGCCAGAGCGAGGGCGATTTTGCCGACTCGAATTTTTCGGGCAATGTTGCCGACCTGCTGGCGGCGGCAGGTTTTCTCGAGACCGGTTACTCGGCGCCGTCGATCCTGATCGGGCACTCTCTCGGCGGCACAGCCGTATTGCAGGCGGCAGCGAACCTGCCGTCTGTCGTGGCTGTCGCGACTATCGGCGCGCCCGCGCAACCTTCGCACGTTGCGGATCTTCTGGGTGACGCGCGCCCGGAAATCGAATCCCGCGGTGAAGCGACGGTCAACCTGGGCGGCCGGCCGTTCAAAGTAAAAAAACAATTTCTCGACGACCTCGAGCAACATGGACTTCCGGAAAGCCTCTCGGCGCTGCGAAAAGCCATCCTGATCATGCATGCGCCGCTGGACGACACCGTGGACATAAGCAATGCGAGCGAGCTTTTCCTCAATGCCAAGCATCCGAAGAGCTTCGTCTCGCTGGACAAGGCCGATCACCTGCTCTCTCGCAACGAGGATTCCTATTACGCCGGCACGGTTCTGGCATGCTGGGCGAAAGCCTATTTGCCCGATTCTGACGAGGATCGCGCGCATGCCGCGAACGAAACGGTCGCGTGGACCGACGGGGACGAAGTCCTGACTTCCATCGTGTCGGCCGGACACTCGTTGATTGCCGACGAGCCGGTGGCCGCAGGCGGAAGCGGTGCAGGGCCCTCGCCATACGACTTGCTGTCGGCGGCGCTCGCCGCGTGCACCACCATGACGCTGACCATGTACGCGCGACACAAGAAGCTGAACGTTGCCCGGGTCACGGCGAAAGTCAGTCACAATAAGATTCACGCCAGGGATTGCGAAGACTGTGAAAACAAGGACGGCAAGATCGACTTTTTCGAGCGCCGCATTGCGATCGACGGGGAGCTTTCCCCGGAACAACACGAACGTATGCTGGAAATAGCCGATCGTTGTCCCGTTCACAAAACCCTGCACGGCGAAGTCAAAATCCGCACGCGCGCCGACGGCTGAAATCGCCCGTCAGCTCTCGTCTTTTTTCTTTTTCTTGATGCCCTTGCTGGCGAGCGCTTCTTCGTGCACGACCTTGTTGATGCGCCACTGCTGCGCAATCGACAGCAAGGTGTTGGTCACCCAGTAAAGCACCAGCCCGGACGGGAAGAAGGCAAAAAACCCGGTGAACACGATCGGCATGATCTGCATCACCTTCGCCTGCACCGGGTCCGCCGGCGCAGGGTTCAGTTTTTGCTGGAAGAACATTGCCGCACCCATGATCAGCGGCAGGATGAAATACGGATCGCGCGACGAAAGGTCTGTAATCCACAGAGCAAAGGGTGCCTGTCGCATCTCCACGCTTTCCAGAAGGACCCAGTAGAATGCGAGGAAAAACGGCATCTGGATCAGTATCGGCAAACAGCCGGCGGCAGGATTCACCTTCTCCCGTTTATACAGGTCCATCATCGCCTGGCTCAACGCCTGCCGGTCATCCTTGTAACGCTCCTGCAGCGCCTTCATGCGCGGCTGTATTTCGCGCATCTTGGCCATCGAGCGGCCGCTGGCTTCGGTGAGCTTGTAAAACGCCAGCTTGATCAGAATCGTAACCAGGATGATAGAGAGGCCCCAGTTCCTGACGAAGTCATGTACCAGCGACAACAACCAGAACAGCGGCTGTGAAAGAATCGTCAGCCAGCCGTAATCCACCGTGAGCTTGAGCTGCGGCGAGATTTCCTCGAGCTGGTCCTGCAGCTTCGGCCCGACGAACAGCGTCGTCTCGAAGGCATGCTCACCGCCCGGCGGGATACTGACCGGCGCACCAATAAGACTCGCAACGGCAACGTTGTTTTTCACAGAAACGTTGTAGCGGTATTCGGTATCGGCGGCTGGCTCGATGGCGCTTAGAAAATGGTGCTGGATGGACGCCACCCAGCCGTTGGCCGCGGTCTGCGACATCGGGCCGTCGGACATCAGGTCGTCGCGATCGAGTTTTTCCGATTTCTCGCCATTGAAAAAGACCGGGCCGTCGAAAGAGTAAGTGTCGACATCGAACATCGACCGTTCCGGCTCGTGCGAGCGCCGGCGGATCTGCGCATAATCCGCGCCCCGCCATTCGCCGCCCCTGTCGTTGCTGACGACCTGGCGCACATCGATTCGATAGCTGCCGCGAGTAAATCGCAGCTCCTTGTGGACTGCCACGCCCTGCCCGTCACTCCAGGTGAGCGGGATAACGAGCTCGTCGCGATCGCCCAGCACATAGCGATCTTTTTCCGCGCTGAAAATTGCCTGGTGATTCGGTTCCGGGCCGTCGTCTGCCGTGCGCAGCCCGGTTTGTATCAAGCCGAGGTTGGAGGGGTCGCGGCTCAGCAGCTCGACCAGCTGATTCGGCCGGTCTTTTGCCACCGGGTACCTGAGAAGGGTCGCTTTCTGCAGGGTGCCGCCCTGCAGGCTTATCTCGAGCTCCAGCACATCGGTGGTCACGCGCAGACTGCCTGTTGCCCGCGCCTCCGGTTCCTCCGGTGCATCCGGTTCGAGTACCGGCGCGGACGGGTCGGGGTCGGCCAGCTCCGGCAGCCCTCCGTCGATATCATCCGGGATGTCGGTCGCGGCCGGCGCCTCGACGGCGGCCGGTGCAACGGGCTTCGGGCCGTAGTCCATCATCCACGCCTGGTAGGTGAACCACAGCATCAGGCCGAAGGCCGCCCATACGAGCAAACGCTGGTTATCCATCCGACTGCCTGTGCCGGCCTTGCGCGTGGGTGGCGCGGCTCTTCTTCCAGTGCCGCTCGAGGCTCGCGAAAAGCTCGCGGTTGTCTGCGCCGTGTGTGCCCGGCTGATTCAGCAC
>JAOUGX010000154.1 GCA_029865385.1 Gammaproteobacteria bacterium
GCCAAAACTGGGCGCTTCGGCGAGCCGTACGTTTCTCGGTACAACGGTACGAAACACCTTGTCGTTGAAATGCTCGATCAGCTGATCCGACACCTCGTTTGACAGATTGATTCGCGGATCGACCATTGTCCGCAGCAAGCCGTACATTTCGAGGTCCGGGTTGACGCTGGTGCGTACCTGTTCGATCGTGTTTAGCAGTGAACTAAGACCCTCGAGCGCGTAATACTCGCACTGCATCGGAATGAGTACGCCGTCCGCCGCGGTCAACGCATTGACAGTCAACATATTAATGGACGGCGGACAATCGATAAGGATGAAATCGTACAATCCCCGGACCGGCGCCAGCGCCTGGCGAAGCCGCATTTCCCGGCCGATTTCCTGCAACAGCCTTACCTCGGCCAGCGTCAGATCCTCGTTGCCAGGCAACACGGCAAAGCCGCCTTCCGGGGCTGAAATAATGGTGTCGGCTGCGCTCGCCTCGCCGAGCAGTACATCGCAGGTGGTGAGCTCGAGGTCCATCTTGTTTATGCCGCAACCCATGGTCGCGTTGCCCTGCGGATCCATGTCGACCAGCAGCACGCGTCTATGCGTCGCGGCCAGTGACGCCGCGAGGTTGACGCATGTGGTCGTCTTGCCAACACCACCCTTTTGATTGGCCACAGCAATGACTCGCGTCATGCCTTGCCCGTCCCTGTCAGACGCACAACGTGCCGCGAGTGCTGCGGTAGCCCTGGTACTTGCAATTCGATCACACGGAAATCCCAATGTTCGGGTCGTTTTTTCAATGCTTCCAGCTCTTCGGCCGGATATTTTCCCTTCGGCGCCAACAGTACACCGTTTTCCGCCCTGAGGTGAGCCGAAAGCTCGACAAGCCGCTCCAGGCTCGCCAGTGCGCGGGCAATCACGGTATCAAAGGGCTGATCGGCAACAAAATTCTCGACACGAGCCTGCACCACGGTGACATTTTTCAGGCGAAGACTTGCAATCATGTGTTTGACAAAAGCGACTTTCCTGCCATTGCTGTCGAGCAGCGTGAAATGCCTGTGTGGCTCGGCCAGCGCCAGCGGCAGCCCGGGAAAACCTGCGCCGGTGCCGATATCCGCGATCCTGGATCCCTCGAGGTACGGCCGCAACGACAGGCTGTCCAGCACGTGGCCGCTTACCATTTCAGCCGGATCGCGAATCGCCGTCAGGTTCACGCGTTTGTTCCAGCGAGTGAGTTCCGACAACAGCCGCGCCAGCTTTTCTGCAGACCCGGAGGGCAGGGTCTGGCCGAGTGCTGTGACGCCATCAGCGATGTCTTGTTGGATGCGATGCATAAGTACGATGGCATGTCGCCTGCGGTGCAGGCCAATTTGCCCGCGGAGCCAAGCAAAACCGATGCGGGTCGGTGCAAATTGATCTTTAGCGCAATTTGGGTAGCAGCCTCGTAATGTCGCCTGCACCGCAGGCGAACAAACCATGGTTATCTATTTCACCAGCAATGCCATGAAATCGTCGACGTCGGTTGCCGCCAGTTTCTTGCGGTCGGCGCAAATGGCAGCAAGCTCCGTCCACTGCCCCTTGGCCAGCTTGCCGGAGATACTCGTTTCGAATTTCTTCTTCAGCACCGGTATGCCTTCGCCGCGTCGCTCGCGGTGGCCGATCGGGAAATCCACTGCCACGCGATCGGTGCTGCTGCCGTCCTTGAAGTACACCTGTATCGCGTTGCCGATATAACGTTTTTTGGGATCGAAGTAGTCTTTCGTGTACTGCTTGTTCTCCGTCACTTGCATTTTGTCGCGCAGCGCATCGATGCGCGGGTCTTTCGCCACCTTGTCTTCGTAATCCGCAGCGGTCAGCCGGCCAAAGATCATCGGGATTGCGGCCATGTACTGGATGCAATGATCGCGATCGGCCGGGTTATCCAGTGGCCCGGTCTTGTCGATGATGCGCACGCCCGGTTCCTGGGTCTCGATGACGACGCGTTCGATATCCTCCAGCCGGTTCTTTACCAGCGGGTGCAGGGTCATCGCCGCCTCGACGGCGGTTTGTGCGTGGAATTCCGCCGGATAGGAAATTTTGAAGAGGATATTTTCCATCACGTAGCTGCCAAACGCCTGCGGTAGAGAAAACGCCTTGCCCTTGAACAGCACGTCGTAATAGCCCCAGGTTTTCGCGGTCAGCGCAGACGGATAACCCATTTCGCCGGTCATCGTGATCAACGCTAGACGAACCGCACGGCTCGTCGCATCGCCCGCCGCCCAGCTCTTGCGCGACCCGGTGTTCGGCGCATGCCGGTAGGTTCGCAGTGCGCAGCCGTCGATCCACGCATTCGATACCGCGTTGATGACCTGCTCGCGGCTGCCGCCCAGCATGCGGGTCACTACGGCGGCCGATGCCACCCGTACCAGCAGCACGTGATCGAGGCCGACGCGGTTGAAGCTGTTCTCCAGCGCGAGCACGCCCTGGATTTCGTGCGCCTTGATCATGGCGGTTAACACGTCCTGCATCTTCAGCGGCTTGCCGCCCTCGGCGCGTGCTTTTCGGCTCAGGTAATCCGCGGTCGCGAGAATACCGCCGAGGTTGTCGGACGGGTGGCCCCACTCGGCGGCCAGCCAGGTGTCGTTGAAGTCCAGCCAGCGGATCATCGCGCCGATATTGAAGGCGCCGAGCACCGGATCGAGTTCGTACGATGTGCCGGGCACGCGCGCGCCGCCGGGCAGCGTCGCACCGGGCACGACCGGCCCGAGCAGCTTGGTGCAGGCCGGGTAGTCGAGCGCCTGGAAGCCGCAGGCCAATGTGTCCATCAGGCAGTAATGCGCAGTCTCGAAGGCGAGATCGGAATCGATTTTTGCGTTGCAGACGTAGTCTGCGATGTCGACGAGCACCTGATCGGGATCAGGCCGGTTTGCCGAACGAATATCGTGGCCGGACATGCTTACTCCAGTGTCAGAAGAAAATTCAGGCGCGCTTTTCCATCGGCAGCCATTTCTGCAATGGCGGGCCGATGTAGTCCGCGGCGGGACGAATCAGCTTGTTATTGGATCGTTGTTCCATGACGTGCGCCGCCCAGCCGGTTATTCGCGAGCAAACGAAAATCGGCGTGAACAGGTAGGTCGGTATGCCCATGAAGTGATAGACGGTGGCGGCGAAAAAATCGGCGTTGGCAAACAACTTCTTCTCGTCCCACATGACTTTCTCGATAGCCTCGGACACTGCATAAAGGTGCGCGTCGCTGGCATCTTTCGACAGCACTTTCGACATTTTCTTGTTTACTGAATTACGCGGATCCGAGGTCGTGTACACGCGATGGCCGAAGCCCATGATCTTGTCCTTGCGCGCCAGCATCTCGAGCACAGCTTTCGTGGCATCCTGAGGCGACTTGAATTTCTGGATCAATTCCATCGCCGCCTCATTCGCGCCGCCGTGCAACGGCCCGCGCAGCGCGCCAATGGCCCCGGTCACTGCCGAGTGCATGTCGGAGAGTGTGCCGGTGATCACTCGCGCCGCGAAGGTCGATGCATTGAACTCGTGTTCGGCGTAAAGGATGAGCGTTGTATCCAGCGACTTGCGATGCAGTTCACTGGGTGCCTTGTCATGCAGCATGTGCAGGAAATGGCCGGACAGGCTGTCGTCGTCCGTTTCGACATCGATGCGCTTGCCATCAGCGTGGAAGCGATGCCAGTAGAGCAACATCGACGGCAGGCAGGCCAGCAACCTGTCGGCGACCTTCTGCTGATTCGAGAAATCGCCTTCCGGCTCGACGTTGCCGAGGATGGAGACACCGCTGCGCATGACATCCATCGGGTGCGTATCGCCGGGGATCATCTCCAGCACCTGCTTCACTTGATCCGGCAAGCCGCGCAGCGACTTCAGTGTCTTGATGTACGCCGCCAGCTCTTTCCTGTTCGGCAGCTTGCCGTACAACAGCAGGTAAGCAACCTCTTCGAAAGACGCGTTGTCCGCCAGGTCGTAAATATCGTAGCCCAGGTAGGTGAGGCCGGCGCCTTCCTTGCCGACTGTGCAGAGTTTTGTTTCGCCCGCCGAGACGCCCGCAAGGCCGCCTGTTTTCTTTTTGTCGCCCATCTTTGCTCTCCTGTGTCCCTGCGCACTAGCGGCGTTACTTTTTCGTCAGGCCCTTTTCGGCAAACAGTTCGTCAAGCTTTGCTTCGTATTCGTGGTAGCCGAGCACGTCGTAGAGTTCGGTGCGCGTTTGCATTGTGTCGACCACGGCTTTCTGCGTGCCGTCCTTGCGCAGTGTCGCGTACACATTCTGTGCCGCCGCCGCCATCGCACGATACGCAGACAACGGATACAACGTGAGCCGCACGCCGACCTTCGCCAGCTCTTGCGTCGTGAACAACGGTGTTTTGCCGAACTCGGTCAGGTTTGCCAGCACGGGCACCTTGATTACGTTGGTGAACTGCCTGTATTCGTCCAGCGTCGTAAGTGCTTCCGCGAAGATCATATCGGCGCCCGCTTCGACGTAAGCCGCCGCGCGATCCAGCGCCGCCTGTTGTCCTTCGACGGCGTGCGCATCGGTGCGCGCCATGATGGTGAATTTTTCGTCGCTCCTGCCGTCGACGGCGGCCTTGATCCGATCCACCATCTCGGCCGATTCGACCAATGCCTTGCCAGGACGATGGCCGCAACGTTTCACGGCGACCTGGTCTTCGATGTGACAGGCGGCAGCGCCGGCGCGTGTCATCTCCTTGACCGTGCGGGCGATCATGAAAGCGCTTCCCCAGCCGGTGTCCGCATCGACCAGCAAAGGCAGGTCGCAGGCGTAGGTGATGCGTCGAATGTCCTCGCAGACATCGGAAAGCGTCGTCATTGCAAGGTCCGGCAGACCGAAAGACGCGTTCGCCACGCCGGCACCCGACAGGTAGATCGCCCGGAATCCGGCCCGCTTCGCCAACAATGCCGAGTAGGCATTGATCGCCCCGACGACCTGTAAAGGTCTTTCTTTTTCAAGGGCTTGCCAGAATCTTGCGGCGGCATCACAGGCCATACTGCGCTCCAAAAGTTACTGGAATTTTAATCGGCATTAGAATTGCCGGCCGAAACCCCCGATCTCATGGGCCCCTGGGGCGGAGACATTGAAGGATCGGGCCGGGGGCGGGAATTCTAAACTACCGGATGGCCGTTTCCCAAATCCTAATGAAACCAAAGGTTTGCGAATTGAAGACGTCGAACCTGGCGCAGCCACTGCGGCCAACTCACGCAATTCCTGCGTCAGTTCGGCCCCGCCACTGGCCGCGTCAGGCGATCTCGACGACGATTCGTCCGGTAACCGTGCCATCGATATAAGCCTCAAACGCGCCCGCCAGCTCATCGAAGCTGATCGTGCGACTGCCGATCGTGTCGAGATGCCGCGGCCGCAAATCGCCCCCGATGCGTTGCCACACGGCCTGTCGAAGAACCGGCGGCGTGTCGACCGAGTTGATACCCAGCAGGCACACTGCACGCAGAATAAAGGGCAGCACGGTTGTATTGAGTTCGAAACTTGCCGCGAGACCGATGCTCGCAATGTTGCCGCCATAGTTCATCGTGCGCGTCAGCCAGGTGAGGTAGTCGCCGCCGAGATTGTCGATGGCACCGGCCCACTCGGCCTTTTCCATCGGCCGTTTGCCAAGATCGACCTGGTCCCGCAAGAGGATGCGCGACGCGCCGATACTTTTCAGATAAGCAGATTGCTCGGCCTTGCCGGTCAGCGCCACCACTTCGTAGCCGCGGCCCGCAAGCATGTCGATTGCCACGCTGCCGACGCCGCCGGTGGCTCCGGTCACGAC
>JAOUGX010000050.1 GCA_029865385.1 Gammaproteobacteria bacterium
AGGTGGACGGCGAGAATGAAGATGCATTGTTCCTCGTCGACCAGGGCACCGACGGCGTCGAGATGATTGCGTCGCCGCTGTTCAGCCACACCTACGCCGCGCATCACCCTACGTACCGGTTCGAAAACGTGCGCGTGCCCGCCTCGCGGCGTGTCGGCAAACCGGGCGACGGCATGGCCTACACGCACAGCTGGTTTCGTCACGAACGCCTGATGATAGGTGCTCGAAGCTGCGGTGCTGCGGCCCGGCTCATAGAAGACGCACTGGAATTCGCACAGGGCCGCATGGTTGATGGTCTGCCACTGAGCGAGAAACAGGCCATCCAGTTCATGCTCGCCGACAGCGCGACCGAACTCTGGGCCTCGCGCCTGATGACCTACGAGGCAGCGGCAGCTTCCGATCGTGGCGAGAACCTGAAGGCCATGCACAACCGTTGCTCCATGGTGAAACTGTATGTCTCCGAAATGGCGAACCGCGTCGCCGATCGTGCCGTGCAGATATTCGGCGGCCGCGGCTACATGCGCGAGAACGTGGCGGAGCGCTTCTTCCGCGAGCTTCGCGTCGACCGTATATGGGAAGGAACCAGCGAAATCCAGCGCCTGATCATCGCGCGCAGCCTGCTGAAGCGCGGCCTGGACGGCATGTAATTTGCGAAACGGCGGTTCCCAGCGGCATTGACGAATCGTGCTTTGTAGAAGCCTGCATCGCAGGCGACAACGATGTCGAAAATAGCCTGTAGGAGCCTGCATCGCAGGCGACTCCTTGAAATCCGTGGCGTTCGGCGACCCACCGGTATGCCCAATTCGCTCGAACAAGGAGAACTCGCTCGGTTGGGCATACCGCTGTGTCGCCCCGGACAGATCGTGGTACGGACCGCCACTGTTTGCAGCCGGCGGCGCGGCGGCGTATGTGACCTGCGAATCCGATATTTGAGCGGGGCACATACACGGCGGGGCGCCGGCGAATCATGGGTGGCGTTCGCCTTTCGGCGATTTGCCGCGGCACCAGCGAACCATCAAGGCCTTTTGCGGTTCTCAGGCAATTGTTTTGTGACCATGCGAGTGGTCAAATCGAGGCACGATGAGAAATAGCGCACTGATTCTCGCCCTGGCAGCCATCGTTTCCCTGGCCTTTTATGGCTGCACGACGGACAAGACCGCGGAGACGGCAAGCAGCGAGCGTGTGGTCAACGTCTACAACTGGGCGGACTACGTCGCACCCGACACTATCGAGAAGTTCGAGGCCGAGTACGGCATCAAGGTGAATTACGACCTTTACGATTCGTCGGAAGTCATCGATGTCAAAATGCTGGCCGGCAACAGCGGCTACGACGTTGTGGTGCACAGCAGCCAGTTTTCGTCGCGACTGACGCCGATCGGCGTTTACGAAAAACTCGACTATTCCAAGATCCCGAACGTGAAGTACCTCGACCGCGAAATCATTGCGCGCACCGATTCTTATGAAAAAACCGTCGGCTACTCGATGCCGTATCACTGGGGCTCTACCGGTTATGCCTGGAATGTCGAGATGGTTCGCGCGCGCCTCCCGGATCACCCGATGGACAGCGCCGATGTCCTTTTCGATCCGGCGGTCATATCGAAACTCGCCGATTGCGGCGTTAGCTTCCTCGACGGCCCGACCGACCTCATTCCGATGGTACTGGCGTACCTCGGCCGGGATCCGAATGCCGTCGACGATGAAAACCTGGCTGCAGCGGAGCAAGCGCTGAAAGCCGTGCGTCCGTACGTCCGCTACTTCAGCAACCAGAAAATGATGATGGACCTCCCCAACAAAGAGGTCTGCGTAGCTATGAGCTGGTCCGGGGACTATGTGCAGGCAGCGCTGCGGGCGAAGGAAGCCGGCATTTCGATTGAGCTTCGTTATACGTTGCCGAAAGAAGGCTCCGGGCTATGGGTCGACGGCATCTACATTCCCGCCGACGCCCCGCACAAAGACAATGCTTATGCCTTCATCAATTTTCTTACCCGCCCGGACATTGCTGCAGATATTTCGAATTTCGTGAACTACGCAAATTCAAACAAAGGCGCGCGCGAGTTCATGCGCCCCGACCTGCTGAGCAATCCGGCGATCTATCCGACAGAGGAAGGTTGGAAAGTCCTGTTCCCTATCCTGACCGTCGATCCGAAAAGAGAGCGCCCGCGAACGCGCGTATTTGCCAGAGTGAAAAGCGGCATCTGAATACACAAGCCCTGAGAACAAAAACAATATGACTGGCGACAACAAGGGCAACGGCCCGTTCATCGAAATCCAGGACGTGAGCAAATACTTCGGCGATTTCGCCGCAGTCGATTCCGTCAGCCTTGCGATTCAGAAGGGTGAGCTGTTCTCTATTCTCGGCGGTTCCGGTTGCGGCAAGACGACGCTGCTGCGAATGCTCGCCGGATTCGAAACTCCGACGAAGGGCCGGATATTCATCGACGGCGTCGATGTGACCGAGCAACCCCCGTACGAACGGCCGGTCAACATGATGTTCCAGTCGTACGCGATCTTCCCGCACATGACGGTCGAAAAAAACGTAGCTTACGGCCTCGAAAAAGACCGCGTTGCACGCGACGAGATCACACGCCGCGTCGACGACATCCTGAAGCTGGTGCAACTCGAGACCTTCGCGAAACGCAAGCCGGACCAGTTGTCCGGCGGACAGCGGCAACGCGTTGCGCTTGCGCGGGCCCTGGTCAAGCGCCCGAAGGTGCTGTTGCTGGATGAGCCACTGGCTGCGCTGGACAAGAAACTGCGCGAACACACGCAGTTCGAACTGATGAGTATCCAGGACAAACTAGGAATCACGTTTGTCGTGGTCACGCACGACCAGGAAGAAGCGATGATTCTGTCCAGCCGGATCGCCGTCATGGACAGGGGTCGATTCATGCAGGTCGGAACGCCGAAAGAAGTGTACGAGTACCCTACCAGCCGTTTCGTTGCGGACTTCATTGGCACGATCAACATGTTCGAGGGAACGATCGTCGATATCGATGGCGAACGGGTGCGCATCAATTGCGAGGAAACGGCGAGTGACCTTTCGGCTTTGTCCGAGGACCCGCCGAAACGGGGCTCGACCGTGTGCGTTGCGGTTCGGCCGGAAAAGATTTTTATCAGCCAGAACGAGCCGGAAAATACCGAAGACATCCGCCTGTCCGGCGTGGTCGAGGACCTGGGGTATTTCGGAAACCTGTCGCTGTACCGTATCCGGCTCCCGGGCGGAAAAATCGTGCAGGTCAGTGCGCAGAATCGCCGCCGCTCGGCCGAGCGATTTCTCGAATGGAATGACGAAGTGTTCATTTCCTGGCGCCCGCGCAGCAGCGTCATTTTGGTGGACTGACCGGCATGTCCACTGTCACAGCACTTCGTAGCGACAAACTCTGGCAGCAATTTGCCGTTGCAATTCCTTACCTTTGGCTGCTGATTTTTTTCCTGGCGCCCTTCGCCATCATTCTTAAAATCAGTCTTGCCGATCCGATTATCGCGCAGCCGCCTTTTACGCCCTTCGTTGACGACGATGGAGGAATCTCGGCTACCGCCGACAACTACAAGTTCCTGCTGACTGACAAGCTGTACGCAGTCACGTACCTGAAGTCGGTTTTCATGGCTGCAGTGGCGACACTGTTTTGCCTCGCGCTCGGTTTTCCCATGGCATACGGTATCGCACGAGCTGGTGAATCGACGCGTAACTTGTTGTTGTTATTGATTATTTTGCCATTCTGGATTTCTTTCCTGCTGCGCGTGTACGCATGGATGGGGCTGCTGAACAATTACGGCGTCATCAACAACGTATTGATGTGGTTGCAGCTGATCGATAAGCCGATCGGCTTCATGTACACGGACTTCGCGATTTACATCGGCCTTGTCTACTCCTACCTGCCATTCATGGTGCTGCCGCTGTACGCCACGCTCGAACGCATGGATCTCGACCTCGTCGAAGCCGCTCAGGATCTTGGCGCACATCCCTCGCAGGCGTTCTGGGACGTTACCTGGCCGTTGGCGCGCCCCGGTGTCATCGCCGGGTGCCTGCTGGTATTCATACCGGCGATGGGGGAGTACGTCATCCCGTACCTGCTCGGCGGTCCGGAATCGTTGCTGATCGGCCGCGTGTTGTTCGACGAGTTTTTCGTCAACCGCGACTGGCCTCTGGCGTCGGCCGTTGCGATCGTGCTGTTGTTGTTGCTGGTCGTTCCTATCGTGTTCCTGCAGCGTAGTCAGGCCAGGGATGCGGAGGGCGCGGCATGAAAAAGCGCTCGCGGTTCATACTTTCGATACTCGCGTTCGGTTACGCGTTTCTGTACATACCGCTCGCCTCGGTCATCTTCTATTCGTTCAACGACTCACGGCTGGCCACCGTCTGGGGAGGATTTTCGACGCGTTGGTACGGAGAACTGCTGCGCAACGACCAGGTTCTCGAATCGGCGTTTCTGAGTCTTCGAATTGCGTTTACAGTTGCTACGTTGGCGACGATCTTCGGTACGATGGCCGGCATGGCGCTATCCCGCTTTGGTCGATTCCGCGGCCGCACGTTGTTCAGCGGCATGATTACGTCGCCGATGGTCATGCCGGAAGTCATCACCGGCCTGTCGTTATTGTTGTTGTTCGTCAGCCTGCAACAACTGATCGGCTGGCCGGCGCAGCGCGGTTTCGGCACGATCACCATCGCGCACACCACCTTCGCGATGGCCTACGTCGCGGTCATCGTGCAATCACGGCTGTCGGCCATGGACGAATCGCTGGAAGAAGCCGCGATGGACCTCGGCGGCAGGCCGCTGCGCGTCGTCTTCGATATCACTCTGCCGCTGATTGCACCTGCGATGATCGCCGGCTGGTTGCTCGCCTTCACCTTGTCGCTCGACGACCTCGTTATCGCCAGTTTCGTATCCGGCCCCGGCGCCAGCACGCTGCCGATGCTGATCTTCTCAAAGGTCAAACTCGGCGTCACGCCGGACATCAACGCACTCGCAACGCTCATCATCCTGTTCGTTTCGACCGGCGTGCTCATCGCCTGGTGGGTATCGCGCCGCGCCCAGCGCCAGTCCGGCTAGCATTCTTTTTGAAACCTGCGCCGCAGACAGCGTCGAGTGCGCCAGGCGCCCCACCGGCATGCCCAATTCGCTCGGACAAGGAGAACTCGCTCGGTTGGGCATGCCGCTGTGTCGCCCTGGACAGATCGTGGTACGCGCTTCCGATGTTTGTGGCCGGCGACGCGGCGGTGTGTGCGGAGTGTGAGTCCGAAAATCGAACGCGACGCATACCCGGCGCGGCGCCGGCATTGCGCCTTCGTCAGGCGCGCAGCTGCTGCAAGATCCAGTCGACGTAGATGCTTTCGGCGCGTTCCATTCCGGAGAACGGGCCGGGTCGGTAGTAACGCGAATTTACGCCCTTCCAGTTGTTGACGATAATTTTCTCGTCGGCGTACGTGGTGACGTCCCACAACCACATGAGTTCGTCGCGATTGTAGTCCTTGCCTTCGACGGCATCGCCGCGAACCAGCCAGTAGATCTCGCACTGGCAGTGATCTTTGTCTACCGGCGTGAACACGTAGGCGACGACATGGTCGCTGTAGGCGAGCAGGAAGGAGAACGGCCCGAAGGAAAAGTCCGACGCGCCGCCATCGTAGTCTTTGATATTGCCGAGCAACGGTGCAATCGGTTGGCCGTCCCTGCTGCCGGTGACGTACCCTTCGAACATCGCGGTTCGGCCATAACCGTAGCCCTGCTCCCCGGGCCTCGCCTTGGTATCGATGAAATCGTAAAACAGGTTCTTGATGCCGCAGGATTCCATCTTTTCCAGCATGTGCCCCTGCACGCGTTCGCGCTTTGCCGGATCGAGCATCAGCGTGTGCATTTTCGCGTAGTCGGGATGTGCGGTCGCGCAGTGATAACACTCCTGGTAATTTTCTATCGACAGCTTCCAGTTGGCTGCGATCGGATAGCTTTTCTGCGCCGCGACTTTAAGGTTCGGAAAATCGAAAATCGCCATCGGTTCGGCGAGGTCGCGTTTGGCGCCTTCCAGCGACGGCGGATTGTCGCAAAACGCGATGAACAGCAATCCGTGCACGTTATCCAGCGACACCGGGTGCAGCGAGTGACTCTTCTTGTCGAAGTCGTCCGGCATATTTCGCGCAGCCAACAGATTTCCGTCGGTATCGTAAACCCAACCGTGATACGGGCACTCGAACTTGCGCTTGTTGCCGCTTTGCTCGAGGCAAACAAGCGAACCGCGGTGACGGCATACGTTCGCAAACGCTTTCAGCTCACCGTCCTTGTTTCTTACTATGATTGCAGATTCATTCGCGACTTTGATTACGCGAAAATCGCCGGGTTTCGGCAGCTGCGATTGATGGCCCGCCAGAATCCAGTTTTTTGTAATGATCCGGTCGAGTTCGAGCTGGTAAACTTCCGGGTCCGTATAGAAGCGCTGGTCAAGCGACCAGCCCGGCTTTTGCCGTGCAATGAGATCCCTTATCGTTGTTTCACGCCTTGCGCTGTTGTTGCTGTTCATAACGACGAACCCGCTAGATTTTACCGTTCAATTCGCGCAGGCAAGATATCACAGCGTTACCGAATACGGTCAAGTTGCGGCGCCAGCATGTGGAATACCGGCGGAGGAATTACGCGCGACGATTGATTGTGTGTGAAGTCGCCAGCAACAGCGGCGGTGCTGCCGCCACGGCAAGTCCGTAAACACCGACCTGACCGACGAAGAATACGTGGCAGCAGACTACAATTTCGGGACGGTCGACGGATCCGTCATCGGCTGTTACGGCAATCCCCTGACCGTGACGCTGACCGGCACGATGCGATTCTGATTTCCGCAGCGCCGAGTGGCAGAGAAAGGGCTCCGGTGAGGCGACCCTAATTTTTGCTCGAAAAATGCACTCATTCGTATGTCTTATTGATACGCTTCGGGTCCTGGGCTTAACCGTGGCGATGCTATCCATTGAAGTACCTGAAATATCTTCTGCTCGTAGCGATCGGTATGGCAATCATTGCCGCGATCATTACCTACAAGCGCGAAGCCATCGTGCGCGAGATTGCGAATTCCGCGCTCAGTGAATACGGATTCACCGCGACCGAGCTGTCAATTGATACCTTGGCAGCCGATCACGTCATATTGTCATGGCTCGTGCTGATGCAGGACGACGGCAGCTTATACGAACTGTCGAATGTCTCTTTCCCGTTAAGTTTTCCCAGCTTCCGAATGGAACTCATTTCGATCGGGGCGCTTACGATCCGGTCGGCAGACACTGCAGACGAACCGCTGCAGGTTTCGCGACTATTGCAGGACGTCCTGAAACTTCCGCAGCTTGTGCCGAACACCACGGTGACGCTGAACCGGCTGACGATGACAAACGTCCCGCCGGTGCAGAATCTGCTGTGGCGATCGAGTGATTTTCGCCAGCAACTCGCCTTCGGCATCGACAGCATCGACGTCAATATCGAAATCGAGCCGGCAGGCGACAACCGTCATCGTGCAACAATGAATGCCGGGATTGATGGCGGGTCGCGCGCACTGGATCTGACCTTGGATATTGCGAGGGGCGATGCCAAATTTATTGTCGAAGGAACCGGCAGCATAGGTTTGTCGTCATGGCTTCCGATGCTGCAGTCAGCCGACATGCTGCCGCGAGAACTTGCCGCATTGGACGCGCAACTGTCTGGCCCGTTAGCGATTACCATCCATGACACGGCAGACCGTCCCCTTGTGCTTGGCGCGGAATTTGATATTGCCGGCAATGGCAGGGCTGCCTACGCTATGACACCCGAAATGATGCTCGAAATTCGCGTCACCGAGAGCGCCGCAGCAAAAATCGGCTTCGAATACCCGTCATTGGATTGGACTGCATCGATCCCCGAGAGCCGGCTGAACATCAGTACTGATTTCATTGCTGCCGCAGAAGGGAGAATAAAGGACCTGTCCTGTCAATCCGGCATTCATTGTTCCTTGCACTTTGCGGTCGTAAACGCGCCCGTACGATTCGGCGATTCCAGCGTGGGTGGTGCTTCCTTGTCCACGCAGATCAAGGCAACCATAGGCGATGTTTCGCGCATCGAGTTCGGCCCGGATACGAAGTTAACGCTCGACAACATCGTCTCGGGGAGCCTGCGAGCAGCGTCGGTTGCGGCAGTCGCAGTCAGCGGTGCAAGTCTCGTCATCAACGACAAGGGGTGGGACGCCGACATTGCGAAATCAGATCTCGGGGTGGAATCGTTTGAGAACGGCTCGGGACTCCGGGCCTCGCTGCCCGTGTCCGTCCGTTCGTTCAAAGTGCGCAACAGTGCATCGTCCCTGGATGCGATTTTCTCAACGCCGGCCCGAGCGGCTTCCATAGATTGGGACGACATGGGCATCGTTGCTCCGGGCATAAACGGTACCGCGAGCCTCCGCGACGGCTTACTGTCGACGTCATTCGAGCTGTCCAGCAACAAACAGGCCCTGACTGCAAAAATCGAAGCATCGCACGACCTCAAGTCCGGCAAAGGCTCGCTGACCGTTCAGGATGCTACCCTGCTTTTTGGCCTGCAAAAGTTGTCGGAAAGGCTGAAGAAATGGCCGCATGCATGGGATATCGTCGCCGGCAGCTGGGCCGCATCGGCAAACATAAGCTGGGAAAGCACGGAAAGCGAATTCCGGACCCGTGCTACGGTCACACAACAACTGAGCGGCCTGTCCGGCTTCTATAACGACATTGCATTTACCGGCCTTGCCACCAGTCTGTCAGCGACAGCAATCAGCGGCGAAACTGCCCGGATAGACCCTTCAACTATCGGTATCGCCCTCGTGGATGTCGGCATACCCATTACCGACCTGAGCGCCCGGTATGACGTTGACCTCGCCGGCCTGCGTCTGGCCGTGCAGGATCTGAGCATGTCCGCACTGGGCGGAAAAATCTCCGCCGACCCGTTCGACTTTGCTGTGAATGAGCCGTCCAATAACATAATGCTGCGCCCGCAGTCGATTCAGCTGCAGTTCATGGTCGATCTCGCAGAATTCGAGGACGTTGAATTGAGTGGCAGTGTTTCCGGGCGAATTCCAGTGACGATAAACGAAAAGACCATAACCGTTTCCGGTGGCAGGCTGGAAAGCGACGCGCCGGGCGGCATAATCCGCTACAAGGCGGGCGACGCCGCCGGGCTGAATGCCGAGATCAACATGGTTTCCCGCGCATTGAATAATTTTCAGTTCGATTCGTTGACTTCCGACGTGAATTACACCGAAGCCGGCGACCTCAAACTGAAAATGCGGATGAGTGGAATCAACCCCGACATGGATGCGCTTCAACCCGTGATCCTGAATCTCGGCGTTGAGAACAACATTCCGCAACTACTTCGAAGCCTGCAGGCAACGCGAGCTATAGAAGACGTTTTGAAGAGAAAGAGTACGAACTAGAAGGTGCCGCTTCCGCGCGCCGTGAGCATCGGTTAAGCTGGCACAGAGGCACTTACAGAGGTTTGCATGGCCATGAAAAAACTATCCGTTTTGCTTGTTTTGTTTGCCTCTCTTGCTGGTTGTTCACCCACCGTGCAGCTTGCGGCGCCAAAAGAGCCGATTGAAATCAATCTCAACGTCAAGATTCAACACGAGATCCGGGTCCAGGTCGATAAGGAGCTCAAGAGCCTCTTCGACGAAGACAGCGAATTATTCTGAGGATTACTGGCATGAAAAAACTATTTACAGCGATTCTTATGAGCCTCGTTTTGCAGACCGCATGGGCAATTGATATCGGTACGGCGAAAGAGCAAGGCCTGGTTGGCGAGGCCAACAGCGGCTACCTGGCTGCGGTCAAGACCCCGGCCAGCGCGGAGGTCAATGCTCTCATCGCCGAAGTCAACGCAAAACGTAAGGCTGAATTCGAAGCCACGGCACAGAAAACTGGCACGACGCTAGTGCAGGTTGCCTATCGGTTCTACGAACTGGCGGTAGAACGTACTGCGGCCGGGAACTATTACCAGGACGCCGCAGGCAACTGGAAGAAAAAGTAGCCGCGCCGCACATCGTGTCGCCTGCAATGCAGGCTCCTACAGGGCGCGATCGGAAAAAGGTGCCGCGGAAAAGGAAAATAGACCCGGCACCTTTTTCCGGCAGGCGACACGAAACCCGCTACCGGGGATGATCGGCGCGCAGGGACCTAATCAGCGACATTGCCATCAGCACACCCACCAGCAGCAAGGGTAGTGATACGACGATTGTCGCAGACAAGACGACCTTCAGTCCGCCGTCGACAAACATCAATGTAATGGGCAGCACGCCGAGCGCGCAGGCCCAGAAGACCCTGTTCCATCGCAGCGGGTTCTCGCCCGCCTCCAGCCGCGCCGTCGACACAGAAGCCAGCGTATACGAGGCGGAGTCGTAGGTCGTTGCAAGAAACACGACGGCGACGACGAAAAATGCTGCCAACGCCAGGTAGCCTAAAGGCAGGGTCATGAACACTTCGGCTATTGCTGCCGCTTCGCCCGGTTCTTTCATCAGGCTGGTTACAGGTAGCAGACCACTCAGCTCGAGGTGCAGCGCGTAGTTGCCAAGAACGATAAAGAACATCGCCGCGCCAAGACTGCCGAAGGTCAGCATTCCGCCGATCACCTGGCGTATGGTTCTGCCGCGGGAGATTCTTGTCACGAAGATGCCGACAAACGGCCCGTACGCGATCCACCAGGCCCAGTAGAAAACCGTCCAGGATTCCACGAAACCGCTGTTGCCGACCGGGTCTGTCCAGCTACTGAGCCTGACGAAATTCTGCACCACGAGGCCTATGCTGTTCAGGCCGGTCTTGAGAATGAACAATGTCGGACCGACAGCCAGCACGAAAAACAACAGCGCCAGCGCGACGATCATATTGATGTCTGCCAGGCGGCGAAATCCTTTCTGCAAGCCGAGCCAGGCGCTGGTACCGAAAATAGCTATGCAGAAAACGACGACGCTGACTTCGAGCAGGAAATCGTGACTCATGCCCGTCATCCTGGCGAAACTTGCCGCGATCATCGGCGTGGATAGTCCGAGCGACGTCCCTGTTCCGCCGATGAGATTTAGCATGTAAAGGAAGTCGATGAGGCGACCGCGGCGACTGTTGACGCCGTTCGGCAGTAATTCATTGCACGCGGTACTTAAACGCAGGTACGGGATCTTGCGTACGTAGTAAGGATAGGCGATCGCCAGCGTCGGCAGGCAATACAGGGCCCAGGCCGTCAACCCCCAGTGGTAGAGGCCGTAGCTCGCCGACCATTCGATTGCTTCGGCCGAACGTGGCTCGAGGCCGAACGGCGGCGCATCGATGTAGTAACCCCATTCGATGACTGCCCAATAAAGCAGTCCCGCGCCGACACCGGCGCAGAACAGCATGGCTACCCAGCTGTGAGTCGGGAATTCGATATGGTCATCACGGCCGCCGAGTACAACCTTTCCGAAACGACCGAATGCAAGGTAGAGGAGAAAACCGAGTGTGCCGATTCCGTACAGCAGATACAGAATGCCGAACCGGCCGGTAATTGCGGCATACGCCTGTGTAATAAGGTCGGCAGACCGCACCGGCGCCAGCGCAACCGGAACGCATAGCAGCAGAATCGTCGCCACGGTCGCGGCGAACATCGTGCGATCGATTTTTTTTTCGTCAGGCCGGGCTGCTTTATTCACTGTCGCTCCATGCAACTTGCGGCATCAGGATAGCGCAGAGATCGGCGTCCGGATGCCGAACAATCCGGCTCGGGCTGTCAAACTGCTGCACCTCGAAATCATCCAGACTGAATACCGGCCATTCGGCATGTGGAACACCGCTGCCCGCGAATTCCGTCCAGAACCGCCCCATTGTCTCCGTCAGTTCGCGATCGCTCGAATTCGTGGGCAGCCAACTGTCATGCGAATCGAATATGTAGGGTATCTCGGCGCCGTGGTATGCACCCATGGATTCGCCGCGCTCGCCGTCGCGTTGGCGCGAAAAATAATAAGCTCGCGCACGACCTCCAGCTCGATTGACAGCATCGGCAAGTGCGAGCGACGGGCACGCAAAATCGTTTGCGGATGCCAGCCGGTCCAGCGCATTCAGTGGCGCCCGTCGCTCGCCGGCCATCGCAAGAAGCAGTGTCGTGTTGCCGTTGCCGTTGTCCGCAAGCCACTGCGCCAACCCGGCATCTCCCGAACTTCCGTCGAGATACATCAGCCATTCGTTTTTGTTACTGCCGATGACCAGGTCGATTGGCGCGATGTCTGCCCGAGCCAGTGAAGCCAGCGGTGGTTCGAGGAGGCTGTGGCCGTCGATGAGCGGTTCGAAGTAGTAGTCCGCGAAAACTGAATCCGTCGCTGCAAGTACTTCGTCAGCCGACGTGCTGCGTAACGCAGCAAGCGAGCCGTTCTGGCCGAGCTTTGTGCCAAGCGCGGAACCGAGCGCCGCGACATCAGCTTTCGATGCAGTGATAAGTACGCCGGATCCTCCGCTCTGATGTACGGCGCGATGGAAAAGGCCTCGGCTCATGGGCGACACAATCAGGCTACCGATATCGTCTGCGCCAGCCGATTCACCGAAAACCGTGACATTGTCCGGATCACCGCCGAAGAAACGAATATTCCTCTTTATCCATCGCAACGCCTCCATCTGGTCGAGCAGTCCGAAATTGCTCATCTCAAGTTCGGGGTGCGGGAAAAATCCGAAGACTCCCAGTCTGTAGGCAATACTGACAACGACGACGCCTCTGCCCGCGAGTTTCTCACCGTGATAGTTCGGCTCGTACGACCAGCCGCTCTTGTTGCTGCCACCGTGAATCCACACCATGACCGGCAGAGACCCGGCAGCCTCGGGCTGCGGTGTCCAGATATTGAGGTAAAGACAGTCTTCGCCGACCGACGGACTGTCGAACGAGTCGGGATCGCCGCCAAAGCCCGAGATCAGATTGCGGTACCAGCGAACCAGGTGGTCGCCCTGCATACACGCTGGCGCGAAGCTGTCCGCTTGAAAATGCTCCGCTTCAGCTGCCGGTTGTGGCGGAGCCCAGCGCAGAGCGCCTGTCGGCGGTCGGGCGAACGGGATACCGAGAAACGCCGCTATCCGGCTATTTTCCATCCCGACCCCGTGATAAACCGTTCCGTCTGCCGTTACCTCGGGCGGCGGCGGAGCCTCGCGGTCGCATCCAGTCAGCGAAGCGCAGGCAACCGGCAGCAGGGCCAACAGACGCGCGGCTGCCGCAACTCGAACTTTGAATTTCAGATTACAGATTCTTCGAGCTCCGCCGCCATCGATGACAAACGAGGTCCGGACGGTGCATCGGGGGCTATCAGTCGTCTTTGAGGGCGCGCTGGATTCGCCTGTAACCCGCTTTCAGCTCGTCACCGACGGTGCCCAGTGCCTTGCTGACTCCGGTACCCGTTTCCTTCAGGCGCGCGCGTTTCGAGAAGTCGTCCATTTTCTTCTCCAGATCGACCCATTCGTCCTGCAATTCTTTCGATGCGAGATGCATCCGGACACGAATCTGATCACGCTTCTGCTTCAGCTCCTGTAACAGATCATCTATGTCGGCCATATCGGTCTCCCTTGGAATTGCGGCGCGCTACTGCCAGTAGTGCAAGATACACCGGGAATGGAAGCACGTACAAACCGCCCTTGCCCGACCGTCAAAGAGACAATACCCTGAGCTGACTTGCTTGTGGCAGGCAGATCGCATGAAGCACGATTCCCTCGTTGAAGCCCTCACCGAGCCCTCGACGCTGGGACTCGCGGCGGCCATCTATGCGCTGCTGCAGATTGCCGGCATCTATGCCGCCATACATGCCGTATTCAATGCAAGGTCATCCCAGGGTTCGACTGCCTGGGCCATCGCACTGATCTCGGCCCCGTTGATCGCCCTGCCTTTTTATTTTGTTTTCGGCCGCAATCGCTTTCTGGGCTACGTCCGCTCACGTCGCATGCTCGATTCCGAGCATGCCGATGTAATCCGGCAAGTTAACTCATTCTGCGATGGCGTTCGGAGCACGTTGCCGGATGCGCGCGGTACGTTGCGCTCGCTGGAGCTGCTGGCGCACCTGCCGTTTACACGCGGCAACAAAGTGCGCCTGCTGGTGGATGGCGAGGCGGCTTTCGAGGCAATTTTCGAGGCGATCGACTCGGCCAAAGATTACCTGCTGGTCCAGTTTTTCATACTGCGGGATGATCAGCTCGGCCGAAAACTTCAGCAACACCTGCTGCGGAAGGTGCAGGACGGCGTGACCGTGAATGTATTGTTCGACGAGATCGGCAGCCACAAGCTTTCGGGCCGTTATCTGCGTGAGTGCCGTGCAGGTGGAATCGACATCCGGCCGTTTCGTACCACCAAGGGTCTGTCGAATCGCTTTCAGATCAACTTTCGTAATCACCGCAAGATCGTGGTCGCGGACGGGCGCATCGCCTTTCTGGGCGGGCTCAATGTCGGGGACGAGTATCTCGGCCGCAACCCGCGTGTAGGACACTGGCGCGATACCTTCGCCTCTGTCGAGGGACCGGCGGCCGACGCGCTGCAGCTGATATTTTTCGAGGACTGGCACTGGGCGAGCGGCGAGGTTCTCGACAAGCTGGACTGGCAGGTACAGGTTTCTGGCGACGCGGATGTGCTGGTCGTTCCCGGCAGTCCCGCCGACCGGCTGGAAACCTGCAACCTGATGTTCGTCAGTGCAATCAACTCGGCGACCAAACGTTTCTGGATCGCGAGCCCCTACTTCGTGCCAAACGACGAAGTCGTAGCCGCCCTGCAGCTTGCGGCCCTTCGCGGCGTCGACGTACGCATTCTGTTGCCGGCCAATCCCGATCATTTCCTCGTCTATCTCGCCTCGTTTTCCTATATGCAACGCACCGGCGGAAACGGCATCCGCTTTTACCGGTATACAGACGGATTCATGCACCAGAAGACCTTTCTTGTCGATGACATCGCAACCGGAATAGGTACTGCAAACCTGGACACCCGGTCATTCCGGCTGAATTTCGAGATCACTCTGCTGACGATCGACCGCACACTTGCAGAAGATGTGAAGGCGATGTTCGAAAATGATTTTCAGTCATCAACGCTGGTGAGGCATGATGCGCTGGAGCAGCGAAGTTTCCTTTTCCGGCTTGGCGCCAAGGGTGCCCGGCTGCTGAGCCCGATACTTTAGAAAGACTAAGGATTCTGTTCTCATGCCGCACCACAAAGAGGTAGCGAATCTTCTTGCCGGCTATCGCCTGCCGCCCAAAATACCTTTCGGCGTCGAACTTGCTCCGGTCATGTATCGCGCGGATTTTAGCGGCGGACGCTGGCAGCCCGGCGGGTTGGTACCGTTCGGGCCGGTCGCGGTGAATCCGGCTGCAACGGCGCTGCAGTTTGCCCAGCAGGCATTCGAGGGTATGAAGGCCTACCGATCCAGTGATGACCGCCCGATGCTTTTTCGACCGAACCTGAACTGGCAGCGCTTTGCCAAGTCGGCCGCGCGTCTCCGTATGCCGGAGGTGCCTGCATCGCTTTTCGCAGAAGCTCTTTCTGCCGTCGCGTCAGGCCTGTCGAAAGTGATTCCCGGCGGTCGCGGCCAGTCGCTCTACCTGCGCCCGACCATGTTCGGTCTCGACCCTCATTTTGCCGTGAAAGGCAGCGACAATTTTGTTTTCTTGTTGCTGGCCAGTCCTTCCGACGCATATTACGCCGACCCGATTCGCATAATGGTAGAGCGAACGAATTGTCGCGCAGCAAGCGGCGGCACAGGTGCCGAGAAAGTCGGAGGGAATTACGCCGCCTCGCTGCTCGCCAACGAAAATTGTGTCGCACACGGTTTCGATCAATCCCTGTGGCTCGATCCATCGACGCGAAAGAATATCGAAGAATTGTCGGCCATGAATTTCATGGCGATTATCGACGGAGCACTGCATACGCCGGCGCTGAGCGGCTCCCTTCTGGATGGCGTTACACGTGGTTCGTTGCTGTCTATCGCCAGACAAATGAGCATGCAAACTGCCGAACGAGTAATGCCCGTCGACGAGCTCCTGGACGATATCCGGCGGGGACGCTGCGAAGAGTTGTTTGCCTGCGGAACGGGCGCCATCGTGGCGCCGATAGGCACGATAGGTGAGGTCGACGGAACAAAATTCGAACTGCCGGTTGTCGGGCAGGTGTCATTGCGGCTTCGAGACGCGTTGCTGGACATCCAGGAAGGCAAGATACCGGATCCTTTCGGCTGGACAATCGATGCGTCAGATCGCGAGGCGCTTTGCGAATACATCAGTGGATGAATCCGCCGGAGGGCCGGCGTGTCCTGATCACTGTCCGGGCGGACTCATTCATGGCAGCCTGACCTGCACCTTCGAATCGCCGGGCAGCATGATCAGGCTTGTCGGCAAACTCAATTGGCCATGTTGCCGACGAGCGACAGTATCCGGTCCTTTTGCCTGTCGCCGATCAAGGCCGATTTCTGCAAATCATCCTTACCCATTCCAACCGAACTCGCGTGACGGCTCAGATCGGTGCGGCGCTCCTCGTCGACATCTGCATTTCCAACCGCTGCGACCGCTGCGGCCAGGGCGTAGCCCAGGACTCCACCGGATCCCTGGTCGGGAAAGGCACGGTATTGGTACGCCGACGCCATCAGCTCGGGCAGAGACCAGGCCTGCGCCAGTGCCGATGTGACAATTCTGTGGTTGGTCTCGAATTTATCGAGAAACTGCCGTCCGAGATCGCCCGTTTCGCCGTTCTCTGTGTGAGCGGCCAGCACCGAATTGCATTGCTCCGGCGCAATATGAGCCAGTGCCATCAATCCAAGGTTGTGGCACAGCCCGGTCGAATAGGCCAGATCGCGGACTGCGACAGGCGCAGACTCATCCGCTGCCACGATTTTTTTGCAACATTCCGCCGTTTGCAGCGAGCTTATCCAGAACCGCTCGGTATCGAAGGCCGGGCAATCCTTGCTGTTGAAAGATCTTTGAATCGCCATCGCCAGCACCAGCGAGCGCACCGTATCGACGCCAAGAACCCGCAAAATGGCCTCGTGAACGCTTGTCACCGGTTCGGCCAGCCCGAAATAGGCGGAGTTGGTCAGCCCGAGCAGTCGCGCACAGATTCCGGGATCGCCCTCGACAACGCTCGATACCTTGTTGGCGTCGATGAATTCATCGCCGAAACAGGTAAGAATCTCCTGCGCTGTCGCAGGCAATGGCGGCAGCGACGCGATTGATTGCGCGATTTTCTTGGCCGACGCCACGGTGTCCGATGTATTGATCATTGCATTGCTCATCCTGCCTGAGTGCTGACTGCAACGGTATTCGTACCCGCCGCGACGATTTTTGGAAATTGCGGAGCCAGCACGAACGGTCTGCCTAGTGCGAATCCCTGCGCATAGTCTGCGCCCAGTTCGCGAACCACCTCGAGCATGTCCTTATTCTCTATGAATTCGACGATAGATTTGATGTTCAGAGTATGTCCGATATCGATAATCGATTTGACGAAGATCCTGTCCGTCTTGTCCTGAACGATGTCGCGAATAAACATGCCGTCGATTTTCAGATAATCGACCGGCAGTTTCTTGAGATAGCTGAATGACGATAATCCACTGCCGAAATCGTCCAGCGCAAATTTGCAGCCCATCTCGCGCAGTTCTGACATCAGCTTGCCCGCCTCGGCGACACTTCGGATCACCGCCGTTTCGGTAATCTCGAAATTTATGGTCCCTGGCGGCAGCGGAGACCGTTTGATCGCATCCTTCAGGAACGACGCGAATCGCTTATCGCCGATACTGGTTCCCGACAGGTTGATCCAATACTTGCGGTGCTCGGCCTGAAAAGACTGGTGAATGAAAAGTGTGTCGAGCAGGCTTCGCACAACCCATTCGTCGAGTTCCTTACTCAGCCCGTAGCGCTCGGCCGCCGGCAGGAATGCGCCGGGCGGAATTAATTTGCGCGTTTCCGGGTCGCGCATTCGCAGAAGTATTTCCAGTTTCTCCGGTTCCTGAACATTTTCCGCGAGTGGCTTGATGACCTGGGCGTATATGGCAAAACGATTGCTGTCCATTGCCTCGCGGAGCCGCTGAACCCAGCGCACCTGACCGCGATGCATGCGCGCCGAGTCCGTATCGCCGGCCACCATGTGGACCCGATTACGTCCCGCCTCCTTGGCCGCATAGCAGGCGGCATCCGCCAGCTGCTGAAGTTCGCCGATATCGCCCGCTCGCGGGTCGATCGGCAAACCGCCGATACTGACCCCGATACGGTAGGTTTCGGCATCCCAGTGAAAGCGAAAACTTTCGATGTTCGCGCGAATGGATTCGGCAATACGTATAGCCACCTCCGTCGGGCATTCCCAGAGGATGATGCCGAATTCGTCGCCACCGAGACGGCACACGATATCGTCGGCACGCACGTTCTCCAGCAGAATTTCACTGACACTCTTCAACAACTGATCACCGGCTGCGTGTCCGGACGTATCGTTGACGACTTTGAACTGATCGAGATCCATGAACATCAGGTAGCTCGGGTTCTTGCGTTTATCGCCTCTTTCCCACGCCCGCGTCAGCTGCGTCTCGAACGAACGCCGGTTGAGCAGGCCGGTGAGCTCGTCGTAGCTCGCCTGGTATTCGAGCTGATCGGTGAGCTTGCGCGATTCCGTTACATCCTGAACCTGCAGCACGGCATAGAGGAAGCTGTCTGTTTCGGACCGCACTGCCGACAGGTTGACGACTGTTTGCAGGATCTCACCGGACTCATTGAGGCAGCGGAGTTTCTCGTCCAGGCTGGCGAGCTCGGCGCACGTGAGCTTCTGGTACGCCTCAACGAAGCCATCGCGATCTTCCTCGGCGATCGTCGCGGGGAACAGCACTTCAGCCGGTTTCGAGCCACCCGGCCAGAACATGTTCTTGAGCGCCGGATTCGCATCGAACAGTTTGCCGTCGCTGTCCAGCAAACCCATGCCGATGGGTGCGTTCTCGAACGCCTGGCGGAAGCGCGCCTCGACCTCGGCACGCGCCTTGTCCGCCTTCTGACGCTCCAGGATTTCGCGCGACAATTTTTCGTTGCTGAGCTGCAGGTGTTGTCGTGCCTGATCTATGGATAGTGTCCTCTCGACAACCTGCGCGCGCAGGGTTTCGTTCAGCTGCTCCATGTGCCGGGTTCGGTAGATCAGAACGGCTCGAATTGTCAGCAGCACGACGGCGATGGCGAGTAGCAGGAACCATGGCTGCTGCCAAAGCCAGGGTTGCACGGTAAACTGCCGGCGATCGACTCTCTGACTCCATTCGCCACCGGGATAACGCGCCCGGACGAGGAATTCGTAGGAACCGGGACGAAGGCTCGAGTAGCTGACGGACCGGTTGGAGGTTGCGGCACCCCAGCCATCGTCCATACCGGTCAGCATGTAGCTGTATTCGATGCTGCCCGGGTTCAACAGCGAGACGGCCGCGAACTCGACAAAAACGCCGCGCCGCTGTGGATTGAATTCGATAACGTCCGAGAGCTCGATGCGCTCGAGTTCGGTTTCCATGCTGATAATTTGCGGTGTGGGCTCGATGTTTTCCAGCATTGGCTGGGAAATATCCATGCGGGTCGCACCGTCGACGGTACCGATCCACAGGAAATTTCTGGAATCGATGAACGAGGCATGCACGTTGGTTTCCATGCCCATAAAGCCGACGAGCTGGTGGTAATGCGCTATTCGGCCAGTGCCTGGAACGATCTGGTACAGGCCCTGTTCGCCACCGACGACCAGGGAACCGTCCGCCAGCGGCTCCACGAGATAGACGGTTTGATCCTTAAGCGGCGTTGCAGCACCGATATTGGTGAACGTACCGGATTCGAATCGATAAAGCCCTCCCTCTTCGGTGGCTACCCAGGCTTCGTTTTCTCCTGTCAGTCGAATGTGGTCAAACAGCACATGCTGCAATCCGTGTTGCCGGTCGAAGATGACCTGGTGGAACCCGCCATTGTCTTCGCGCGACAGGTGCACCAGTCCGACCTCGTCGGCGCCATACCAGACATTGCCATCTGCCCAGACGTCGAGTGAGTAGACCGTGGTATCGCGCGGCGGGGAAAATCGCATCATGCTGCGATCCTGAGGATCGTAACGATGAACGCCCGAGCTCAGCGTGGAAAACCAGATCTGGCCGCTGCCGGCGTGCGCGATGTCCAGGATCTCCAGTCCCGCGGTGCCATCGATCAATTCCGATCGGAGCGTTTCGGTATTCAGTTTGTAGAGGCCTTCGCCGCGAACTCCCACCCAGAGATTGCCGGCACCATCGCTGATCAGGTCGCGAACGGCGCCGCGCGGAATGCCGTGTTTCGGACCGATAACCTTGAGCGTTTCGTCGGCCTCGCGAACTATCAGCTTGGTCTGGGTGCCAAACCACAACCTGCCCTGGATGTCTTCGCTGATCGACCACACGGTTTCCGAATCGGCCGCCGTTTTCAATCTGTAGTGTCGGAACCTGTCGCCCAGAAAGCGAATCAGTCGCGACTTGCTCGACAACCAAAGGGTGTTTTCGCGATCGACGAACAATGACGATACTTCGTCGATGCCATCGTAGCGTTTGACGTCCCTGGCGGCGCCGCTGACCACTGCCGACCTTCCGTCAAAGCTGAACAACTCGCTCTCGGTTGCGACCCACACCGTTCCATCGAGACCTGTTGCAATATTGATGACCGGATTTGGCGAATCGATCGTCGCGTGCGCTTCCACCTTGCCGTCACGCCAGATGCCGATCTCGTTGAGATCATTCGACACCCACAGATTGCCGTCGGCGTCGGAGTGTGTGCGCGCGACGCTGTCGGAGATTTTTTGAATTTGCGGCGATGGATACAATGCCAGCCGGTACAGCCCCGTCGATGCGGCGACCCAGGCGTCCGCGCCCTGCGCTGACAGATTCTGGACGCCGATATCCGCTCCGGCAATCAGTTCGAGGCGATTATCGTCATTGCTTCCGACCACTTCGAGAATACCGGCGCCTTCCGCGACCAGAAAAATGCGACCCGCAACCTGTTCGATATCGGTGATCGGCGTGCTATCGCTGCTGATCGGGTCGATGGTTTGCACGACCCGGCCGGCCCGCACGACCGACACGCCGCCCCTGGCGTCGCCGACCCAGACGAAATTTGCCGCGTCGACGTGCAATGCGGTCAGTGTATTTGTCGGCAAGCCGTCGGCTATGGTCAGGTGATCGAAGGTTTTGCCGTCGTAGCGATTCAGCCCGCGTGCCGTCGTAAACCAGAGATAACCTGCCTGGTCCTGTTCGATGTCGTACACGTCGGACTGCGTCAGGCCGTCAACCGCAGAATAAAAGCGAAACGGCGCCTCCGCCGAGCCCTCGGCCGCGATCGCAGGCGGCAGAGCAAACATCGACAGCAGGACCAGCAGGACTTTAGGCGGCTCCGGCTTCACTCTGTATGATCTCATTTGGAATCAATTGCTTACTTAAGGAGTAATCGACCGATTCCCGCAGATCTTTAAGACCGGATGGGCAAAATCCGCAGCGGCGCACACTTCTTGCCGACCCGGCAATAGTCAGCCGAAAATCTTCCCCGGATTCAACAGCTTGTGGGGATCGAGAGCCTGTTTCAGCGCCCTCATCAGGGAGATCTCGGCTTCGTTTCGCGAGTAGTGCAGAAAGGGTCGCTTTTCCAGGCCGATACCGTGCTCCGCGGACACCGAACCACCGATCGGCTCGAGCTCGCGGTAAACGATATCCATGACCTCGCGACTGGCCTCCGGCGCGTCGCTGCCAACACTGATGCAGAAATGGATATTGCCGTCTCCGACATGACCAAAAGTGGTGCAGCGCGCGTTGGCCCCCCAGCGTTTTCCGAGCCCCAGTTGCACGCGGTCCACGTAGGCAGGCATGTCCGGCAATGGCAGGCTTACATCGAAGACGATCATCGGTTCCATGGCTTTCATCAGGGTGTCGATATCGTCACGGATGGCCCACAGCGCCTGGCGTTGGGTCCTGTTGCTGGCAATGGCCGCATCGGCGATCAGATTCGCTTCCAGCGCTTTTCCCAAGACCTGCTCGAATCGCTTGCTGTCATGCTCCTGACTCCCACCCCGAGCTTCGATAAGGGCGTAGAAAGGATGGCCCTTCCCTACAGGGGGCGTGTGCCGGTCGGAAGCACCGAGAATCGTCGTGTAGAAATCCGCCCACATGACTTCGAAAGCGTGCAGGGTTCCTCCGAGATTGCTTTCGAGCTCCCGGAGCAGCGTCGAAACGGCAGCGAAACTATCTGCCGCAACGAATGCCGTATTCAGGCTCCTTGCTGCGGGTCGCAGCCGCAACACGGCGCGGGTGACGATGCCGAGTGTCCCTTCGGTGCCGATGAAGAGTTGCTTGAGGTCATAGCCAGCGTTGTTTTTCAGCATGCGATTCATCGATGACACGATGGTGCCATCGGCAAGGACTGCCTCGAGGCCCAGCACCTGCTCGCGCATCATGCCGTAGCGTATTACCTGATTTCCGCCCGCGTTGGTCGAGATGTTGCCGCCGATCGTCGCCGAGCCACGCCCGCCGAGATCCAGCGCGAACAACAGACCTGCCTCGTCGGCCCGCTGCTGGACCGTCTGCAGCGGCACGCCGGCCTGTACCGTCATCGTGCATCCCGGGGCATCCAGAGATTCGATGCGATTCATGCGCTCGAGTGACAGGAACAGTTCCGTCCCTGTCGCCAGCGCACCGTCCACCAGCCCGGTATTGCCGCCAAGCGGCACCACGGCTTGCTTTGCCGCATGGCAATGCCGCATGACCTGCGAAAGCTCCCCGGTGCTTGCCGGCCGGATCAGCGCCGCCACATCCGCGCCCGCATGTCCCAGCCACGACGATTGTCGCGAGCGAACATCCTCTCCGGTGAGCACGCCTCCCGGGCCGGTTATGGCGGCAATGTCGGCCAGTAGTTTGCTGATGCCCGAACTATTCAATGTGCTTTCCCGCTCCTGCAATTGAAGCAACAGGATACGACACTTCATTCGCCGGAACGTAGCGGACATCGAGGCCCGGCTTGAATAGTGTGTGAAGATGCCGAAGAATCGACCGGCACCTGGAAAAAGTGAAACAGGATAAGCGAATGAACCTTGGAGTAAGCGACCGACTGAAACCCCTGCTGGCTGCAGTGACGGCTTTCATTGACGACCGCGTGTTGCCGGTGGACGAAGAATTTCTCGCAGAGGTCGCGAAGGGCGATCGATGGTCGCTGACCAAGCGCCAGACCGAGATTCTGGAAGGCCTGAAGGCTGAGGCAAAAAAGGCAGGGCTGTGGAATTTCTGGCTCACCGACAGCGAGCGGGGTAGCGGTCTTTCAACGGTCGAATACGCCTACCTTGCCGAACAAACCGGCCGTGCGCACCTGGCAGCCGAAGTTTTCAATTGCAGCGCACCGGACACGGGCAACATGGAAGTGCTGGAACGCTACGGAACGGCGGAACAGAAGAAAGCCTGGCTTGAACCCCTGCTCGACGGCAGGATCCGATCCGCCTACGCGATGACCGAGCCCGACGTTGCCTCTTCCGATGCGACCAACATCTCCACGACAGCGGTATTGAAAAACGGTCAGTGGCACATCAACGGCGAGAAAACCTATATCTCCGGTGCCGGTGACAAGCGCTGCAAGATCCTGATCTGCATGGTCAGGACCAACCCGGAAAACAACCGTCACACGCAGCACTCGCAGATCCTGGTTCCGATCGACACTCCGGGAGTCGAGATCGTTCGTCCAATGCAGGTATTTGCACTCGATGACGCGCCGCACGGTCATATGCAGATCAGATTTACCGATGTCCGCGTACCCGAGGCCAATGTCATTCTTGGCGCCGGGCGCGGATTCGAAATCGCACAGGGTCGTCTCGGACCCGGTCGCGTGCACCACTGCATGCGCGCGATCGGCATGGCAGAGCGGGCGCTGGACCTGATGTGCCGGCG
>JAOUGX010000155.1 GCA_029865385.1 Gammaproteobacteria bacterium
GTAGGAGCCTGCATCGCAGGCGACCCGGTACCGATGTTGATCGCGGACTGTAGGAGCCTGCACTGCAGGCGACCCGGTACCGATGTTGATCGCGGACTGTAGGAGCCTGCATCGCAGGCGACCCGGCACCGCTGTCGATCGCGGACTGTAGGAGCCTGCATCGCAGGCGACCCGGCACCGCTGTCGATCGCGGACTGTAGGAGCCTGCACTGCAGGCGACCCGGCACCGATGTTGATCGCGGACTGTAGGAGCCTGCATGGCAGGCGACCCGGTACCGATGTTGATCGCGGACTGTAGGAGCCTGCATCGCAGGCGACCCGGCACCGCTGTCGATCGCGGACTGTAGGAGCCTGCACTGCAGGCGACCCGGCACCGATGTTGATCGCGGACTGTAGGAGCCTGCATCGCAGGCGACCCGGCACCGCTGTCGATCGCGGACTGTAGGAGCCTGCACTGCAGGCGACCCGGCACCGATGTTGATCGCGGACTGTAGGAGCCTGCATCGCAGGCGACCCGGTACCGATGTTGATCGCGGACTGTAGGAGCCTGCACTGCAGGCGACCCGGTACCGATGTTGATCGCGGACTGTAGGAGCCTGCACTGCAGGCGACCCGGCGCTCAACGGTATTCGCTAGCCGACTGGACCTTGTCCGCGTAGTTCCAGGAGCCGATCCATCGGGTCTGCGGCTTGTGGCGGCGAAGCTCCATTCGTCGCCATTCCTTGAAGGATTGCATCCGCAAATCGCGCGGCAGCGTCCAGCTCTTCTTGCCGAAGTAGTGAGCTACGTATTCCGGCAGATACCCCGCGACCTCAACCAAAAGAAGTTCGTCGAGGTAGCTGTCGACGGCATCATCGTCCTGCTGCTCCCGCCAGGTCTCGAGCAAGTGCCTACGCGCGGTCAGTTCACAGTCGAAAGAGTTCGCCCGGGCCGGGTTGTCTCCACCGATCAGTAGCTGACAGGCGCTGCGGGTCAGGCTGTAGCTGACCCAGCTTTGCAATGCCGGATCGTCATCGTGCAAGGCAACATCGGACAGATAAAATGTGTCACCGTCGGTTATCCCGTCGCGCAGATAGATTTCGCCGCCCTGCGCCGACGCGGCGGCAATAAGCATTATGACAACTGTCGTGATCCTATACATGGCGACATCCTGCGACACTGCAGATTAACCGACCATGAACAATTGTCTGTGAACTGAAGCTAATTCTTGCCTGAATGACTATCAGACGTCTTGCGGTAGCCGGACATGCCCCTGTCGACGGCGATCGTCACGAACAGGTACACACCGAAAAAGATGGCCACATGCACCCAGCCATTGTTGAGCCAGCCGACGAAGAACAGCGCCACGTAGGCGGTCAGCGCTCCGATGAAACCCGGAATAAACCTCATCATCAGTCTAATTCTCCAAGGTTGGTATCGCGTTACTTGACCGGTCTCGGCAAGGGATCGCCGGCGCGGAACGGATAGTTTGCAAAAAACTTCGGCACGGCCTCTTTGACCGTATCCTCCAGGTTCTCGAGCTTCTTTTCGGTAATGCGGCCGACACCAACGGCCTCCCACACAAGCTGCATTTTTCGTGCGTCGACAATATCGATATTGAGAGTGCCTTCGGTGTACTGGGAGACGTTGGTCTGTGTCGCATAACCGTAGCCGACCCACGGATTGTAGATGCCGCGCCGATAGCCATAGTAGCCGCCGGAGAGCGGTGGCGTCGATATCTGGGTGACCTTGGTCTTCTCCTGCAACACGGCGTTGAAGTTAACCAACAAGTCCGGCGCGTCCGATCGGCGATAGCCCCTGTTATCCATTTCCAGCGTGATCGCGGTAATCATGTATTTGGTGAACAGGCTTTCGTAGCCTTCGCGGTCCGGACCTGCGCCCTCCATGAAATCGTAGGTTCTATACATGCTGAAGTCGGCTTCCCTGTCGTAGTCCGAGCGAATGCTGCCACCGGACGAGCAGGCCGAAACCGTCGTTACGACCAGTGCCAGCGCAATGAGCGGAAGACTTTTGGGAATGTTTGTCATGAAACCCTCAGGGTGGCGTCCGGTGGTGCCGGAACAGGTCAGCCACAGCCAATATTACTCTGCTGCTCCGCGCCGTCGCAATTCGGCTGCCGGTCCGCAAAGTCGAAAGCTGGTTGGCAATCACAACAGGGAACGATGATAATTGCGCGTCCGACGACGGCGAGCAGGAAAATTGTTCGGGTGAAACTCAGCATTATCATTCTTGCGGCAGGCCAGGGCACACGCATGCGCTCTGAAAAACCGAAAGTCCTGCAGTCGCTGGCCGGCAGGCCGATGTTACGACACGTCGTCGAATGCGCACGGGCACTTGGCGCTGCAGATATTTGCGTAGTGCACGGCTTCGGCGGCGCCGAGGTACAGGACGAATTCGCCGGAGAAAAAATGCGCTGGGCATTGCAAAGCGAACAGCTCGGAACCGGCCACGCCGTGATGCAGGCGATGCCGGAAACGCCGGACGATAATCGCGTTCTGATTCTGTTCGGCGACGTACCGCTGCTTCGGCCGGCGACATTGAAACGCATCATCGATGCCTGTGCTCCGGACGAGGTCGGCGTGCTGACCGTCGACATGGAAAACCCGTTCGGCTACGGGCGTATCGTCCGCGAGCATGGCAAGGTGGTGCGTAACGTCGAGGAGAAGGATGCGAATGCGGTGGAACGGGCGATTCGTGAAATCAACACAGGTGTACAGAGTATGCCCGCCGCCAGGCTAAAGGGCTGGCTTTCGCGCCTTGGCAATTCAAATAGCCAGGGAGAGTATTATCTGACCGACGTGCTCGGCATGGCGGTTGAGGACGGCATAGCAGTACACGGCGTCAAGGCAGAAAGCTGGGTGGAAGTGATGGGAATCAACGACAGGAAACAGCTCGCACAGGCCGAGCGGGCATTGCAGGCGCGGCAGGTCGATGAACTGATGTCACAAGGCGTTGGCTTCGCGG
Source organism: Gammaproteobacteria bacterium (assembly GCA_029865385.1). Classification (GTDB taxonomy): domain Bacteria; phylum Pseudomonadota; class Gammaproteobacteria; order Steroidobacterales; family Woeseiaceae; genus JAKEGN01. Next base: position 2,965 of record JAOUGX010000155.1, read on the forward strand.
ACCCGGCGCGGGTCGATATTCGCGGCACGCTGAGCTGCGGCAAGGACGTTTTCATCGACGTCAATGCGGTTTTCGAGGGCGACGTCGTGCTAGGCGACAACGTAAGAATCGAATCGAACAACGTCATTCGCAACAGCAACATCGGCGACGACAACGTCATCCACCCGAATTGCCACATCGAAGGCGCAACGACGGGCGCGCATTGCGAGATCGGGCCCTTTTCCCGTTTGCGGCCCGGCGCAGAGCTTGCCGCGCACGTAAAAGTCGGCAACTTTGTCGAGATCAAGAAAAGCACCGTGGCCGATGGCAGCAAGGTTAATCACCTGACGTACATAGGGGATACGACCATCGGCAAAAACGTCAACGTCGGTGCCGGCACCATCACCTGCAATTACGATGGCGCAAACAAATTCCGCACGATCATCGGCGACAACGCATTCATCGGCTCGGGCGTCGAGCTGGTGGCACCGGTCGAAGTCGGCGCCGGGGCCGTTATCGGCGCCGGTTCGACTATTTCCAAAGACGCGCCCCCCGACAAACTGACGCTGGAACGATCCCGCCAGGTCACCGTGCCAAGCTGGACGCGCCCCAGCAAGAAATCTCATTAACTTTTTAAAAACAATCACTTACAAAACCGCGACGGGCAAAAACCGGCAACTTGCCGATTTGTGCGAACTGTAGCAATCTGACCGGCCGCGAAAGCTGCGACAATGCGGGCAGCATTGCGCGACCGGTTCTGCGGACGCGGTAAAGAAAAGGTCAGGGAGTCCCTCCGAATGTGTGGAATCGTCGGCGCAGTCGCCGAAAGAAACGTTGTGCCGATCCTGATGGAAGGACTGAGGCGCCTCGAGTACCGTGGTTACGACTCGGCCGGCATTGCAATCCAGAAGGACAGGAAAATTACGCGCGTCCGACGGCTTGGCAAGGTGCAGCAGCTGCAAAATGCTCTTGATGAGAATCCGCTTAGCGGCACCACCGGTATTTCACACACGCGCTGGGCGACACACGGCGCACCCAGCGAAATCAACGCACATCCGCACATGTCGCACGAAGATATCGCCATCGTGCACAACGGCATCATCGAAAATTACCAGGAACTGAGAGACAAGCTCGTCGAACTCGACTACGAATTCGAATCCGAAACCGATACCGAAGTGGTCGCTCATCGCATCCAGTTCCATCTGAAGGAAACCCGGGACCTGGCGGAAGCAGTCCGCAAGACGGTTGCCGAACTCGAAGGGGCCTACGCACTGGTTGTAATGAGTGCGAGCGACCCGCACAAGCTGGTGCTGGCGCGCGCTGGCTGCCCGGTCGTCATCGGCGTCGGTATCGATGAAAATTTCGTGGCGTCCGACGTGGCAGCACTCCTGCCTGTAACGAGAACGTTCATGTTCCTCGACGAGGGCGACATCGCCGTGGTCGAGCGAACCAGCGTCACGATATTCGACAACGCCGGCAGAGAAGTGTCGCGGCCGATGAAAGAGAGCGAGCTTTCAGCCGATGCAGCCGAACGCGGTAATTTCCGGCATTACATGCAGAAGGAAATTCACGAACAGGCACGTGCGGTAGCACGAACGCTTGAAGACAGGATAGGCAACGGCAAGGTCCTCGATGCGGCGTTCGGCATCAAGGCCGGCAAAGTGCTCGATGTAACGCGTGGCGTGCACATTGTCGCGTGCGGCACCAGTTACCATGCCGGGCTCGTCGCGCGGTACTGGATTGAACAGCTTTGTCGACTTCCGTGCTCGGTCGAGATCGCAAGCGAGTATCGATATCGCTCGCCGGTTGTGCCGGACGGAACATTATTCATTGCCATCAGCCAGTCCGGTGAAACGGCCGACACGCTGGCAGCCATTCGTGCCGCGAAGGTAATGGACTACGTGTCGACGCTGGCGATCTGCAATGTTCCCGAAAGCTCGATGGTTCGGGAGGCGGGCCTGGTGATGATGACGCGCGCCGGGCCGGAAATCGGCGTTGCATCGACCAAAGCATTCACGACGCAACTTGCCGCACTCGCTCTGCTGACGATCGCGCTCGCACGCCGTAACGGGCTCGAAGAAAAGCAGGAGCGCGTCCTGGTGACGCAGCTTGCCGAAGTTCCCGGATTGATCGAACAGGTTCTGACGCTGGACGGCGCAATAGAAACACTGGCGCAACACTTCGTGGACAAACATCATGCTTTGTTCTTGGGGCGCGGCGTACAGAACCCGGTTGCAATGGAGGGGGCACTGAAGCTAAAGGAAATTTCCTATATTCATGCCGAAGCTTATGCCGCGGGGGAGCTTAAGCACGGGCCACTGGCACTGGTAGACGAAGACATGCCGGTCGTCGCGGTTGCGCCGGACGACGAACTGCTGGAGAAGCTGAAGAGCAACCTGCAGGAAGTGCGTGCCCGTGGTGGCGAGCTGTATGTATTTTCGGATCCCCGCGTGCAGTTCGGGGATCGAATCGGCATTCATACGATGCGCATGCCGGCAGCGATCCAGGATTTCCAGGCGCCGATCCTCTACACGATTCCCCTGCAGCTTCTTGCTTATCACGTGGCCGTACTGAAAGGCACGGATGTCGATCAGCCACGCAATCTCGCGAAGTCGGTTACCGTCGAGTAGAGGGTAGAGAGCGGCGTTGTGTTGTTTGGTAATTAAAAGTGGTTCTCCGTAATAAAGTTACGAATGGCTTAATAAAGTTACGAATGAGAATCGGTCTAAATGAAGCTAAAGTTACGAATAGTGGTTTTTCAGGGCTTTGCGATTCGCACCTAGAAAATCGGTTGT
>JAOUGX010000051.1 GCA_029865385.1 Gammaproteobacteria bacterium
GCCACTTCTGCACAACTCACGAGGTCGGATCGGAGCAGGCGCTCGCCGCCGCCCCCTTCACAAGCGGTGATAGTCAGGAAGGCTGCAGCAATAATGGCAGCCAACACGGGAGACTGCCCAAGGTGGCTTCGATGGCGTTGCATGTTCATGTTTCGCTCCAAGAATTGACTCCGAAGTGGCCGCCGGTTGCGGTCGTGTCGGGGTATGCAGTTTCGGAGCGGATCTGATTCGAGTCGTGACCCGGGCGTGACGGATTGATGACGATTTGCCTACCGTGAGCGTTGCGACCCTGCTATTGCAATTTGCAGGAAGCTGTTTCTGTAGTGGATTCAATAGCTTATTTTCTATTCCAATGCCGGGGGACGAATTGGCAAAATGAGTACCGGCGGAAAGGAAGCACTGGGAAAGCATTGTCAGAGACGAGTGGGCCGGCACATGACAATCGAGTTGCAACTTCTTACTCCTGAAAATTCCGATCTGTTACAAGACATCTTTTCATAAATGAAGTGGGTGTTGCCCCGACGCACCGCAGGCAAGGCATCGGTCGAACGATGGTCGAATCGTTGATTGCAACGGCAAGGGATCGCGGTTGCGTCTACGCGTGGCTGGGCACCGACGCGGGTAATGCCGCGGGTAAGGCGTGCTTCGCTTCAGTGCCAGGTGCGGAAGCGGCGCAAGCTTTTCTACTCTACGAGTGGAACCTCAAAGAGTAACCGCAGCGCGAACCGGGGTCCGGCCGACCCCCTAAGAGAAAAGCCGATTCGACCCCTGAATGTCTTGAATTCTAGGCGCTCATGCCGCGTTGCGTGTGCACGAGCTTGACGAGCTCTTTGAAGGTGATGGACTCCTTCAGGTCGACGTCGGCGAACAAATCATTGTCGCGAACCATCGTGAAGTCCTCCCTGTTGATGTACTTGCGAATCGAGTCGCCTATAAGTGCCGATATATCCGTATCCGGTTTCAGGTCGGACACCTCGTCACCAACGTAATAACGCGCCAGGTACTCTGCCAGTTGATGCGCGACCTTTTGTTGGTCGCCAAAGAAATAGTCTCGAACGAATGCGCAGCGTGGCCACCATTCCGAAGTTTGTTGCATGGGTATCTCCTGTCTGCCGGGACCTTGAGGTTTCGAGCGGGGGGTCGAGTGCTATCAAGTTAAGTTTGGTCCGGATACCGTTCTGCGATGTACTTCTCATTTGCAGCAATTGGCATTGATTTGCTCACTGGGGGAGCTGTGTCAGATGCGTCACAGATTTGCTGCGCCCCTGGTGCTAGTCTGCTATCTGTTGTAAATCATATGCTTACATTTCGGTAGCAGGACCGGTTCGCGCAACGATGACTCACCCCGTACATACAGGTCCCATCCGCTACGACATCCAGGGTCTTCGTGCAGTTGCCATTGCGCTGGTGGTGCTTGCCCATGCGTCGGTCCCCGGGTTCGCCGGCGGCTTCATCGGTGTCGATGTGTTTTTCGTCCTGTCCGGATACCTGATTACCGGGCTGCTCGTTCGGGAACGGCTTTCGTCCGGCAGTGTTCGCTACGTGCAATTCCTTGCGCGTCGCCTCCGACGGCTTTTGCCGGCAATGACCGTAATGCTGGTCCTGGTGCTCCTGCTGTCGGCCGTGTTGCTGTCCGACTACGAATTGCGCATGCAGGCCGGATCCTTCGCCTATGCGGCGACATGGACCAGCAATTTCTTTTTCTCTCTTTCGGATTTCGACTACTTTGCCGCGCTGCAGGGAAAAGACCTGTTTCTGCATACCTGGTCCCTGGCCGTGGAAGAGCAGTTCTATCTCATCTGGCCCTGGCTCGTGCTGCTCGCATTCCTGTTATCCGGAACGAGCCTGGCATCGGGCGATCGACGGGTCACAATCCTTTGCTTGCTCGCTTTCACCTTCATCGTCAGCCTCGCGCTGTGTCTCCACTGGTCGCAATACGAACCCTTGCTGAGTTTTTACATGATGCCTTCGAGGGGTTGGCAGTTCGCGCTGGGTGCCGCCGTTTTCGCTGGCTTGCACGATTTCGGCGAATCGGCTTCGGATTCGACGAACGTCGCGACGCGAACCGCCCTGCTCGCCGCTTTCGGTATCGCCGGCATCCTGATGATTATCGGCAGTGCCGTGTGGCTGAATGCCGAGCTTGTGTACCCGGGCTACTTCGCACTCATTCCATCCATCGGTGCCGCTCTGATGATCGCCAGCGGACACTCGGTCGGCGTTACCCGATTGAATCGCTTGCTGTCCTCGAAAGCTTTTGTCTGGGTTGGTGATCGTTCCTATTCCCTGTACCTGTGGCACTGGCCGGTCCTGCTGCTCGGCGACGCTTTCGGTATCAATCGGACGCCGGTCGGGGTCGCGGTTCTTGTCGGCATTTCCGTATTGCTCGCGACCTCCAGTTATCGCTTTGTCGAGTTACCGTTCTGGAAGGGCCGGTTCAGCAATGCGACGCCGTCAAGGACGGTGCTGGCGTCGATTGGCATCGTCGTCATTGCCATTGCCACAGGCCAGGGATTGCGAGCAAATGTTTTCGGCGAACCGCAAGTGACGGCGGCACAGGGCGACTACAATCCGCGCCGTGATGTGCCGGACTTATACGATGCGCAGCGCAACTGCGATACCTATTATCACAGCGCGGAAATCGAGCCGTGTTTCGAAGGGCCGGAAGACGCCAGGTACACGGCGGTACTGTTCGGCGACAGCATTGGTGCACAATGGGTGTCGTTGATCGAAGGAATTTACAGGGCCCCCGAATGGCGGGTGCTCATTTTGACCAAATCCGCCTGCCCGATCGTCGACGAGGACTACTACTATGCGCCGGTCGGCGGAATCTACGAAATATGTTCCGGTTGGCGCGATGCGGCGATCGGGTATCTTGCCGGTATCAAACCGGACGTCGTATTCGTCGGAAGTTCATCCCACTACGCGTTCTCTCCGGCACAGTGGATTGACGGCGCCACACGCGTGTTAAGCGAATTGAGTGAATCGGCCACGCGTGTCGTCGTGATTCCGGGAACCCCCGAGCTCAGTTTCGACGGGCCCACCTGCATCGAATCACCGTATCGTTTCTCGTTTCTGCTCACGGATAGCCGGCGCGAGTGTGAGGAAGGGGTCGCCAGCAAAGCCCACGAGCTCGTCGCCGACCATCTCGAACAGGCCGCACGCGGCTTCGAAAACGTACGTGTACTCGACCTCACCGAACTGGTATGCCCGGGCAACCGCTGTGCGGCGCAGAGCACAAGCGGGATGACAGTGTTTCGCGATAAGCGGCACCTGACCGAAACTTTTGTCAGGTCGCTGGTACCGAGTGTTCTGGATCAGCTCGAGCGGTCGCAGGCCGGGCCTGAATTCCTCAAGGAATTCGCTACCCTGGCGTCCAGTCAATGAAGCAATACATGAAGATCGACCGATCAACGGTAATTGCGTTGACGATTCTTGCCGCGATTCTGATTGCGGCGATTCTGGTTTATCTGCCCGGACTGGCGGGGCCGCTTCTTCTCGACGACCTGCCGCAGCTTGGCCCGCTGATCGAACAGGGCGCGATAGATCCGGTAACCCTTTTCTGGAATTACATCGTCAGCACCAGCGGTCCGCTCGGCAGGCCTGTCTCGATGGCTACCTTCATTGCAGATGCAGTGACTCACGGTCCGGACACCTGGTGGTGGAAGTACGACAACCTGATGTTCCACCTGGTCTGCGGATTACTATTGTGCTGGCTGACGGCGTTGCTGCTGCATGCGTCGCTACCGCGGAATCCGGTCAACAGCTGGATCGTCGCAGCGGTTGTTGCGGGGCTCTGGCTGCTGCACCCGCTACAGGTCAGCACGGTCCTGTACACCGTTCAACGCATGACGGTACTGTCCACGCTGTTCGTGCTGGCCGGCCTTGTCTGCTATACCAAGGGGCGGATGCTGCAGGAGCGCTCGGCAATCCGCGGCTGGTTGCTGATCGGCGCCGGGTTTCTGCTGTTCTGGCCGCTTGGCGTCCTCAGCAAGGAAAGTGCGCTGGTCTTTCCAATCTATTGCTCGCTGATTGAGTTTACTGTTTTCGGTTTACGCGGGACGGCATCGCTTTATCGTCAGATCAGGGCGTTCCACGCAGTGCTGGTTGCCGGCTACGTCTCGATCGCCGCATTCGTACTCTGGAATTTTTCGAGCGTCGTCCTGGAAGCTTATGCCGTTCGCGATTTCACACTGGCTGAACGCGTGTTCACGCAGTGCCGGATCATTGTCGTATACCTCTCGCAGATACTGCTTCCCATACAACGCAAGATGGGTTTTTTCCACGACGACATAGTCTTGTCTACCGGGCTAATCGAACCGGTTACAACGCTCCTTTCCGCATTGCTGTTGCTTGCACTGCTTGCCAGCGGAATTCTGCTGCGGCGTAAATTGCCGCTGTACGCTTTCGGCATCCTGTTTTTCTTTGCCTCGCACGCCATGGAGTCGTCCATCTTCGGACTGGAGCTCATGTTCGAGCATCGAAACTACATCGGGTCTGCCGGAATTCTGATTGCGCTGGTCAGCATGGCGCTGCTCGCAAAAAATTACGGCCGTGCCCTGGTTGCCGGCGCTGTCATCGGCCTGATTGGGTTTTCCCTGCTGACCTGGCAGCGTTCTGTCACCTGGTCGACGCCAGACTACATGTACATATACATGTACGAGGTGCACCAGCAGTCACCGCGGCTCAACCTCATGTTTGCGAATGCTCACGCGGCAGCCAAAGACTTTCCCAGGGCACGCCGGAGTCTGGCCAAGGTCGGTCCCGGGCTGGGCAGCGAACTGCACGGGCTGTTTTTCGATTGCCTCGACCAGGGAACGATAGACGAGACCGCCATAACAGGCGTCGCGCGGCTGGAAAACGGAATTATCGACGGCCATACAACATCCAGCGCCGACGCACTTGTGCGAGAAGTGACCAGCGGACGGTGTTTCGCGTCGAAGCAGGCACTCGTGTCGTTGCTGGACCGGGTGCTGACAGCCAGGCCACGAACGCCGGCGGACACGAAGTTCATCCATTTCACCAGAGCGCAACTGGCGGAATCGATGGGCGACATCGACAGCACCGTTGACGCCTACCTCGCGGCGCAGGCTTTGGCCCGCAATGACGCATTGCCAAGCTATCTTGCGGCCGGCGCACTGGTTCGCCTCAACCAGCCCGATTCAGCATTGGCGATGCTGAAAGATGCGGACGAACTGGACAAGGGAAACAGAATCCAGCGAGATCAGATTGCGCAGCAAGTCTATTCGGAGCTTGGCAACCTTTACGAACAACGCGGCGAATACGGGGAAGCGCTGACCGTGTACGCTGACGGGATCGCCTCGATGCCCAGGCGTTCGCTTGCGTACTTGCAGATGGCCGCGCTTTTGCTTCGTTTGCAGCAATATGATGAAGTAAAGAACATGATCGACGGCATTTCGAAGACAGAGCTGACAGACCTTGACGAACACAGGCACTTGTTGCTGATGATCTCTTCGGCACTGGAGAGGCAGCGACCGGAGTCACCGCGTACAGAGCAGGATTATTGATGGCTTTTTTTCGCAGAGAATACGAACAATGACGATGAAATTCCGTGATTACTGAAAGCGACAGGGAGGGCCTGTTCCTCCTCGCAGTCGTGCCCTGCCTGAACGAGGAAAATACGGTCGGATGGGTCGTATCGAACATTCCACGGAGTATTGAAGGCATCGCAAGAGTCGAGGTGCTCGTGCTCGACGACGGCTCGACGGACGATACTGCCAATCGCGCTCGTCAAGCGGGTGCCGAGGTGGTCAGCCGCTCGTCGAACCAGGGGCTGGGCGCAACCTTTCGCGAGGCGGTCGGCATCGCGATTGCCAAGGGTGCGCATGTGATGGTGCACATCGACGGCGACGGTCAGTTCGACCCGGCTGATATCGCAACGCTCGTGAAACCCGTGGTGGAAAAGCGGGCGGACATGGTCACCGCATCGCGCTTCCTGGACAAGAGCCTCATACCGGACATGCCGCGGGTCAAACGCTGGGGCAACCACGGTGTCGCTTACATCGTGCGATTGCTGTCCGGCAAGACTTTCCGGGATGTGTCCTGCGGATTTCGCGTGTTTTCGCGCGAAACCTTGCTGCAAATGAACCTGTTCGGCAGTTTTACTTACACACAGGAGTCCTTTCTCGACCTTATCTTCAAGGGCCTTACCATTCTCGAAGTGCCGGTCAAGGTTCGCGGTGTACGCGAATTCGGCACCTCGCGCATAGCGTCCAGCATCCCGCGCTATGCCGTCCGATCGCTGACGATCATGCTTCGTGCGTTTATTTCCTATCGCCCGTTCCGCTTTTTCGCCTCGATTGCCATCGTGTTCATGGCGATCGGGCTGGGTTTCCTGGCGTTTCTTGGCATTCACTACCTCAGCGCGGGCAGCTTCTCGCCGCATATCTGGGCAGGGTTCGTGGGCGGGTCGTTCGCCTTCCTCGGATTCACGACCCTGGTGACCGGCCTGATAGGCGACATGCTGGTTCGAATTCGAATGAACCAGGAAGCGATGCTCTATGACCTGAAGCGAACACGACTCGAGCGGCAGAAAAGCGACACGCCCAGGTAACAAAGAAGCTCTACCAGCGTAAACCAGACGCGTATGCCGACGGCCAGCGCCTCGGCCGGCCCCGCCGGGACGAATCGGGCCAGTTGTACGGCGAGTGCACCTTCACGAACGCCCAAACCGCCCGGCGCCACCAGTGCGATCAGGCTGATGACATGCGACAGCGCGTAAATTCCGCACAGGCCGGGCAGATCCGACCAGGAAAACAATTGCAGGCTGCGCGACACGAGGAAGAAGGAAAGGCCGAGCAGCAGGTAATGAAAGATATACGGTATTACAGAGATGAAAATGTCGCGGTGACCGAGAGCCACTGCACCGAGCTCCGGGTATCTTGACCTGAAAAACGGCAGATCGCGTAGCCAGCGAAACGCCGCCGGAAACATCAGCATCGCTCCGAGCATCAGCAACAGGGCGATGCCGAGAAGTCGGCCATCCGCATCCGCGTAATAGGAAACAGCCAATAGCGATACGGCACAGCCCGCCAGTATCGCGAGCAGTGTCTCGACAATCGTAAGCGCAGCGCCGGCTGCCGCAGGGATACCAATTTCGGCACCCATGCGAGCTCGTTCGATGACGAGCAACACCTTTCCCGGAACGTAACGATATAGAAACGATATCCACCAGACTCGCAGGTATTGCCGCAGGTAAGCAGGCTCGTAATAGCCGGAGCGGCTTAGCAGGATCAGCCAGGCCAGGAACAGGCACTGGTAGGCGACGAACGCCGACAGCAGTGCAACGGCCAGGCTCTGCGGGTCCCATTGGAGTTGCAGGGCCGCAATGGTTTCGCGACCCGAATAGATCCGAAAAGCAAGGTAACCGACGATCGTGCCCAGCAGGATTGCGCGGGCGATGGCAAAGATGCCGGATACGCGCGAGCTGCGAGACGGTGATTCAGCCAAAGGCATTCAGCTCCTTCTGCATTGGTTCGGCTGGTCTAACGCGTATGCCGTTACCCAGTAGATCGCCAGTGGCCCCGGCGCAGGAATTTTTTGCATGCGAAGTTGCCGGAAACCCGCGCCCAGAATCTGTTGATGAATGCTGGCCGCATTGCTCTCGTGATAGTGGCCGTGAAACCCGGCAAGGCGACGACCGAAACGATAAAGCAGGTTTTCGGTGGGCAGGCTCACCAGCAGCCTGCCGCCGACTTTCAGCCGGCTGCGGAAGAATGCAAGCGTGTCACCGATGTCCTCGATGTGTTCGAGAACCTCCGCCGCGATAATCGTATCGACGCTTTGCGGCGCGATCCGCGTCTTTGCGTCGTCCGCATGCAGCAGCGAAACCTTGTTCAGGCCCCATTCGTCGATAAGCAATCGGGCCGGTTCCAGTACGAGGTCGACGCCGTAAATCCGATCGGCGATCCGGCAGGCTTCGTCAAACAGTACGCCCGTGCCGCAGCCGAAATCCATAATCGTGATTTTCGAAGCATTGTTTGTCGTTCTTTCGAATTGTCGAAGAAATTTTGCAACCACATCCAGCCGTCTCCAGGCAATCCAGCGCATGACCGGGTTGCCGTGCAGGTAACTCGGGATGGCCATTTCGTCGCGGTCTTCGGCGGATACGCTGTTGGCCATGCGAGCAAGCAAGTCCTGCGGAATTCTTTTCATTCACGCTCTCTGAGTACTGGCCAATGCGATGATAGTCGCAACGCGCCATGCAATCGGGCAGTCTAGCGGCCTCGCCGTTTCGAATCTATGATTGTTACTGCATTGCGATCAAGAGGCCGTAGAAAGGAAGTCGACCATGAAAGAAGTACTCGGAGTTTTCGACGCACCGCATCCACACTGGGTAGGCGACGGTTTTCCGGTCCGTTCGCTTTTTTCATACGGCAGTCATGGCCAACAGCTGAGTCCTTTCCTGCTGCTGGATTATGCGGGTCCGATGAAATTCGAGCCCGCGGAAAAACCGCGAGGCGTCGGCGAGCACCCGCATCGCGGATTCGAGACCGTCACGATCGTGTACGAAGGTGAAGTTGCGCACCGCGACTCAACCGGTGCGGGCGGGACGATCGGTCCGGGTGACGTGCAATGGATGACAGCGGCGTCCGGCATTTTGCACGAAGAGTTTCATTCGCCGAAGTTCACGCGCGCCGGTGGCACTCTCGAGATGGTTCAGTTGTGGGTCAACCTGCCGGCGAGGGATAAGATGTCAGCGCCCGGCTACCAGACCCTGTTGAGCAAGGACATTCCGTCCATTGCTTTGGAGAACGATGCTGGCACGGTTCGCGTGATTGCCGGTGAGTACGAGGGCCGCAAGGGCCCGGCGCGAACGTTCACGCCAGTCAACGTGTGGGACATCCGCCTCGATAAGGACCACCCGACCAATCTTGTCCTGCCCGAGGGCCACACCCTGGCGTTGATTGTTTTGCGAGGAAACGTGCAGATCAACGGCAGTGAAAGCGCACACGACGCACAGATGGTGCTTCTCGATCGCGCTGGTCGCGAAGTGTCGCTGGAAGCAACGACACCTTCCAGTGTGCTGTTGCTCGGCGGCGAACCGATCGACGAGCCAATCGTCGGACAAGGGCCATTCGTCATGAATACGCAGCAGGAGATCAGCCAGGCGATTAGCGACTATATGCGCGGAAAATTCGGTCGGATGAAGCACTGATTCAGTTTCGACAGATTGCTGCCTCTCCTTAAACTCCAGCCAGGAGCCAGGATTCCTCCATGGGCCCTATAGCTTTTCTCCAGAAAAATTCCGGATTTGTTTCAGGAACCCGGCGCCGGCCTTTTCCAGAATAGCCCTACCTGATCGGTACCTTCTCGCGGGCCATCGCCCGCCAATACGGGGGGCGGAAAATGAAAAAATTCACAATGATTGCAGCGGCATCGTGGCTGGCCGGATGTGCGTCAGTCCCTGGTCATTTGCTGGCGCCCGACGAAACATCTGCGACGATGACCCAAGCGAAACCTTTGAGCTGTGGACTCGGAAGTACGCCTGTGTGCAACAGGAAACTCGGTGCGGCATCTACCGGGCATTGCCGTTGCGTCGACGTTCGGGGAATGTCGCCGGTTTTTCAAGCGCCGAATCTGCCGTGGCGGCGACATCGAAAGCAGTGGCGGATTTTCCTGAAGCCAGCGCCGGACTTTCGATTCCGTAGGGCATATTGTTGGCTTGCGGCCGCTGAACCGCCTCCAGCAGCACCTTTGCTATGAATTTAGCGATGTCCTCGAACAGTACTGTAATCGCCTTGCTATCCTGAAAGCGGTTGCACGCTCGCGCCTTTGCGAAATTCCAGCCGCGAACTGACGAATCCAATATCGGTTGAAACAGCTTGAAACTCTGTTTCGGCGGCGATGATGTGGCTAATGCAGCGACTTGAGAGGATTCAGGCGGTAAGATAACAAAAAAACGGCATGGCCCGCCGACCTGTCGATTCAGCCAGCAAATCGGAAAGCCAATGACACGCAAAGCATTCCCGGTCTTTTTAGCAGCATTCCTGTATTCCTCGGTTTGTGCGGGCGAAACGTATGTTATTCCGTTCGACGATCTTCGGGGCGTTGTCGATAACAGTGAGGCACCACCGGACCAGGCCATTGCAAACTACCTTGCCGGATTACTGCGCGATCAGTTGGCAGAACTCGGATTCGACATCCAGGGTGGCTCTGCCCTGGGTGAGTTCCCGGTCGACGAGGTTACGGAAATCATCGACACAAGTTGCCCGATCCCGTCCCCATACGAAGTTCATACCGATGCCACCACCGCCACGGTAACGTTGGACCCCGATTCAAGCATCAGTATCGTTCTCGACTCGCTGGATTCGATATCCATTACCGCAGATCTCAACGGAGTCGTCACGGCGTCGTCGCCGGCCTGGGTGCGATGGGGGCAAAACATTCCGTTCGGAACTCGATGTGCGAAATTCGATACGGACCACGGCTGGGTCGCCGTCAGGGTTCCGTTTGCGCTTGATATCGATCTGCAATTGTCTCTTTTCCCCAGCTATGACCCGGATCAGGTGGCCATTGTCGTCGACAAGTTCGCGACGATCGGCGGTGACGTTCAGATCGGGGCTGCAACGCTCGACTACGATTTCGGATATATCTCGTTGACCGAACTGGTGCTCGCGTTCATCGAAGACGCACTGGTTGCGGATGTGGCCATTCAAGGCGAACAGGCCATTGACGATGCGATCATCGCCCTCAACTACCGGCTTGACGGGCTGGACGAGAACGGCATGCCGGATGCCACCATCAATGCATTCAATGGCCCCACCGTTTTCGCACTTGAATACGACGCAGACGACGAAGCTTTCATCAATGACTTGCTTGCCACCTTCGGCATCCCGGAAATCGTCATCGAGATGCTGGGTGACCGTGGAATCGAGCTGCTGTTGCAATTGGCAATTCTGCAGGGCGACGATCGCGAGGCGTATCTGACAGCGCTCGGCGCCGAAGTCGGTTGCACGGCATTGTTCGGCAATTTCCGGACCGTGCTCGAGCGCGTTCCGCTTTACAGTCAGGATGGCGGCAGCTGCCAGGTCGCGGAGGTGGTCGGTCCGCCGGCCACCGCCTATTTTGCCGATGCGTATTGCACAACGGAAGTTGCATTTTCACCTTCCGACGAGGCGGAATTCTGCCAGTCCCGCTTTGGCAGCCAGTCCGAACAACTGCTGGGGAATGCGTCCGCCTGGACAGCCGATGCCGGTCAGCCCGGCGATCCGTTGCCCGCTGTACCGAGCCGCGCCTGGACTGTTGTGCCGTCGTCGGAACTGGATCTCGGTACGGTCTCGATTGCAAACAACCTGCTGCCCTACATGAAGCAGCTTCAATACAAAAGCATAGAGAATCTCTCCGCCGGTTCAGGAACCTGCGAACTGGAAATGCGTGTTTACAAAAGCGACATCCAGGCGACGGATCTGAAACCCTTGCTTGCCTTTCACGGTGGGACCTGGAAGAGCCGGGGTTTCTCTTTCTTCGGACTGGAAGCAGGTATCTCGCATTTCACGAGTCGGGGCTTCATCGTTTTCGCCCCGTTCTACCGATTGGCGGGCCGAAGTGACGGAAACGTCGAGTGCAATGGCGCAAGCTGGCGCGAAATCACCGCGGACGTCGAAAGTGCGCTGGACTGGGTCGAAACATACGGTGCAGACCTCGGCGCTTCCGACGAAGCAGTTACCGTGTTCGGTCAATCGGCCGGCGCGCATCTTGCCGCGTGGCTGGCATCGCACGAGGCCGGCCGAATCCGCAAAGCGCTGCTTTACTACGGGCCGCTTGATGCACTGGATTTCCTGGCGGATAGCGAGGACTCGACCGGGCCGTTGGCAGGGTTCCGCGATTTCGGTCTCCGTTCGCTGGCAACGCTCTACGGCGCCCTCGGCGGCACCCAGGAACTTCGCCTCAACCTGATGGGATTCGCCGGTATTACGACCGAGTTGTTATCCAGCGATTGGCAGAACCTGATTCCCGATACCGTGTTCAATATCACCGGTGTTCCGGTCAGCGATCCGTCACCCTACCTTTCGCGCTGCGCGGCGCTCACCGGCATCGATCTGGCTTCGATAAATTTCGCGCAACCGCCGGCAACCCTGCTTACTTGCCTGAAGGAGGACCTGCGCGATTTTCTCGTGGAGAATTCTTTCTTCGACAAACTGGGAGACGAATCGGTACCGGTGTTCGCGTTGCACGGTACGGCAGATACGCTCGTTCCCTACAGCCAGCCCGTCAAGATGTGCGGTCGAATCAACAATACGTTGCTACCAACTGACATCGACGATGCACAAACGATCTATTCCTGCGGCTACGACAGCGAAGTCCGGATTATCCGGGATGCCGAGCACGCTTTGGACCTCGGATTTTGTGTGGACAGTCTGTGTCCATCCGGCGCCGACAATAGTGAAATTCGAATGGCAACGGCGGCGGCTATGTCAGCCAGCTATGAGTGGATGCTGGTCGATCCGACAACATTTTCCGCGTCCGTTCCGATACTTGTTCCCATTGCGCCGAAACGTCCGGGCGTCGGCATAATAAAGGTCAAGAAGGAGGAACCAGTGATTGTTCCGCCGAAGCCTGTTAGCGGACGCAGAATGCCGACACCGGGCCACGGATCAAGATTGCGCAAGCAAGTACGCAGGTAAGCACGAATGCGAATCGTGCGTGGCAAGCAAATCATTCGGACCGATTTGCCTCATCGTTGACACATGCCAGCTCCTTCAACGCGCCTGACACGCGATTGATGACGGTTAGCGCAGCCAACATCGCAACAATCGAAAGGCCGGTATTTGCCCACCAGCCCGGCTGCAATCCGCAGCCGAGCAGGAGCGCCAGCAAGCCGAACGCAAACGCACGGTCGCTTTTGCCCATTGGGCCGTCGTAGCGTCGACTCGCGCCGATCTGAATCGCCACAACGCCGGCCATCTCCGTAATGATTGAGAGGATTACGACGGCGACAACGATCACCGGTGAAATGCCGGGAACCAGCGCAAACGGCAAATAAATAGCGGTATCCGAAACGACGTCACCCAGTTCGTTGAGCACACCACCGAGGCGGCTTTGCATGTGGTGTTCCCGCGCGAGCATGCCGTCAATTGCGTTCAGCGCCATGCGCAGGAAAAGCCAGGCCGGGATCGACAACGCCGCCCACCGTGACGTGGGAAACAACGCAAAAAAACCCCCAACGGCCAGGGACAACAATAAAGCCGCCAGCGTTACCTGGTTTGCCGTTATACCGGCGCCGGCCAGTGATCTGCAGCAGGGCCGCAGCAGGTTCTGGAATGCCGGTTTCAGGTCATAGATCGTCATTGGTCGGGCTGCCCCAGTATCGATACACGGGTCTGCAGCTCGCGGCAGATACTGGCGACCGATTCCGAGGTCTTGCCCAGATGTGCAAAGTTCATTGCAGTTCCAATGCGAAGTTTCAAGCGGTGCGGGCGGGGGATTGCTTTGCCTTTGGGCCATGCTTTCATGCCGCCGTCCAGATGACACGGAATGACCGGCAGTTCGGTACCGACGACGAGACGCCCGATGCCGGAGCGAAAACGCCCCAGCTCCCCGGTCGTCGTCCGGGTGCCTTCCGGAAAAATGATCAACACATTACCCGGATTGGCAAGCAGTGTGGAACATACGGTCAGGCTCTCGGCCCCCTTCATCTTGCGATCGAAAGGCAGCGCGTTGATCAGAATTGCCGAGACAGCGCTCCGCGGCAGGCTGGAGAAAAAGTAGTCGGCCGCCGCTGCAGGAAAAGTCCGGTGAATTTTCCTCAGCGGGACCGATGACAGGAGGCAGAGCGTATCCAGGTGGCTCGTATGGTTGCACACGAGTATGAATGATCCGCTTTCAGGCAGGTTTTCACGACCTTCAATGGAAAGCCGGTGATAGAACCCGAGCCATCCGCGCAACAGCAGCGCCGCAATCGAGCGTATCGCGTATACCAACATTGCCGGCCGCCGCGGGAAGTTTCGTAACGACTCGGCCATCGTCGAGTCGATGTCGGGCGGCGGGTGGTATTGCCATTCGGTCATCGCGGCAGCTCACTCATGGCATTCCATGGTTCCAGCGCACGATGTGAAAGAAAATCGGTGCAACGAAAATCATGCTGTCGACCCGATCCAGAATTCCACCGTGGCCCTTGATCACCACGCCCATGTCCTTTATTCCTATATCCCGCTTGATGTAGCTGATTACGAGGTCGCCAAGTTGCCCGCCAACGCCGACGAGAAGGCCGATGACGATCAGCTGCCACCCGACAAAGTGCGGGAACGAAAACCACAGCAGCCACGGAACGGTCAATGAAACGCAAATCGCACCTATCGATCCCTCTATGGTCTTGTTCGGGCTGATGTTGTCCCGCAGCTTGTGTTTTCCGAACAGCTTGCCGCAAGTGAACGCGGCTATGTCATTTATCTCGACGGCGAAAATCAGGTAAAGAACGTAGCCGTAGGCGTGTTTCGAATTGGCGAGAAATCCGAGGTGACTGAACATCCAGCCGAAATAGACGAAGCCGACGATGGCGAGTGCAACCATTTGCAGCTGGCCCTTGGCGCGGTTTCGCAAAATCGGAACCAGCACGATTGCCGCGATCACGTAAACGGGCAGCGACATGAACAATCCATACCAGCCCGGCAGGTTCAGTCGGGGGTCGGTAACGGATGCCGCGACGCCGAGAGAGACGATCCCTAGGTAGACGATGCCCGTTAACCACCAGTCGTCGTAGAGTCCGGTTGCGCGCGCATACTCCTTGAATCCCACCATGGCGAGCAGGGCCACGCCGACGATCGTTGCGATCCGGCCGAGGAAAATTGTGCCGAGGACGAGCGGTACCATCACCAGCCAGCCACGATAGGTCTTCCAGACGGACGAGACGTCTTTGCCGATCGTTGTCAGGACCACCAGCGTCGCGCCGGCGAAAGCCAGCAGTGCGCCGACGATCAGCACGTAGGTTCGGAAGATATCGCTGTCGAGTGCGGCGCTGATCGTCATGGAGCAATTCCAGTTTGAGCCTGGGAGTGCGGCAATCGTAAGGCCCTTCCGCCGCCAGGCGCCAGAGGAAACTGCGATGTTTCAGGGCCTGGTTCTGATGGAAACTTGATGGAGCAAATCATGCCAGTGGCATTGGCATTTGCTGTGCAGAAGATCACAACACCCAGAATTGATAGACGATCCCCAGAGCGGCGCAACTTGCCAGCGTCGCCAGCATCGGTAGCCGCAGCTTGAGCATTGCGAATAACGCTGTCCCGGCGATGAGCATCGAGGCCAGATCCAGTGTTGCCCAATGTGGTACCTGCAGGCTCATACCAAAGCGGTGAACGGTTTCGATTTCGATAAACAGCACGTGCAGTGCAAACCAGATAGCCAGGTTCAGGACAACCCCGACAACAGCCGCCGTAATCGCAGACAGTCCGGCGCTCAGGGTTCGATTACTGCGCAGGCGTTCGATATACGGAGCGCCGAGAAAGATCCAGAGGAAGCAGGGCACGAAGGTTACCCATGTCGTGAGCAGCGCACCGAGTGTTCCGGCAAGCATTGGATCGAGCGTGCCCGGATTGCGGTAGGCGCCCAGGAATCCGACAAACTGCACGACCAGGATCAAGGGTCCGGGCGTGGTCTCGGCGAGGCCCAGTCCGTCCAGCATCTCACCCGGCGCAAGCCAGCCGTAATGCTCCACGGCCTGCTGAGAGACATAGGCGAGCACCGCGTACGCTCCGCCAAACGTCACCACCGCCATCTTGCTGAAGAAAACGCCTTCCTGCACGAAAACATGATTGCTGCCAAGAAAAATCGCCAGCATTGCGATCGGCAGCATCCACAAGAGCAGGCAGACAACAATAATCCTGATTGCACGGGCACGCATCGATTGCCCGCTTGCCGGAGTTGCCGTGACCGGAGTATGCGCGGTCGCGGTGCGCGTTTCGGCTTCGTGCCCCTTGATGACAACGAAGTTCGTGGGGCTTATGCGACCGCCGATCAGGCCGGCCACTCCGGCGCCGAGTACAACCAGCGGAAACGGCACGGCGAAGAAAAAGATGGCGACAAACGCGATAGCGGCAATGCTGTACATCGCAACGTTTTTCAGTGCCCGCTTGCCGATCCGGTGGACGGCTTCAATGACGATTGCCAGAACCGCGGCCTTGATTCCGAAAAACAGCGCCTGAACTGCAGTGACTTCCTGATATCCGGCGTAAAGGATGCTCAAGAACAGAACGACTGCTGCACCCGGCAAGACGAACAACACGCCTGCAGCGATACCACCGCGAATGCCGTGAAGGGTCCAGCCGATGTACACGGCAAGTTGCTGCGCCTCGGGGCCGGGCAGCAACATGCAATAGTTGAGTGCATGCAGAAACCGGTTCTCCGAGATCCAGCGCCGCTGTTCGACCAGTTCCCGGTGCATGATTGAAATCTGACCCGCCGGGCCGCCGAAACTTATCAGGCCAAGCCTGGCCCAGAAACGAAGCGCTTCGGGCCAGGAGACCGGGCCGGAGACCGAATCACTCACTATCGCGCGTCAGCGACATAGCCAAACAGGAGGGCCAGCCATCGTCCCGTGCTTGCCTCAGTTGCCATACGTGCCGTCCTCTAGCGCCTGCGTTTGATCACGATCCGTCAGATTACAGTTGTTGTCACAAGCAGGACAGCATCCGATCGCCGTGAGGTGTTTTCGTATGTCGGGCCGCATTTGCTTGCCGAACGCCGCTGCGGTTGCGCGGCGGGCCTGTTGCTTTCTTGTTGTCAGGAAGAAGCAAAATTTCGTTTATAAATCAAATACTTAAAAATAACTCAGAAGCGATAACCAAAGCCGATTTCATAAGTATCGGGATAGCCGGGACTCGACTGAATTAATACCTGGGTGAAGTAATCCTGCTTGGTCAGATTGCGTGCCGACGCGAAAACGTACCACGTCTCGCTCATCGATTCGAAGTTCAGCAGCACGTTCAGCAGACTGAAATGATCCTGTGAAAATTCCGGGGTATTTTCTTTGGAAAAGAAAAAACCGGATCGGTAGTTGTACTCGACGCGGCTGGACAAGCGCCCGATGTCGCGTAACGGAAACTCGTAATCCATTGCCACGGTCGAAGTAAACTCCGGCGCCCGACGAAGTTTGTTTCCGGAGATCGTGTCGTTCGGCCGATCGTCGAAGAATTCGACGAATTCTCTTTTCGGAATCCAGACCAGACCGGCGGAGAACGTCAGTCGTTCGTTCAGCTGCCATCGGGAGTCTGCGTCAATGCCATAGATTTCCGCTTTGGCGGCATTGTCGACTTCCGATATCAATCGGCCACCGAGGAAAGTCAGGGTGGCTACCTGCATGTCCTGATAGTCGTAGAAGAATACGGCGCTGTTGAAGCTCAATCGCCGCTCCAGCCACTCTGACTTAATACCAGCTTCGTACGCGATCAGGTCTTCAGAATTGAAATCGTCCAGATTGCCATCGGGAAGCACGAATATTGTATAACCCCCACTCTTGAAACCGGTCGCCACACTGGCATAAAGCAGCATTTCGTCCGTGGGTCTGAACTCCAGGTCAATCCGCCATGAAACGTTGTTCCAGTCGTCTTCGGCAGTCTTGAGCGTCGGACTGTCCTGCACGCCTGAGCCGATGGAAGTTGCGCTTTGTTCGTCATTGCTGAAACGCAGTCCGCCGGTCAGGCTCCAGCGATCCGAAATCGGCACGATCGCCTGGCCGAAAACCGCAATGGCAGTTTCTTCGGTCGTGCCGAAGAGGTCCCTGAGGGGTATGGGATTCGCCAGCGGAACCAAAAGATACCAGTCCGTTGCGGTATCGACAGAAAAATAGTTCGCGCCGAGGAGCCAGGCAATATGGGCCTCATCGCCCGAGGCAAGTTGAAACTCCTGGCTCCATTGTTCGTGTCGAGTGCTGGTGGTTCCGCGCACACAACCCTGCAGATCGGGAGACCCGGCGCAGTCGTCGCGGTCGCTTACGTTACTCCCCGCGTATCCGGTAATGGATCGGAAGTGCCCGAAACCGAATTCGTAATCCAGATTGGCGCTGACGACGTCGGTATCGGTCAGCAGGTAGGGATCCACCAGTGTCACCGTGGTCAGGCGAATATCTCGCGGATTGACGAGAAACTGAGGCTGGGGTGACCACAGCTCATCGCTTGCGCCGTCGTCGGAGACCGTCTGTGCGGTCAGATCAAGGCTCAGCCTGTCGCTCAGGTTGAACCGCAAGGAACCCCTGAGTCCCCAGAAATCGTTCTCGCCGAACTGCCTGTCGTCCACGGAGTTTCTGATGTATCCGTCGCCCTCGGACCCGATAAAGGCCAGGCGCAGGGCGGCCTTTTCAAACGGCAGGTTGACGTGGCCCTGCGCACGCACCGTCGAAAAACTGCCGTAAGCGGTTTCAATATCTGCGCTGAACTCGTCATGGGCGGAACGGGTGATGAAGTTCATCGATCCGCCGGTAGAGTTTCGTCCGTAAAGCGTACCCTGAGGGCCTTTGAGGACTTCGATGCGTTCCAGGTCAAATAGTCGCGCGATCGCAAGATTGGCATTGCCCAGGTAGACCCCGTTCAAGTGCGAGGCTACGGTTTGTTCGTTGCCGCCCTGATCGCCGAGGCCGCGCAGGGAAAAACCGGCGCCGAAAAGTCCCAGGTTGCTGACGACGAGGCCTGGAACATTGAACTGCAGGTCGAACAGTCGAGTCGTGTCCGCCTTGTCCAGAAATTCGGCAGACAATACTTGCACGCTCATCGGGATATCCTGCACGCGCTCTTCGAATTTCCGCGCGGTGACGACAATTTCCGACAGCGCTTCTTCGTTCGAAGCAGGATCCGGTGACGGCTGGCAGATTGCGCACATCGGCAGGAGTACGCCAATGCCACAGGGGCCAATGCGCCATGCGTCAAGCCCCGTCAAACGTCGCCTGGTACAACCGTGGGTTGTCATCACAATCCTCTGGCGGTTCTGTTGCCGCATTCGGGTCGCATTGCAATGCAGACAGGATTCAGACTAGGCCTTCGCCGGTATCCTGTCGAGACAATCAGTGGACCGCAAGCCAGCCTGGCGAGTTCATTTTCGCTGTTCATAGCGGACCGGAAATGATTCGGACCAACTTTGAAAACAGCGCATTGCGCCGCCTCTGCGCTACCCCGAAGATCACCAGCAATGCCAGAAGCACCGTTCCGCTCGAGCCGCCACCGCCGCCCGATTGCACGGGGCCTGGCGGCGGTGGCGGCGGAGGTGGGTTGTCATTGTCTATTATTCGCACGCCGGTCTGACTGTGCGCCAGGCCATTGGATGAATTCGACAGCTGGACAATGATCGCCTCGTCGTTTTCTCCGGCGGTGTCATCCACGATGGAAATCGTGATGAATTTCGGATCTGCGTCGCCGCTCATCCAGGTCAGCGTGCCGCTGGTAGTCGTGTAGTCCGCCGGCCCCTGGGTAGAGCCGTCATACGTGTTGTAGTCGACGGACAGATTGCCGGTACTTCCGCCGCTGCGCCGCACTGCGATAATGGTGGCGGGAGTCCCCTCGGTAACCTCCGTGTACCAATCGGCGAATCCCGCAATACCGGCGTTGCCACCGCCGGCTGGATCCACGCGTGCCACGGCAACGACCGGAATCTCTCCCGCCAATCCGTCCAGGTACACCTGGGTTCCGACCGCGACGAGTTTGCCGTCTACTTGCTGAATCAGGCCACGCGCATACGCCCAGGACGCGTAATAGTCCGAACCGAAGTCGACAAGCGTTACACCGTTATTGCCAAAAGCAGGATCGAGCGAGCCGCTGTTGGCATCGAGCCGGGCGACGAAGAACTCGCTGGGATCGTAGTCCGGTGTCTGGATCTCCCACAGCGGCAAACCACTCGGGAAATGACCGAGTCCGAGCCTTCCGGTAAGTCCGCTTATGGCCAGCGTGCCGTCGGCCAGGCGGATAATGGATTGAACCGTTTCGGCTGCGCCGAAATCGATTCTGGACAGGCCCGCGGTGCCGAACGTCATGTCCTGCCTGCCATCGGAGAGCAGCCGTGCGAGCAGCAGGTCTTCATCACCGGGCTCGCCACCGGATCCCGCAATTACTATCGTTCCGCCAGGCAGTGCGACGCAGCTTCTGCCGACCAGCGGCAAAGTACCGGCAGCGATCCTCGCAATGCCGCCGCTGCCGAATCCGGAATCGACACTGCCATCGACGTTGATGCGTACTGCCAGCATGCCTGCGCCTTCTGCATCGTAGGGTATCGGGCCGCTTTGGCCGCAAGCGACGTACTTGCCATCGGCCTGCCGCGTCATCCAGAACGGCTGATCCTGGCGGGAGCTGTCGAGAATTCTCGTTGTTCCCGCCGTAGGACCGCTGCCAAATGC
The DNA here is from genome assembly GCA_029865385.1 of Gammaproteobacteria bacterium. Taxonomy (GTDB): domain Bacteria; phylum Pseudomonadota; class Gammaproteobacteria; order Steroidobacterales; family Woeseiaceae; genus JAKEGN01. The sequence continues at coordinate 20,330 of JAOUGX010000051.1, forward strand.
CGTGTCCAGCGTGCCGTCGGCATGAAATCGTGCAAACACGGCGTCGTAGTTGCCGTTCGCATTGGTCGCGCCGGCTACCACTATTTGCCCGTTCTGCTGAAGTACGATACGGGCGATATAGTCGTCTTCGCCGCCGAGATCGAGTGTGACGCGCCCAGCGACACCGAACGTCGTGTCGACGCTGCCGTTCGGATTGAGCCGGAGGAGCGCGAGGTCGCGACCGGACCCGAAAGTGCCGGAACTACCGGCAACCACGATTTTTCCGTCAGCCTGCACCGCGATATCGGTCGCATAGTCGTCCTCTCCGCCAAGGTCGATTACGACCGCGCCGTTGCTGCCGAACGCGCCGTCGGCCGATCCGTCGGCATTGCCTCTGACGATGGCAAAGTTGAATCCGGTTGCGGAATACGACGATGCCGAACCCGCTATCAGTAACTTCCCGTCTGACAATTGCTGGGCAATGGCATGGCCGTAATTCGCTTCGGTTATCATCCAGCCCGCACGCCCGTTGTTGCCGAAACTCGCATCCAGCTCCCCGCCAGGCGAGCTATAGGCAGGGCCGGTGCCGAGCGCCAGCGAAAGAAGTAGTGCCACAGCCGGCAAACCGCCTCGGACAGGGTGCGGCAACAGCAGCTGTGCCAGCCAATTCCGGATTTCGTGGATGTCCAATGTCGTCCCCTCAGATGTTGTCGATCCGCGCTGCTACGCATAGTGGGGCAAGAATCCGTCAATGTTTCGGCCAGGGACATGGAGACGCTATGAAGAAAATCTGCAGCTTTCGTGCCGGCCGGCCGCAGGGCCGGTCGGCACTTCAGGCCATGACCTAAGGACGAAAAGGGGGCAATTGGCTCGTATGCCTGCCTGATATAATTCCCGGCCCTTACCCTTGGCGGGCCTGCCATCAGACACATGGACGCCGGCGTCGACACACAAACCTACCGATTCCGCGATTTCGAGCTCGACCTTGGCGCTCACCAGTTGCGTCTGCGCGGTCAACCGGTCCGTCTCGAGCGACGGCCGTTCGGCCTGCTGGTCCTGTTAGTTACGCGGCACGGCAATTTGGTCCCTCGCGAGGAAATCATAGAGCGCCTGTGGCCGGCCAAAGTCGTGATCGATTTCGACACCGGCCTCAATACGCTTGTACGCAAGGTGCGACAAGCGCTTGGCGATTCTCCCGACAAGCCGGTATTCATTGAGACCGTGGCCGGGCTCGGCTATCGGTTTATCGCGCCGGTCGATCCTGCGACTGCACCTGATTTTTCCGATGAGCAGCCGGTGACGCCTGTGGCGACCCCGATGCCGCGTTCGCGTTCCATTGCCATGCTGATCCTGCTGTTGCTGGCTGTCGGTAGCGCGATCTTCGTCTGGCAGTCGAAGGTCACGGAGCCCGAGCAGACCCGCATCGCCGTCTTCCCTTTCGAGAACCTTACAGGCAAAGACGAGCTCAGCTACCTGGCCTCGGGCATTGCCGAGGAAACCAGCACGTCGCTCGCCCAAATAGATCTACCAGACCTTAACGTTATCGGCGGTGTGTCGGCGCGAGCCCTGGCGAATTCGACGAAGTCATTGCGTCAGATCGGCCGTGAGCTTGGTGTCGATTTTGTCGTAATGAGTTCGTTGCGGCTGGAAGCATCTCGCATTCGGGTCACATCACGCCTGATACGTGTCGCCGACAGCGAGCAACTCTGGTCAGCGTCATTCGACCGCGAGCTTACCAATGTACTCGGCCTGCAACGTGAACTGAGCGTCGCGATTGCCGAGCAAGTTCGGCAGCGATTGTCGCCCGACGTGGCCGCCGCAATCGATCGCCGGCAAACGCAGAATCCGGAGGCCTACGAGTTGTACCTCAAGGGGAGGTACGAGTGGACTCAGTTTCAGCCGGACTCCATTCCGCGAGCGCTGGAATATTACCGGCAGGCCGTCGCCAAGGATCCGGGCTACGCGCTGGCCTGGGCAGGCATCGCGCACGCGCTGATTACGTCCCCGGTGACGGTGGCAGCAGATCGGGAAACGGTTCTTCCGGCGTCGCAAGACGCCCTGCAGCGTGCGCTGGAATTCGGCCCGGAACTCGCGGAGACGCAGCTTGCGCTCGGCTCCTTTCACTTTTTTCTGGACCATGACTTCGCCCCGGCCGAGGCTGCCGCCCGGCGGGCCATAACCCTGGATCCGAACAGTGCGATGTCCCACATGTTTCTGGGAATTGTGCTGGCTCATCGAGACAAGCATATCGAAGCTCGTAGCATGTTGCGTCGCGCGCGGGAACTGGATCCGCTGTTCCCGCTGATGTTCGCGAACTCTTCCAACGTCGCGCTGCAAGCAGGCGAACCTCAAGAGGCGCTCGAACTCGCGACACAGGCCGTTGCAATCAACCCGGAATTTTGGCCCGGGTACCTTCATCTCGGAAACGCGCAGCTTGCACTCGGCGACTACAACGCAGCCCTGCAGGCGTTTGCGGATGCAGAGAAATTTTCCGGCAGTGACGCAGCAAGGGCTACTGCTTCCCGTGGCTTTTGTCTTGCAAAGCTCGGTCGCAAGGATGAAGCACGCGACGTGCTTGCAGAATTGATCTCGCGGTCTGCCGACCGTTTTGTCTCGCCCTATTATGTTGCGGTCGTTTACGCGGGGCTCGATGAGGTTGACTCTGCGTTCGAATGGTTGGACCGTGCAATAGCGACCACTGATGTTTCATGCCTCAATCTACCGGATGATCGGAGATTCGAGAATTTACGGACGGATTTGCGATTCGAATCCCTGATGCGGCGATGCGGAATTGCTCCGTGGCCCGACAGTCTGGAATAGAATCATGACGTCAATGGCGGAGTCGGCCATCTTGCTTACACGAAAACAGAAAAACACCCGGCGTGAGCTTTTGAAAACGATCGGTGCCGGGGCCTTTGTCGCCTCATTGGGCGCGTGCGCGCCGATGCCGGCGGGTTTGTCGCGGTATCCACGGCCGTATTCGAGACGGCCCTGGGTGGCACCGCGCATATCCATGGATGCCGTCATTCGCGAAGTGGTGGGGCACCGGCCGTACCGGCCATCCGGGTTCGTCGTGAAGGGCGAACAATTCGATGACAAGCTCGTCGTGCACAATTACGGTCACGGTGGCGGCGGCATCAGTCTTTCCTGGGGTTCCTCTGCGCTGGCCGTGCGCGAAACACGCGGC
>JAOUGX010000156.1 GCA_029865385.1 Gammaproteobacteria bacterium
GGAAAAATCCTTGATGTAGATCTTCTGTATCGCGATCTCTTTTTTCGTAGCAGTTGCTGCTTCTTCAGTCATTACGTCATTCCTGATTTTATAAAAGTATTTGGTCGGCGTTCTACTCTATGCCAAGGAGACTGTCGAGCTGGCCGGACTTGTCGAGCGCGTAAAGCTCGTCGAATCCGCCGATGGCGCGCCCGTCGATAATAATCTGCGGTACCGAGCGCCGGCCGCTAAGCCTTTCCATTTCGGCGCGCTGTTCTGCATTGTTGCTGATCAGAATATCCTCGTAGTCCGCACCCTTTTTCTTCAGCAGCATGCGGGCAGCGGTGCAGTAATTGCATTGCTGAGAGCCATAGATGACGATTTTTGGCGATGTACTCATCGTTCGACTCGCAACGAAAATAAAATTGTCAGGATTTCTTCTTTGTCTTCCTGGCGGTGACCAGCGGAAGATTGGCCTGAGTCCAGCCGGCGATGCCACCCTTCAATCCGTAAACGCTTTCGAATCCTGACTTGCGGAGTTTGTCGACCGCACGCGTAGAGACCGTACCGGCGTCGCAGACTGCAACGATGGCTTTGTTGCGGAAGTCGGTGAGTTTGTCGCTTTTCGCATCGAGTTCATCGAATGGAATGTTCTTCGCGTTGACAATGTGGCCCTTGGCGAATGCATCGACGCTGCGCAGGTCGAGTACCAACGCATCGTTGTTGATCAGCTTCACGGCATCCTGCGGTTCGACATTGATCAGGCCGCTTGCCTTCCGCCTCAGCTCCGTGAATACCAGCAGGAAGAAGCTGAATAGCAGAGCTGCCATCAACAGGCTGTGATTGGCGGCGAATTCCAGATATTGGTCCATGGGGGTCGCTGTCGTGAAAAGTGCGGCATTATAGCAGCCGAAACCCGTAATCGGTGACCGCCGCGCTGACCGGGGTTCAGCTACACAGTGCTGCAGGAACCGGGCATAAAGCTTTAGACTCTCCGCCCATGATCGCCTGGCGCAAAGCAACCCTGCTGATTCCGCAGATTCTGGTCGTTGCCGGAATGGCCGCGCATGCGCAGAGCATAGACAAGGACCTCACGCAGATAAAGGAGCAGGAGCTCGAGCAGGTCCGGGAGCGCATCAGCGAACTGAAGCAGAGCATGGACCGGCGCGCCGCCGAGAGAGACCGGATTACCGGTGAACTGCAAGCCGCGGAAGTTCTGATATCCGAGAAACGCGTGCACCTGCAGGAGCTGGAAAGGCAGCGGCGCTTCAGCGAAAAAAAGAAGGCCGAGCTGGATCAGAAACTGAAAGTCCGTGAGCAGGAGCTCGCGGCGGAGACCGAGTTGCTGGAGATCCAGGTTCGAGCGGCTTATACCAGCGGCAGCCAGGAGCGCATCAAGCTGCTTCTAAACCAGCACGACCCGGCAACGCTAGGTAGGCAGATCGCTTATTACCGATATTTCAGCGAGTACCGCGGCAGGAATATCGACGCCGTGTCGCGGCATATCGGCGAGCTTCAGGTTTTGCGGGCCGATGTGGCCAGGGAAAACGACCGACTTGCCGGACTCGCACGCGCACGTTACGTCGAGCTGACGGAACTGAGTACCGCGCAGGACAAGCGCCAGCAATTGCTCGCCAGCCTGAAAACGCGGATTGCCGAGGAGGGATCGGAAGTCTCGAGGCTGGCAGCCCAGGAGCAGGACCTGTCGCGGCTGATCGCCGAGCTTGGCAGCATTCTGGCGGATTACCCGATTCGCTCCGAAGAGCCATTCAGCGAATTGAAAGGTCGCCTGACCTGGCCGGTCGCCGGGGGTCTCGTGCACGATTTCGGGCAGCCTCGCGCGGGCGGCCTGAAGTGGAACGGTGTGGTCTTGAGCGCGGCCCGCGGTCGCGAAGTGCGGGCCGTGTACCACGGGCGGATAGTGTTCGCGGACTGGCTGTCGGGCATGGGCCTGCTGGTCATAGTCGATCACGGGGAAGGCTTCTTGACGCTGTACGGTTATAACGAAACCCTGCTCAAGGCCACCGGCGACTGGGTCGCGCCCGGCGACGTCATCGCCACGGTCGGCGATTCCGGCGGGCAGGCACAGGCCGGCCTGTACTTCGAGATCCGCCAGGGGAAGACGCCGGTCAACCCGCGGCGCTGGATAACCCGCAACCCGCGCAGCTGAAAACCGGGTCTGGAGCGCATTTGTCTGTGCTATTGTCGAGCCAAGTTCATCGCTTCAAAGCCCCAAAACAAGAGCCTGTAAGGCCTGGCGGCGATCCTGGAGGCCCGCATGTCATTTAAAACCAGAGCGATTCTGGTCCTGGTGATCGGCACCGTAATGGGGCTGGGGCTGTCGGTCGGCAGTCAATACCTCCGCAAGCCTGACACAGCGGCAGCCAACCTGACCTGGGAGCAGGCGCGCCTGTTTGCCGAAGTGATGGACCGCGTCAAGCGGGATTATGTCGAACAGGTTGACGATCGTGAGCTGCTGGAAAGCGCCATCCGCGGCATGGTGGCCGATCTCGATGCGCACTCGCAGTTTCTCGATGCCGCCGAATACGAAGACATACGCATCAGTACCACCGGCAGCTACTCCGGTGTCGGTCTCGAGGTCAGTACCGAGGATGGCGAAATATTGATCGTCACACCCATCGATGACACGCCCGCACAGCGGGCCGGCATCCTTCCTGGCGACGTCATTACCGCGATCGACGGTACGAGCGTCGCTGCCGAAGGCCTGCAGAAAACCATCGGACGCATGCGCGGCCGGCCCGGCTCGCTGGTGACGATTACCCTGTTGCGCGGCGAAGAAAAGGAAGTGCATGTATTCAGCCTGCGTCGTGAGAGCATCCAGGTCGCGAGTGTCCGGCACGAATTGCTCGATCCGGCCTACGGATATGTTCGTGTCAGCCAGTTCAACGACACGACCGCCGACGAGCTGAGTCGCGCGATCGATGACCTGTTACAGCAGGCGCAGAAAGCTCAAGGCAACATGTTGTCGGGGCTTGTCCTCGACCTGCGCAATAATCCGGGTGGTGTGCTCGATGCAGCGGTGGACGTGTCGGACCTGTTCCTGGATTCCGGCATCATTGTCACGGCAGACGGTCGCACGCCGGAGTCGCGTTTCACCCGAAAAGCGCATCGTGGCGATATCCTGGATGGTGCCCCGATGGTGGTTCTGGTCAACAGCGGTTCCGCATCGGCATCGGAAATCGTTGCCGGGGCACTGCGCGATCATCATCGAGCCCTGATCCTTGGCACCTCTACTTTCGGTAAAGGCCTGGTGCAGACGGTGATGCCGCTGTCCAGGGGCCGGGCAATCAAGTTGACGACATCGCGCTATTACACGCCGTCCGGCGAATCAATCAACGAAACCGGCATCACTCCTGATGTCATTGTCGAAGGGTCGCTAGGGCACCCCGGCCTGCGGCTGAACGCCGGCGTCGATAGCGAAGCCGATACACAGCTGAATGAGGCTGTCCTGCGCCTTCGCAATCAACGAATTCTTCAGTCCAGCGCCGAGTGACGAGCAAGCGGTTTTTCATTGGCCCGGCAAGGATCGGCTCGCCCTTGCTTTGCGTTGCTGCCGCATTTGTCTGCGCTGCCGTTGCGGTTGCCGATCCTGCGCCGAAAATAGCCATCATCATCGATGACCTCGGTTACGAAATGACCGCGGGCCGGCGCGTGGTCAATCTGCCGGGACCGATCACCTGCGCGGTGCTGCCGTCAACGCCACGCGCCCGCGATCTCGCCCATGCCGCGCACGCCGCCGGCAAGGAGGTGCTGCTGCATTTGCCGCTGCAATCCGAATCGGACAAAGGTGAAAAAGAGCCGGGCCTGATCGTGCTCGATACGACGCGCGAGGAATTTGCCACGAGTTTTGCCGCCAGTTTCGAATCGGTGCCCTTTGCAATCGGCGTCAACAGCCATCGCGGCAGCTTGTTGACCAGACACCCCGGCCACATGCAGTGGCTCATGGATGAGATTGCTGCGCGCGGCAAACTTCTGTTCGTCGACAGCTACACGACACATCGCAGCGTGGCATTGCGACTGGCGCGGGAAAAGGGGGTTCCGGCAGTACGTCGCGACGTGTTTCTCGACAGCAATCGCGATGAGCAGTCCGTTCGGCGGGAATTTGACAGGCTGAAACGCCTCGCGAGGTCGCGCGGGCTGGCAATCGGCATAGGTCATCCGTATCCGGAGACACTGGCCTTACTGGAAAAGGAACTGCCGCGACTGACGGACGAGGGCTTCGAGCTGATCAGCGTTTCAGAATACGTTGCGTTGAAAGACCGGCCGTCGGCCGCAACCGACCGATTGACAGTGCACGCATTTCAAGTTGATACCGTCGACTGAACTCGCCACCATGAAAACGATCCAATCGCCAGGGCCCGGAAATCCTTTCTGTAATGAAAACTGAACTCAAGACTATTATCGCGCTGGCCTGTCTCGTCGCGCTTGTCGTTGCCGGCAGGAACGGCCTGGCCCAGGTGCAGGCCGAAATTTCGAACGATGTCGCATGCACCATGCAATACGATCCGGTATGCGGCGTCGATGGACAAACCTACAGCAACGACTGTGTGGCGGGCGCTGCCGGCGTGGAAATTGCCAACATGGGTTCCTGTGAAGAATCTGAACCGCTGTCCGGCTGTCCGGATGAATCCGATCCGGTGTGTGGCGAAGACGGCAAAACGTACGGCAACGCGTGTTTTGCGGAACAGGCGGGCGCAGAGATCGCGTTCTACGGTCTTTGCCCCGATGCGGCCGCCTGCCCGGAAGAACCGGCTCCCGTCTGCGGCGCGGACGGCAACACGTATACAAACGCCTGCTTCGCGACGGCGGCAAAAGTCGAGATCGTTGCGAACGGAATCTGCGGAGCGGAAAACGTGCAGTGCGGGGACGAGTTCGAGCCGGTATGTGGCGTCGATGGCAATACCTACGAGAACGTCTGCAAGGCGGAGCAGTCAGGCGCGGAAATAGCCAATCTCGGCGCCTGTGCAGGAGCGGAATGCCCGGCTGTTTACGAGCCCGTGTGTGGCGTAAATGCACAGACCTATCGAAATCGTTGCGAAGCGCAGCTCGCGCGTATGGCCATTCAGCGACGAGGCGTTTGCGACATCAGCAACTGTCCGAGCGTGATTGTGCCGGTGTGCGCGCCGGACGGTCGGACATTCGACAATGCCTGCAAAGCGCAGGCTGCGGGCTTCGATACCGTTACCGAAGGCGCATGCAACGTACGGCCCTGTCCGAAAGTCTTCGTCGCGGTATGCGGTGACGACGAAAAAACCTATGGCAATGCCTGCCTCGCTGAGCGGGCCGGTGTGAGAATCCTGCACGCGGGCCTTTGCGAAGCACAGGGAAGAAACTGTCCACGCGTTTACCGACCTGTGTGCGGCCTGAATGGCATCACATATGAGAACCAGTGCCAGCTGGAAAATGCCGGCGAAGCGATGGCCTACGCGGGGGCCTGTCTCGGTCAGTGACCGGCTAGTCGATGCGGCTGTTCCATGCCGGCGACAGCCGGCCATCGGCGCTAAGGCGATAGGGCATCCAGGCAAGCCCCACGAGACCGATGTGAATGTCTGTGGACTTCGGCTTCACCTGTACTTCGTCCAGCTTCTCGGCCTGAGCGTCATACGCGGTGT
>JAOUGX010000052.1 GCA_029865385.1 Gammaproteobacteria bacterium
GCCACCACTCGATTCCTAGCCGACCAACTCGACCGAATTCAAACGACCTACCATGCCAGCCAGAACTGAAAATTCTACGAACCGACATTTATTCAATTCGATCTTTCCGCTTGCCGCCTAACGCTTGAGCTCACATGCGCCAAGTATCTGGCGCGCCGGTTGCGGCTGCAAGCGGCGTGACAGATAGGCAGGGCGGCATGTGCAGCGATTTGTTAGGCGGCGAGCATTAAAAACAAATACTTTGGCAAAAATTGCATTGCCTGCAACGAGTTGGGCGAGGCCACCGGAAAAGACTTTATGGAAACTCTTCATTCTCCGACTCGATGACCTCGATTAGCGCCACTGTGAGCATTTGCCTGACCGGTGCCGACCTTTCTGAGCTCAGCACCGAAAGAAAAACTTTACTGGCCTTGCCCTGGACCTTTTAGCAGATTCTTGCCGACAGAATGGGACTACCCTTCCGAAGCTGCCACCACTCGATTCCTAGCCGACCAACCCGACCGAATTCAAACGACCTACCATGCCAGACAGAACTGCAATTCCTACGAACCAACATTTATTCAATGCGATCTTTCCGCTTGCCGCCTAACGCTTGAGCTCACATGCGCCAAGTATCTGGCGCGACGCTTGCGGCTGCAAGCGGCGTGACAAATGCGCAGTGCGGCATGTGCAGCGATTTGTTAGGGGGCAAGCCCCCAAATTGAAGGTTTTGACGAGATTTGCACTGACTACAACGAGTTCGGCGAGGGCACCCGAAAAGACTCTATGGAAACTGCGCATTGCCCGACTCGATGTCCTTGCTATTACCACTGTGACCATTTGCCTGACTCGATTGGACCTGTCCGTTGTCAGCGTCGACTTTGCGACGTTGCGGAGCCCACCTGGATGACTTTTAGCAGCTTCCTGCCGACAGAATGTGACTCAACTGCCGAAGCTGCCAACCTCCATACCTAGCCGCCTATGCAACCCGTCTTCGCCTGTCTGCATTCTTCGAAGAGTACGCCTACTTTACTGCACCAAAATCCTTTTACCGCGATCTTTCCGCTTGCCGCCTAACTTTAAGTATCTAGAGTAAATGGAGCGAATAACTACAGACTTTCTGCAGTTTATTGGGTTTCAAATTCTGCAAGTTCTTGATATTCAAGACGACAATGGAATGAAATCTTGCATAAATCATCGGATGGTTACTTTGCATGGCACCAAAACTCATGGACGAGGTGGGCAACGCCATTCGGCTGCACCATTATAGCTACGAAACCCAAAAGGCATATAGCCAGTGGATACGGCGCTTCATTCTGTTCAATGGAAAACGCCATCCACGCAGTCTCGCCGCCAGCGATATCGAAAGGTACCTGAGCCACCTGGCCACCGACCGGCGCGTTTCTGCATCCACGCAGAATCAGGCACTCAGCGCGATTTTGTTCCTGTATCAAAAAGTGCTGGGCCTGGACCTGCCGTGGTTGGGCAACATGGTGCGCGCCAAGCGCCCCGTCCGGGTGCCGATCGTTCTGGCTCGAAGTGAGGTTTCGCGGCTCCTCGACACCTTGCGCGGACAGACCTGGCTCGCGGCCAGCCTGCTTTATGGCAGCGGCTTACGCCTCATTGAGTGCCTGCGGCTTCGGGTTCAGGATATCGACACAGAGTATCTGCAGCTGGTCGTTAGAGACGGCAAGGGCCAGAAGGACCGGCGAACGATACTGCCGGAAAAGCTCCTCCCGCATCTCACTCGACAACTTGAACACGTGAAGACGGTCTTTGACAGCGACCGGTCGGCCGGTAGGCCCGGCGTATCCATTCCGTACGCGCTGGATCGCAAGTTCGTCAACGCGTCTATCCAATGGAACTGGTACTACCTGTTCCCCGCGTCCAGTCTCGGTTTCATCGATTTCCACGGAGAACTTCGCCGCCACCATTTGCATCCGTCTGCCGTGCAACGCGCCGTGAAATCTGCGTTGCACAGAGCGGGCATCAGAAAGCGAGCGACCTGCCACACGTTCCGCCATTCCTTTGCAACCCATCTGCTGGAATCAGGCTACGACATTCGTACCGTGCAGGAGTTACTGGGCCATTCGAACGTAAAGACGACCATGGTCTATACGCACGTGCTGAAGCGCGGTGGCCGGGCTGTCAAAAGTCCTTTCGACCTCATCTAGGGAACCTCTGATTAATTCGTCATTGCGAGGAACGAAGAGACGAAGCAATCTTTAAGTCATTGAATAAGAAGTAAGAGATTGCTTCGCTGCGCTCGCAATGACGGTGGATTTCGAATTAATCAGAGGGTCCCTAGCCCAGTTTACGAATCCCCACCGCGTGGCGGATTTTGTCGAGGTACGGCACCGAGATCGCGCGGGCTTTTTCCGCACCACGCTTCAGTTCTCCTTCGACATCGCCGGGATTGTCCATCAGCCTTTGATACTCCTCGCGCGCCGGTTTGATGTGCTCGTTGATGTACTCGAACAGGAGCTGTTTCATCTCGCCCCAGGCAATGCCCTCGGCGTAGCGCTTTGCGACCGCTTTCGTTTCTGCCGGCGTCGCAAAGGCCTTGTAAATCTCGAACAGCGTCGAGCCTTCGGTTTCTTTCGGCTCGCCCGGCTCCAGGCTGTTGGTCTTGATTTTCATGATCAGCTTGCGCAATTGCTTTTCGTTGGCGAAAAGCGGGATCGTGTTGTCGTAGCTCTTGCTCATCTTGCGCCCGTCGAGGCCCGATAGCAGCGCCGTGTTGTCGTCGATCACCGCATCCGGAATCGTCAGCAGCTCGCCATAGTGATGATTGAAACGCTGCGCAATGTCGCGTGCCATCTCCACGTGCTGTTTCTGGTCGCGCCCCACCGGCACTTTGGTCGAGCGGAACATCAATATGTCGGCGGCCATCAGTATCGGGTAGCTGTAAAGCGCCATCGTGATGCCCTTGTCCGGGTCGCTGCTTGCCGCTTCCTCGTTGGCCTGCACCATGGCCTTGTAGGAATGCGCGCGGTTCATCAGGCCCTTGGCCGTCATGCTGGTCAGAATCCAGGTGAGCTGCGGAATCTCCGGGATGTCCGACTGCCGGTAGAACACCGCGTTGTCGGTGTCGAGACCGAGCGCCAACCACGCCGCGGCTATTTCCAGCGTCGATTGCGCAATGCGCTTCGGATCCTCGGCTTTCGCCAGCGCGTGGTAATCCGCCAGAAAGTAGAAGTTCTTCTTCGACTTGTCCTTGCTCGCGGCAATGCCCGGGCGGATGGCGCCGACGTAGTTGCCGATGTGCGGGGTGCCGGTCGTCGTGATGCCGGTGAGATAAATGTCCTGGCTCATTGAGTACCCAGTGGAGTATTGATTGTCAGTAGCCGGCCGCGTGGCCGTCCTTCCTGGATTCCGAGGCACCGTAGTAAACGCCCTGCGCTTCGTTCCACAGGATCGCCTGGTAACCGCCGTAGTCGCCGGGCGTCGTCGCGACCTTGTGGCCGCGCTTCGCCAGTTCGTCGCGCACGCTTTGCAGGATGCCGGTCTCGAGATACACGATGCCGCCGTCGCTCATCACTTCGTCGGTCGGTTGTGACGAACCGGTGTGCCGCATGCGGGCCGCGTCGCCCGCTTCCTGCAGGTTCATGTCGAAGTCGATAAGGTTCACGAGGATCTGCGCGTGCGCCTGCGGCTGCATAGAGCCGCCCATTACGCCGAAGCTGAGCCACGGCTTGCCGTTTTTCATGACGAAGGCGGGAATGATGGTGTGAAACGGCCGCTTGCCGGGCTCGTACAGGTTTGCGTGTCCGTCCTGCAGGCTGAACAGCGCGCCGCGATTGTGCAATCCGAAACCGAGATCGCCCGGCGTCATGCCCGAACCCATGCCGCCGTAATTGCTCTGGATGAACGACACCATGTTGCCGGCCTTGTCCGCGACCGTGAGATAGATCGTGTCGCCGTCGCCAAGCATGTCGCCGGCGCTGTACTGCGAAGCGGCGTTGCGCATGTCGATCAATGCGCGGCGTTCCTTCGCGTAATCCTTCGAGATAAGCCGCGCGACCGGCGCTTCGTAAAAATCCGGGTCGGCGTAGTATTTCGCGCGGTCCTCGTACACGATCTTCTTGGTCTCGATCAGCGCGTGCAGGTAATCCGCGCTGCCGAAGCCCATCGAGCGCAGGTCGTAGCCTTCCAGGATGTTCAGCATTTGCAATGCCGCAATACCGTGCGTGTTCGGCGGCAGCTCGTAGACGTCGTAGCCACGATAACTGGCGGATACCGGTTCGACCCACTCGGATTTGTGCGCCGCGAGATCCGCGTATCGCAGGTAGCCGCCGTGCTCGCTCATGTAGGCGTCGATCTTCTTCGCGATCTCGCCCTTGTAAAACGCATCGCGCCCGTCGGATGCGATCAGCTCGTAAGTGTTTGCGAGCCGCGGGTTGCGAAACAGGTCGCCCTTGGCGGGCGCCTTGCCGCCTGGCAGGAAGGTGTCCGCGAATCCCGGGTATTCGCCACGTGTTTTGGCGTTGCCGGCCCACAGCATCGCGATGTACTCCGAGACCGGGAATCCCTGCCGCGCGTAGCGGATGGCCGGCGCCAGGATTGCTTTCATCGGCAGCTTGCCGTAACGGGCGTGCAGCTCGAACCAGCCGTCCACGGCCCCCGGCACGCTGACGGTCAGCGGCCCGAGATACGGCACCCCGTCCGGCGACAGTTGCCGCAGCTGTGCAAGGCTCAGGGCCTGCGGCGAGCGGCCGGAACCGTTCAGCCCGGTCAGGGCCTTGCCCTCGGCATCCCAGACGATGGCGAACAGATCGCCTCCTATGCCGCAGCCGGTCGGTTCCATAAGGCCCAGCGTCGCGTTCGCAGCGATGGCCGCATCCACCGCACTGCCCCCGGCTTTCAGAATGTCCAAAGCCACCTGGGTGGCCAAAGGCTGGCTGGTCGCGGCCATGCCCTGGGTCGCGATCACTTCCGATCGCGAGGCAAACGGCGCGCCCGTCGGGCGGTCGTAACCGTGACTAATCGGGCTGGCCATCAACACCGCCAGCAACACCATGCCTGTTTTTTTCATTGCTCACCCCCGCCCGGTCTCCGCAAGCCGCTGTCGGAAAGGCTGGCATGATAACAGGGATCAACAGGTCATCGGCCGGGCCGCGACCGGCTCACCGCTGCCAGCCAGCAGAGGTTATGATGCCGCCCATGACCAATACGAGCGATATCGACAAAGCCGCACTCGGGCGACTCTTCCCCGGGCACGTTCGAGAAATTCAGGCACGTCACGAGCGGGCGCTGGAGCGGGCCGGCGCGGCACATGCCGTGATCTTTGCCGGCGCGCCGAAGCCGGTGTTCCTCGACGATTACAACTACAACTTCAAGGCCAATCCGCATTTCCTGTCCTGGGTGCCCTTGCTCACCAACCCCTGGTCGCTGGTCGTCTGCACACCGGGCGAGAAACCGGTGCTGGTCTATTTCCAGGAAAAGGATTACTGGCACACGCCGCCGGCCGATCCCGATGGATTCTGGACTGACGTGTTCGATATCCGCATCGTGCACACCGTTGAGGACATCGCCAGACACCTGCCGCAGGCGTTGAACAAATGCATTTATATAGGCGAAGCACAAAACGACGCGCAAGCATTCGGCATCGAGCGAATCAATCCGAAGTCGGCGATCAACATCCTGCACCGTGCGCGCGGCACCAAAACCGAATACGAAGTCGCGTGCATGCGCGCGGCATCGAGGCGTGGTGCGCGCGGCCACCGCGCGGCAGAGGCGGCATTCCGGGAGCAGGCATCCGAGTTCGAAATTCACCTGGCGTATTGCAAGGCAACCGAACACACGGAGAAAGAGCTGCCGTACGGCAACATCATCGCATTGAACGAGCACAGTGCCGTGCTGCACTACCAGCACCAGTCGCTCGAGCGTCCCGCTGCGTATCGCTCGTTCCTGATCGACGCCGGTGCGAGGGTAAATGGCTATGCATCCGACATCACAAGAACTTACTCGTTTGACAATGCCGACTATGCGGCACTGATAAAGCGCTTCGATGCATTGCAGCTATCGCTGGTGGCCGAAGTAAGCGCCGGCATGAATTTCGCCGAACTGCACCTCAGAGCGCACCGGCTGCTCGCCGACCTGCTGGTCGAGGTGGATCTTGCAAGAGGCAGCGCGGATGCATTGATCGAATCCGGTGTCACGTCCGCTTTCTACCCGCACGGCCTCGGCCACCTGCTGGGCCTGCAGGTACACGACATGGGCGGCTTCATGGCCGACGACGAAGGCACTCGCATCGACCCGCCGAGCGGCCACCCCTTTCTGAGACTGACGAGAACTCTGGAAGAAAATCAGGTGCTTACGATTGAGCCAGGGCTGTACGTTATCGACCTGCTGCTGGCAGACCTGGCGGGCACGCCAGGGGAAAAAATGATCAACCCCAAACGGGTGGACTGGCTGCGCCCTTTCGGCGGCATGCGCATCGAAGACAATGTGCGCGTGACCGCGAGCGGCAGCGAAAACCTGACCCGGGATGCGTTTGCGGCGGCCTGAGCCGCAACGAAGATAAACCTTACTTGCCTGACGGTGGATCGAAGAAGCGGCGAAAGGTAAACGCGTCTTCGGTCGGTCCCGCCTGTGCCAGGCGCTCGAGGCGATGCCGCGATTCGCTGACGCCAGGAACGGTTCCGGCCGTTATCCACCACAGCGCCATTGACGGCCCATTCTGCGGAACGAACCATTCGGCGCGTTGCCTCAGGATCTTTACGTGGTCGCTCTTGTACACGAAATCCTCGAGCGCCTGCTTCGATTCCCAGACCGACATATTGAACAGGGCCATCGGATCGCCGAATTCGGCTTTCGCTTCGGCGTCGTCGTCATCGCTGATGTAGCGCCACACGAAACCCGGCGCCGAATCGGCCAGCGCATTGATGCGATCGAGGTTGTCCATGAAGCCCGCGAAACGCGGATCGTCTTCGCTGTACTTGCGATACGCAACATTCACTTGCACCAGGTGGAACACCATCAGTCCTGCTTTGCCTGTCTTGCGCGCATCTCGGCTTTCAGTTTCCGTTTGACGCGCTGTCCCTTTTCGATGAGGAATGGGCGTAGCATTTTCATGCTTCGGGGAACCAGGTAGCCCAGCGTTGTGAGAAAGCCGCTGGCCGGCGGCATCGAGCGCTCGCGTTGCTTGTTCACACACAGTTTGACGATCTCGTCGGCCACTTGTTCGGCTGTAGACAGGGGCTGCGAAAACGTGACATCGGTTACGTCGTCGATGTTGTCCATGATGAAGCCGGTGTCTATGGGACCCGGCGACACAGCTGCAACTTTTATTCGGGAACCCGCGAGCTCGTCGCCGAGCGCGAACGTGAAGGCGCGCAGGCCGAACTTGCTGGCCGAATAAGTCGCCGCGCCTGCCAGCGGAACGCGGCCCGCCAGCGATGCCACGTTGATGATTGCTCCACCGCCGGCCTCTTTCAGATAGGGAATGGCCAGCGCCGCGAGGACCAGGGGCGCTCGCAGGTTGACGTCGATCATGCGGCCGATGTCGGCGGCCGGCACGTTCGCTACCGATCCGCGCCTGTGGTAACCGGCATTGTTAACCAGTACGTGCACGGCGCCGAACTCGAACTGTGTTTTTCGCAGCAGACTTACGCAGGCATCGCTATCCGACACATCCATCGGCACGACCATAACTTTGGTCAGCGGCCGCAGCGCCTCGGCCATCGCATCCAGGTTTTTCTTGTTCCGGGCAACCAGTACCAGGTTCGCACCGAGCCGTGCGAATTTCTTTGCGGTTGCCGCACCGACGCCTTCGGATCCGCCGGTGATGATGACGGTCTTGTCTTTGAAGTTATTGTCCATCGCGGCAGTCTAGATGATGGTTGCCAATGGCGAAACAGGCCGCAGCGTTGGGAGGTCGCCTGCAATGCAGGCTCCTACAAGGCAAGCCCACGAATCGCCGTGTAACTCTTGTAGGAGCCTGCATTGCAGGCGACGCGATGTATCAGAAGCCGATGTAACCGATGAGCTTCTTCCACCATGACGATTCCCAGCCGTAAACCTCGAGCTGGTCGGGATCGAAGTCGGAAACGGGCATGCGGGTGGATTCCGGAATGACTTCGTTCGCCACGTCTTCGGGACGAAGCTCCATGCGGCCGTGTCGTTTCTCGCCGGAGCTGGTCAGGCCGTCGACGGCGAGGCTCAGGCGCGGCAATACGTCGTCGTCGACGATGTCGTCCAGAAAAACGGCATCGGGATCGAATGCATCCCTGTCGAGGATGACGCACTCACTGAATGACGTGTCCTTACTGATGGCGAGCTCCCTGCGAAATCCTTTGGCTACTGTAGATACACCGGAAACGAATTGCTGTGATCCTCCTCGCAAGAAGGCCAGACGGATCAGGTGCTTATGTTAAACAGATTGCTTCGTCGCTACCGTCATTGCGAGGAGCGCAGCGACGAAGCAACCGCACGAATTCACACGACAACAAAAAGCGGAATCCGACGAAGCAATCTCATGAATTCACGCAAAAAAAACGGGCTTGTCAGCCCGTTTTTTTTGTTGCTATTCAGCCGCGCGCTATTTCGCAGCTTCGGCCGGCGCACTTGCGGCAGGGCCATCGACCAGTTGCACGATAGCCATCGGTGCGGAGTCGCCCGGACGCGGTCCGAGTTTGAGGATGCGCAAATAGCCGCCCGGACGCGCCTGGAATCGCGGACCGAGATCGGTGAACAGCTTGCCAACCGCCACCTTGTCGCGCAGGCGATTGAAGGCGAGCCGGCGGTTGGCGACGCCGTCGACTTTCGCGAGCGTGATCAACGGCTCGATGACCCGTCGCAGCTCTTTGGCTTTCGGTACGGTGGTCTTGATCGTTTCGTGGTGCACCAGCGACGCGGCCATGTTGCGATACATGGCTTTTCTGTGCGAGCTGTTGCGGCCGAGTCGACGACCGGATTTCTTGTGACGCATGGCGATTGCCTTCTAATTCAAACTTTTCTTAAATGGCGAGATCGTGCTCCGGACGCAGGCTTGCCGGCGGCCAGTTCTCGAGTCGCATGCCGAGGCCGAGACCATGGCCTTCCAGCACTTCCTTGATTTCGGTCAGCGACTTCTTGCCGAGGTTCGGCGTGCGCAGAAGTTCGACTTCGGTGCGCTGCACGAGATCACCGATGTACATGATGTTCTCGGCTTTCAGGCAGTTCGCGGAACGAACGGTCAGTTCGAGCTCGTCGACCGGGCGCAGCAGGATCGGATCGACCTGGCTCTCGGCCATTGCACCGACACCGTCTTCCTGGCCTTGCAGGTCGACGAACACGGACAGCTGGTCTTTCAGGATGCTGCCGGCGCGACGGATCGCTTCTTCCGGATCGATCGTGCCATTGGTCTCGATGTCGATGATCAGCTTGTCGAGGTCGGTGCGCTGCTCAACGCGGGCAGCTTCGACGTCGTAAGTGACGCGATGCACCGGGCTGAACGAGGCGTCGAGTTGCAGACGGCCGATCGGGCCCGCCTGCTCTTCGAATGCCGGGCGCTGAGTCGCCGGACGGTAGCCGCGGCCGCGCTCGACTTTCAGGATCATGTTCAGCTCGCCATCCTTGGTCAGGGTGGCGATCACGATATTCGGGTTCATGATTTCAACATCATGATCCAGCTGAATGTCTGCGCCGGTTACGGTGCCCGGGCCTTTTTTGGAAACACGCAGCTCGGCCGTGTCGCGCGTGTGCATGCGCACAGCGACCTGCTTCAGGTTCAACAGGATGTCGACGACGTCTTCCTGGACGCCTTCGATACTGGTGTACTCGTGAAGCACACCTTCGATTTCGGCCTCGACGATAGCCGCTCCCGGCATCGACGACAGCAGAATACGACGCAGCGCATTGCCCAGCGTATGACCGTATCCGCGTTCAAACGGCTCGATCGTAACTTTGGCATGTAAATCGCTGACCGGCGCAACCTTGACGACGCGCGGCTTCAGAAACTCATTAACAGATTCCTGCATGGGAATAATCCCTCCTGGCTATTTCGAGTACAACTCGACGACAAGGTTCTCGTTGATGTCAGGCAGTATGTCCTGACGATCCGGTAACGATTTCAGAACACCGGCCATCTTTTTCGTATCCACGTCCACCCAATCCGGCAGCCCGACCTGGCCTGCAATCTCCAGGGCGCTCTGGATACGAAGTTGTTTTCTTGCTTTTTCGCGAATGCCGATAGAATCACCGGCACTCACCTGTGCTGACGGAATATTGACGACCTTGCCATTGACCTCGATGCCTTTGTGGCTGACGAGCTGGCGAGCTTCGGCACGCGTAGATGCGAAGCCCATACGGTACACAACATTGTCCAGACGACCTTCAAGCAGTCTCAGCAGGTTCTCACCCGTCGAGCCCTTCAGCTGCGAGGCCTTCTTGTAGTAGTTACGAAACTGCCGCTCGAGGATTCCGTACATGCGGCGCAGTTTCTGTTTCTCACGAAGCTGCGTGCCGTAATCCGACAGGCGCGGGCGACGTTGCGCGGCGCCACCTGGAGGAACTTCCAGCTTGCACTTCGATTCGAGCGGCCGAACGCCACTCTTTAAAAACAGGTCCGTGCCTTCGCGACGGGACAGTTTACATTTTGGTCCGAGGTATCTTGCCATTGCTTAATCTCTATACACGGCGTTTTTTAGGCGGACGGCACCCGTTGTGCGGGATAGGCGTCACGTCTTCGATATGCTGAATGCGAAAACCCAGCGCGTTCAATGCGCGAACGGCGGACTCGCGACCCGGGCCTGGCCCGCGTACACGCACGTCGACGTTCTTCACACCGAATTCCAGTGCGGCGCGGCCCGCCTTCTCCGAGGCAACCTGTGCAGCAAAGGGCGTGGACTTTCGCGAACCGCGAAATCCACAGCCGCCGGCGGTTGCCCACGAAAGAGCGTTACCCTGCCGGTCGGTGATCGTAATGATCGTGTTGTTGAAGGAAGCATTGATGTGCGCAACTGCGTCAACAATGTGCTTTTTAACCTTCTTCTTTTTTGGTGCTTCAGCCATAGTCTGCTTCTACGTAAATGATCTGTTTAATGTGTGTTCTGTAAGTGCGGCCATTGGCCGCGATTATCTATTACCGTTTGATCGGACGACGCGGACCCTTGCGCGTTCGCGCATTGGTACGAGTCCTTTGTCCGCGCAGCGGCAAGCCGCGGCGATGACGAATTCCGCGATAGCAGCCGAGATCCATCAGGCGCTTGATGTTCATCGAGGTTTCGCGACGAAGGTCGCCCTCGACTACAAAGCGGGCCACTGCGGTTCGCAGGTTGGCCACTTCTGGCTCCGCCAGATCCTTGACCGGAGTTTCCGGCGCAATGCCGGCAGCCGTGCAAATCTGTTTCGCGCGACTCCGCCCGATACCGTAAATTGTCGTCAAGCCAATCACGATGTGCTTGTTTAACGGGATGTTTATGCCTGCTATACGTGCCACTTGTGTATACCTTTCCTGAGTTAGCCCTGACGCTGCTTGTGCCGCGCGTCAGTGCAGATCACGCGCACAACACCTTTGCGTCGTATGACCTTGCAGTTTCTGCACATTTTTCTGACCGATGCCCTGACTTTCATGAGCGTTCTCCAAATATCGCTGAAAAATCAGCGAACCGAGCCACTGCGACCGTAGTTGCGCAGATTGGCTTTTTGCATCATGCCCTCGTACTGATGACTCATGGCGTGCGCCTGCATCTGAGACATGAAGTCCATTGTTACGACCACCAGAATCAGCAGTGACGTTCCACCGAAGTTGAACGGCACACTGGGATAAAACATGCGGAAGATCTCCGGCAGCAGACAGACGCCCGCGATGTACAGGGCGCCCCAAAGGGTCAGCCTGGTCAGTACCCGGTCAATGTACTCCGCCGTGTGCGCACCCGGCCGGATCCCCGGAACGAACGCGCCCGATCGCTTCAGGTTATCGGCGGTCTCGCTCGAATTGAACATCAGCGCCGTATAGAAGAAGCAGAAGAAAATAATCATTGCCGCGTACAGGATCACGTACACCGGCTGGCCCGGGCCGAGGTTCGCGCCAATAGTCTGCAGCGAGCGCTGGAATACGTTCGGGTCCGTCGCCTGGCCGAAGAACTGTGCGACCGTCGCGGGGAACATCAGTATGCTCGAAGCAAAGATCGGCGGGATGACGCCCGACATGTTGATCTTGAACGGCAGGTGCGTGCTCTGGGCCGAATACATTTTCCGGCCCTGCTGGCGTCGCGCGTAGTTTACGGTGATGCGACGCTGCGCACGCTCCATGTAGACGACGAAGATGGTGGCGCCGATGGCACCGATCAGCAGGAAAATCGCCGTTGCCGGTGACATTTCGCCGTTGCGCACGAGTTCCGCCGTGCCGGCTACTGCCGCAGGCAGTCCCGCGACGATACCGGCCAGGATGATCATTGAAATACCGTTGCCGATGCCGCGCTCGGTGATCTGCTCACCCAGCCACATCAGGAACATCGTGCCGGTGACCAGCGTAATGCAGGCCGTAATAAGGAATGCCGAACCCGGGTTGACCACAACGCCCGGCTGGCTCTGCAGCCAGGATGCGGCTGCGACGGACTGCACCAGTGACAGGCCGACTGTACCGTAACGCGTGTACTGGATGATCTTGCGGCGGCCGGACTCGCCTTCCTTCCGCAGCTGCTGAAGGCTAGGCAGGATGTGGCTCGCCATCTGGATGATGATGGACGACGAGATGTACGGCATGATGCCGAGCGCGAAAATGCCGAAACGCGACAGGGCACCGCCCGAGAACAGGTTGAACAGCGCCAGCATGTTGCCGGCCTGCTGGTCGAAGAAACTCGCAAGCGCGGCGGGATCCACTCCCGGCACCGGAATAAAGGTACCCGCACGGAATACGATCAAAGCGCCGATCAGGAACATGAAACGAACTCGTAGTTCGCCCAGTTTTCCCGCAGCCTTCGCTACTTCCGCCGGATTGTTTGTTGGCTTCTTTGCCACTTTATTTACCGTGTGTGTCTCGTTTGATATTCAAAACTAGCTGTTGCAACTACTCTTCAACGCTGCCACCGGCCGCTTCGATCGCCGCCTTGGCACCCTTCGTTACCGCAAGACCCTTGATCTTGACGGCCTTGTCGAGCTTGCCGGACAGGATGACCTTGACCTTCGTGACCGTTGCCGGCACCAGGTTCAGCTTCTTCAGGCAATCCATGTCGATGACCTTGTCGGTCGGGATGGCCAGTTCGTGCAGGCGCAATTCGGCCGTCGCCGATTTCATCAGCGAGACAAAACCGATCTTCGGCAGGCGTCGCTGCAGCGGCATCTGGCCGCCCTCGAAACCGACCTTGTGGTAGCCGCCGGAACGCGCATGCTGTCCCTTGACACCGCGGCCACAGGTCTTGCCCTGGCCGGCGGAATGACCGCGACCGAAGCGCTTGCCGTTCTTTTTCGCGCCCTTGGCGGGCGACAGTGAATTCAGGCGCATTTCAAACTTCCTCTACCGACAGAAGGTACGAAACCTTGTTGATCATGCCGCGATTCTGCGGCGTATCCAGTACCGTCACGCATTGACGAATCCTCGACAGGCCCAGGCCCGCGATACAGTCACGGTGGGTCTTGATCCGCCCGTGCCGGCTCTTCATCAGCGTTACTTTCAACTGTTTTGACTGCGCCATCGTCTCGTCTCTCTATTCATCCGGTGCGGATTCCAGCAGGGAATCAGGCCAGGATTTCCTTGATCTTTTTGCCACGCTTCGCCGCGATATGCTTCGGCGAATGAATCTGGTCCAGCGCACTGATCGTCGCCCGTACGACGTTGATCGGATTACGCGAACCGTAACTCTT
Organism: Gammaproteobacteria bacterium; assembly: GCA_029865385.1. GTDB lineage: Bacteria > Pseudomonadota > Gammaproteobacteria > Steroidobacterales > Woeseiaceae > JAKEGN01. The sequence goes on from JAOUGX010000052.1 coordinate 13,768, forward strand.
GGCAAGAACGTTTCGCACACCGGCGCATTCGAACACGGCGCGCATTGCGCCTCCGGCGATCAGGCCGGTACCTTCCGAAGCCGGCTGCATGTAGACGTAAGTGGCGCCGTGGCGTCCTTTCTTCGCGTACTGCAGGGTGTCGTTGTTCAGGTTTACCTTGATCATGTTCTTACGCGCCGCCTGCATCGCTTTCTGGATGGCGATCGGCACTTCGCGCGCCTTGCCATAACCGAAACCAACGCGACCCTTGCCATCGCCGACGACGGTCAGTGCGGTAAAGCCGAACTGACGCCCGCCCTTGACGACCTTGGCGACGCGATTGACCGTGACCAGCTTCTCGAGAAGATCATCACCGCCCTGATTGTGTTCATTTCTTGCCATAGTGTGGTCCCGGCCGCGTATCGACGCCGCCTTCTGTCCTTAAGCTGCTAAAACTTCAAACCTGCTTCGCGCGCTGCATCGGCCAACGCCTTGACGCGCCCGTGATAGCGAAACCCGCCACGATCGAATGCCACGGTATCGATACCGGCGGCCTTTGCTTTCTGCGCAATGCGCGCGCCGACAATAGCGGCCGCTGCCACGTTGCCCGTGCTCTTGGTGTTCTTGCGCACGTCCGCCTCGAGTGTCGACGCGGCTGCGAGCACCGTGCCGCCGTCGCTGCCGATAATCTGCGCATAGATATGCCGTGGGGTACGATGCACGCAGAGGCGCGTCGCGCCCAGCTCGTGGATCTTCGCCCGGCCCTTTCTCGCGCGGCGCAATCGGTTTTGCTTCTTGTCCAGTTTCATACTTGTCTCGTTCTGTTCCAACGGCTCGCTCGTGCCAGCCGTGCTTATTCCTTATGGCCTACTTTTTTGTTGCCTACTTTTTCTTGGCTTCCTTGATCACCACGTGCTCGTCGGAGTAGCGAACGCCCTTGCCCTTGTACGGCTCCGGCGGACGGTATCGACGAATCTCGGCGGCGACCTGGCCAACCACCTGCTTGTCCGCGCCGCGGATAATGATTTCCGTCTGGCTCGGCGTTTCCACCGTAATACCCGGCGGCAATTCATAAACGACCGGATGCGAAAACCCGAGCGTCAGGTTCAACTTGTTGCCCTGGGCCGCGGCGCGATAGCCGACGCCAACCAGCTCCAGTTTCTTTTCGAATCCCTTCGCAACGCCTTCCACCATGTTGGCAAGCAGCGCACGGGTCGTGCCGGACATCGCCCCGGCGAACTGCGAGCGGGAGCGACGCTTTACCGTCAGCTCGTTATTCTCGTGCGACAGCTCGATCTCCGAATTCAGCACCAGCGACAGCGAACCCTTGCTGCCCTTGAGGGTGACCTTCGATCCGCTCTGGCTGAATTCCACACCTTTCGGGATTTCAACCGGATTCTTTGCAACTCTGGACATAGTCGTAACTCTGTTTTATCGAACGATTGCCTTGTGCATCAGGAAACGATGCACAACACCTCGCCGCCAATTCCCTTCTCACGCGCCTGACGATCGCTCATCACGCCGGCTGACGTGGAAACGATCGCGACACCCAGACCACCCAATACTTTCGGCAGTTCATCCATGCTGCGGTAGATACGCAGCCCAGGCTTGCTCACGCGCTTCACCTGCTCGATGACAGCCTTGCCTTCGAAGTACTTGAGCTCGACGGTGAGCTCCTTCTTCGGGCCGTCGGCCTTTTCGCTGAAATCCGTGACATAGCCTTCGTCTTTCAGCACTTTCGCAACAGCAACCTTGGCGGTCGATGACGGCATGGTCACGCTCACCTTGCGCGCTTTCTGGCCGTTGCGGATTCGCGTCAGCATGTCGGCAATCGGGTCGGTCATACTCATATTCGTAATCTCTCTTGGACCGCTGTTTACCAGCTGGCCTTCGTCAATCCGGGGATCTCACCCTTCATCGCCGCTTCGCGCAGCTTGTTCCTCGCCAGACCGAACTTGCGGTATACGCCATGCGGTCGACCGGTAATCGCGCATCGATTGCGCTGTCGCGACTTGGCGGAATCACGAGGTAACGCGTTCAGCTTCGCCTGCGCGGCGACCTTCTGCGCGTCGCTTGCATTCAGGTCGCGAACGATAGCTTTCAGCGCCGCACGCTTTTTCGCATGCTGCTTTTCCAGCTTCTTGCGCTTTACCTCACGCATCAACATCGATGTCTTTGCCATCTTAAAATTTACTCGTTGTCGTCAAAATCAAAAATCGTCGTGTTCAAATTACGCGACCAACCACTATTTCTTGAATGGAAAGTTGAACGCTTCCAGAAGCGCCCGGCCTTCTTCGGCATTGCGTGCCGTGGTGGAAATCGTGATGTCCAGGCCGCGAATTGCATCGATCTGGTCGTAGTTGATTTCCGGGAAAATAATCTGTTCCTGAACGCCCAGGCTGTAGTTGCCCTGGCGGTCGAAGGACTTCGGGTTCAGGCCGCGAAAGTCGCGAATACGCGGAATCGCAATGTTCACCAGGCGATCGAGGAATTCGTACATGCGCCCGCGGCGCAGCGTAACCTTGCAGCCAATCGGATAACCGTCACGGATCTTGAAACCGGCGACGGACTTGCGTGCCAGCGTGCGAACTGCCTTCTGTCCGCTGATCTTTTCCATATCGCCGACGGCGTTATCCAGCACCTTCTTGTCGGCCACGGCCTCGCCCACGCCCATGTTCAGCGTGATCTTGGTGATTCGCGGTACTTCCATCGGGTTCTTCAGGCCCAGTTTCTTCTGAATCTGGTCGTGCAGTTCTTCCCGGTACTGTTTTTGTAGTCTTGCCATGGTTTTGCTCAATTCTGTTTGTACGGTGTCTTCGTCGGTCGCCTGCAATGCAGGCTCCTGCTGGGTCCTGATTAAATGTCTACGGTCTCGCCGCTGGACTTGAATACCCGGCTCTTCTCGCCCTTGTCATTGACACGAATGCCAACCCGCTCACCTCTCTTGGTCTTCGGGTTGAAAACCAGTACGTTCGACAAGGCTATCGGCATTGCCTGATCGATAATGCCGCCGGCCACACCCGCGTTCGGGTTTGCCTTCTGGTGCTTCTTCGCGATGTTGATACCTTCCACCAGGACGCGCGCGTCCGGGAACACCTGCAATACGGTGCCGCGACGGCCCTTGTCCTTGCCGGTGGTTACGATAACTTCGTCGCCTTTCCTGATCTTATTCATGTCTTGTACCGTCCTGGCGGGGTCCTAAAGGACTTCCGGCGCCAGCGAAATAATCTTCATAAACTGGTTGGTTCTGAGTTCGCGCGTCACGGGCCCGAAAATGCGGGTGCCGATCGGCTCGAGCTTTGCCGTCAACAATACGGCGGCATTGCCATCAAAACGGATCAGCGATCCGTCCTTGCGACGCACACCCTTGCGCGTTCGAACGACGACGGCGTTATACACCTCACCCTTCTTGACCTTGCCACGCGGAATCGCGTCCTTGACGCTCACCTTGATAACGTCGCCAACGCCGGCGTAACGACGTTTCGATCCGCCCAGCACTTTGATGCACTGAATGCGCCGCGCGCCCGAGTTATCGGCCGCATCAAGAACTGTCTGCATCTGAATCATGGCTGTAATCCGTCAGTCAAAATCTTAATTTGTCTTATCCAGGCGGCCGCTTACTGCTGTTCCGGCGCCCGCTCCAGTATTTCCACTACCTGCCAGGCCTTGTTCTTCGAAATCGGCCGGCACTCGCTGATTGCGACACGGTCACCCATGCCACATTCATTATTGGCGTCGTGCGCCATAACCTTGTTAGTGCGACGAATGAACTTGCCATAGCGCGGATGCTTGATCAGACGCTCGATAGATACCGTTACCGACTTGTTCATCTTGTTGCTGACGACCCGCCCAACGACCGTGCGCTTCGACTTTGATTCGGCAGCTTTGATTTCTTCGCTCATTTGCCTTCACCTTTGCGCTCAAGCTCAACCATAACGGTCTTGAGACGTGCAATATCCTTTCTTACCCGCGCATATTCATGCGGACGACTCAGTTGGCCGGTTGCCTGTTGCATGCGCAGGTTGAATTGTTCGCGGCGCAATCCCAGCAACTCGGTATTCAGTTCGTCGCGTGACTTCGATCTCAGTTCACTGGCTTTCATCACATCACCACTCGAGTAACGAAGGCTGTCGGGAACGGCAGTTTTGCTGCCGCCAGGCGAAACGCTTCACGAGCGATTTCTTCGGTGACGCCTTCCATCTCATACAGCACGCGGCCCGGCTGAATCTGGCATACCCAGTACTCAACGTTGCCCTTGCCCTTGCCCTGACGCACTTCCAGCGGCTTCTTGGTGATCGGTTTGTCCGGAAACACGCGGATCCAGATCTTGCCGCCACGCTTGATGTAACGGGTCATCGCACGACGTGCCGCTTCGATCTGGCGCGCAGTCAAACGGCCGCGTTCGGTGGCCTTCAGGCCGTATTCGCCGAACGAAACCGAACTGCCACGCTGCGCAAGACCGCGATTGCGACCCTTGAACTGTTTGCGAAACTTTGTCCGTTTTGGCTGTAACATCTTTCTTCGTTCCTGTTAGCGCGAGCCTGCAGCCGCTGCATCCGGTGCGTCTACTGCCGCGACATCCTGCTTTTCAAAGACCTCGCCCTTGAAGATCCAGACTTTCACACCGATGGTGCCGTACGTTGTCTGGGCCTCGGCAAATCCATAGTCGATGTCCGCGCGAAACGTGTGCAGCGGAACGCGACCCTCGCGGTACCACTCCGAACGGGCAATCTCGGCGCCGTTCAGACGACCACCAACCTTTACCTTCACGCCTTCGGCACCGACACGCATCGTGTTGGTGACCGCTCGCTTCATCGCACGGCGGAACATCACGCGGCGTTCCAGCTGCTGGGCAATGCCCTCGGCAACCAGTTGCGCGTCCAGTTCCGGCTTGCGGACTTCCGAGATGTTGATGCGCACATCGTTGATCGTCATGCCGATCAGCTTCGCGACCTCTGCACGAAGTTTTTCGATGTCCTCACCTTTCTTGCCAATCACGATGCCCGGGCGAGCCGTGAAGATCGTGATGTTTGCTTTCTTGGCCTGGCGCTCGATCGTAATGCGGCTTACCGACGCATCTTTCAGCTTCTGCTTGATGTACTCACGAAGCTTGTGATCCATGCGGATGTATTCCGGGAACATCTTCGAATCGGCATACCACCTGGACGTCCAGTCCTTGACGATGCCAAGACGTATACCTGTTGGATGTACTTTTTGTCCCATTACCTGTCTCTTTACTCGTCGCCAACACGAATCGTTATGTGGCTGTTCCGTTTGAGAATTCGCGCACCGCGGCCTTTCGCCCTGGCCATGTATCGGCGAAACATCGGTGCCTCGTTTACTTCAATGGTCGATACCTTGAGCTCGTCAATGTCCGCGCCATGGTTGTGCTCGGCGTTGGCAATGGCGGACTCGAGAACCTTCTTTACGATATGCGCGCTCTTTTTCGGCGTGTACGCCAGCGTTTTCAGCGCCTCGTCAACGTTCTTGCCGCGAATCATGTCGGCCACCAGCCGGCATTTCTGCGGGGAGACTCGTGCATACCTCAGTGTTGCTGCAACCTGCATGAGCGCTACTCCTTAGACCGGCTTCGCCGTTTTGCGGTCACCGGAGTGACCCCTGTAAGTACGCGTTGCCGCGAACTCACCCAGCTTGTGACCGACCATGTTCTCCGAGATCAGAACAGGCACGTGCTGGCGCCCGTTGTGCACGGCAATTGTCAGTCCGACCATGTCGGGCAACACCATGGAACGTCGCGACCAGGTCTTGATCGGTCGGCGGTCGTTCTTGGCCGCCGCTTCTGACACTTTCTTTGCCAGATGCGTATCGACAAACGGACCTTTTCTTACTGAACGTGGCACTACCAACTCCTATAAATATTGTCTCTGCGGCCAACTGGACTTCTGTGCGGTAAAAGTTCGCCGAAGTTGACCGAAGGGTCTGATGCTGTACCTACTATTTCTTCTTGCGCCGACGAACAATCATGCTGTTCGTACGCTTGTTCTTGCGCGTCTTCTTGCCCTTGGTCGGCGTACCCCACGGACTGACCGGATGCCGGCCGCCCGAAGTCCTGCCTTCACCACCGCCGTGCGGATGATCGACCGGGTTCATCGCAACACCGCGAACCGTCGGACGAATACCGCGCCAGCGCATAACGCCGGCTTTGCCGTACTTGCGCAGGTTATGCTCACCATGACCGACTTCGCCGATCGTTGCGCGGCAATCGACGTGGATTCTGCGCATCTCGCCGGAACGCAGGCGAAGGGTCGCGTAAGCGCCTTCGCGTGCCGCCAGCTGTGCGCCGCCGCCTGCCGAACGAATCAGCTGGCCGCCCTTGCCGGGCTTCATTTCGATGTTGTGCACCGTCGTACCGACCGGAATGCTGCGCAACGGCAGGGCATTGCCCGGCTTGATTGGCGCTTCTTCACCGCTGATGACCGGCGTGCCGGCTTCCAGACCTTTGGCCGCAAGAATGTAACGGCGCTCGCCGTCCGCGTACTTGACCAGCGCAATGTGCGAGCTGCGATTCGGATCGTATTCGATTTGCTCGACAACGCCGGCGATACCGTCCTTGTCACGCTTGAAATCGATCAGGCGATACAGCTTCTTGTGACCACCGCCCTGGTGACGCACGGTAATACGGCCATAGTTGTTACGGCCGCCGGTGCGCGTCTTGGTCTCGACCAGCGCGCTGTGCGGTTTGCCCTTGTACAGATCCGGCGTCTTGATAGCAACCTGGAATCGGCGCCCGGGTGAGGTCGGCTTACTTTTGTGCAATGACATGATTCTGACCCTTGATCCTATTCGCCGCCCAGGAAGTCGATTTGACTACCCTCGGCAAGTCGCACGTATGCTTTCTTCCATGCCACGCGGCGGCCGCGAGTTGCTCCATGCCGCTTGACCTTGCCGTCGTAGTTGGCAACGGTGACACCGTCGACTTTCACTTCGAACAGCATTTCCACAGCCTGTTTGACGTCTTTCTTCGTTGCGTCGGTGCGGACTTTGAAGACGACCTGGTTACGGGCGCTCGCATTGTGAGCCTTTTCCGACAGGTGCGGTCCGTAAATAACCGTCAGCAATCTTTCCTGATGGGCGTTCGTACTCATGTCAGGCGCTCCTCGATCAGCTTCAACGCTGGCACCGAAATCAGCACCTTTTCAAAACGCATCAACACCACCGGATCGATGGAACCCGCATCGCAGATACCGACGTTCGGCAAGTTTCGCGCCGACAAAAACACCTTCTCGTCGAACGCCTCATTGACGATCAGTACGTTGTCCAGCTCGAGCTTCTTCAGCATCGACGCCAGCTCTTTGGTTTTCGGTGCTTCCATACGGATCGATTCGGTTACTACCAGGCGATCCTGTCGAACCAGTTCCGAAAACACCGAACGCAACGCCGCACGGTACATTTTCTTGTTGACCTTCTGGCTGTGGTCACGCGGCTGCGCAGCAAATGTCCGCCCGCCACCGACCCAGATCGGGCTGCGGATGGTGCCGGCGCGAGCACGTCCCGTGCCTTTCTGCGCGTGCGGCTTGGCGCCACCGCCACGAACCGCGGCACGATTTTTCTGTGCCTTGGTGCCGGCGCGGCTGCCAGCCAGGAACGCGGTGACTACCTGGTGCACCAGCGATTCGTTGAAATCTGCGCCAAAGGCGGCTTCGGAGACGTCCACGCTGCCGCTACCCTGCATCTTCAGCTTCACGATTTGTTCCTCGCTTTGACCGACGGACGCACGAATACACTGCCACCCTTGTGCCCCGGAACAGCTCCTTTCAGCAGGATCAGGTTCTTATCTGCATCCACGCGAACCACTTCGAGGTTCTGCACGGTACGGCGAACATTGCCCATGTGACCGGACATCTTCTTGCCCTTCCAGACGCGGCCCGGTGACTGGTTCTGGCCGATGGAGCCGGGCGCCCGATGCGATAGCGAGTTGCCGTGCGTCGCGTCCTGCATGCTGAAATTGTGGCGCTTGACGGTTCCGGCAAAGCCCTTACCGATCGAGGTGCCGATTACGTCAACGCGCTGGCCAACCTGGAACTGGTCCACCTTGATATCGGAGCCTGGTGCGAAATCGCCCTGCTCTTTGTCGTCGAGACGGAATTCCTGTACGCGATCGCCCGCCTCAACCTTGGCGGCAGCGAAGTGCCCGGCGCGCGGCTTGGAAACGTGCGACGCCTTGCGGCTGCCGGCGGTAACCTGCAACGCACGGTAGCCGTCGTTTTCCACGGTCTTGACCTGTGTAACGCGGTTCGGTTGTGCTTCGATCACGGTGACGGGGATCGAATCGCCCTCTTCCGTGAACACGCGCGTCATGCCGCACTTGCGGCCAACAATGCCCATTGTCATTTCATAAACCTCGCGTCGACTTCGATTGGCCGACGCACATCAAAATTGGCTTTCTCTGTATTCGTAATTCTTCGCATCGACTACGGTTGGCCGGTGCTGTTTGTATCTTCGAGGCCGCTGTCGCCTGCAATGCAGGCTCCTACAGGGCATCTGTGCCTTCGTTCAAGCCGCTGTCGCCTTTCGCCGAAAACTGCTCCTGCGTTTTCGGCACTCCCGCCATCCATGGCGGTCGTGCAAGGCGCCCGGTTGGCGGTCTCGTAACTTTCACGTGGCCTTCAGACACGCGAAAGGGCCAGCCATCGAGCGAAACAAGTCACTTATGTTCCACCGCTTTTAGCTGACCCTGATCCGGCACTTAAGACCGGCTTTCCGGGATTTGCCGAGTACACCCTTGGGTTTCGGGTGACCTAACATTTAAGCGCCACAAGGCTTTCAGCCCGGTGACGCCTTTTAAGACCCTGGCCGACTCCCGTCCGGCCAGACTCTGCGAGCCCGCCATTATACGGCGGAAAACCCCCAATTCAAGCCAAAAATGGCCGATCAGAGTCTTTTTTTGCTTTAATTCAGCTTGATCTGAACGTCCACGCCGGCCGGCAGCTCCAGCTTCATCAGCGCATCCACGGTCTTGTCGGTCGGATCCACGATGTCCATCAGCCGCTTGTGGGTCCGAATCTCGTACTGGTCCCGGGCGTCCTTGTTCACGTGCGGCGATATCAGGATCGTGAACCGCTCCATTTTCATGGGCAGCGGGATCGGACCCTTGACTGTCGCGCCGGTACGCTTCGCCGTCTCGACGATTTCACGGGCCGATTTGTCGATCAGCCGGTGGTCGAATGCCTTCAGGCGAATGCGGATGTTCTGGTTGGTTGCCACGGTCTTGTCCTGTTTGTTGATGCGTTTTGCAGGGTCGCCTGCAATGCAGGCTCCTACAGGGTTTGTCTCTGCCTTCCCGAAGGTCGCCTGCAATGCAGGCTCCTACAGTGTTCTATCTCTCGATCGTGGCAGTTATCGGACTGCCTTGCAGGGCCGATA
>JAOUGX010000053.1 GCA_029865385.1 Gammaproteobacteria bacterium
CCTGCGTCTTCTGCTCCTGCCGGGCATCGGCAGACTTTGTCTTGCGCCGGTTCTTTTTCGGTCGCGAGGAATCGTCACCGGCTGTATTGCCGCTTGCCTGCCGCTCGCCCTTTTTCTTGCGTGGCGGCCTGCCGCGATCGGACCCTCGTTGCCTTGAATCGTCGCCGCGACCGGACTGTCTGCCGCCGCGACGGCGGCTGTCTGAAGCCTGACGGCGTTTGTTGCGCTCCTGCGAATCATCGTCTTCGCCAGCATCCCGAGAAAAGAGCGACATGAATCGGGCAAATAAGCCCGGACCCTTGTCCTTCACGATCTTCGGCGGCGGCGCCGGTGCCGGCGCGGGGCCCGGAGCGGTAACAGTGACGATTGCCGCTTGTTCCACCGGTTTCTTGTCCTGGCCGGCCTGTGGCGAATCGATCTCGTCGTCCATTTCTGCGAGCGTGTAGCTGGTGCCGGTATTTTCCGGTAACTCGACCTGGTCGTCGCGCACGCGGCGAATGCGGTAATGTGGTGTTTCGAGCGCGGAGTTTGCAATCAGGATGACTTGTGTATCGCTGCGCGCTTCCAGGTTCTGCACCCAGTCGCGTTTTTCGTTCAGCAGATAAGTTGCCACTTCGACCGGTAGCTGTGCGATGACTTTGGCTGTGCGTTCCTTGCGCGCTTCTTCGCCAATGATGCGCAGAATAGCCAATGCCAGTGACTCGACACTGCGAATGTTGCCGATGCCGGAGCAACGCGGGCAGGTCAGGTAATTCGATTCGCCGAGCGAGGGTCGCAGCCGCTGCCGTGACATTTCGAGCAGCCCAAACCTTGAAATTTTGCCGATCTGTACGCGGGCACGATCCTGGCTGACTGCATCGCGCAAACGATTCTCGACATCACGCTGGTTTTTTTGCGGCCCCATGTCGATGAAGTCGATGACTACCAGTCCACCGAGGTCACGCAGCCGCAACTGCCGGCCGATTTCATCGGCTGCCTCCAGGTTGGTGTTCAGTGCCGTGGCTTCAATGTCGCCACCTTTTGTTGCGCGCGCTGAGTTGATATCGATCGATACCAGGGCTTCCGTATGGTCAATGACCAGGCTGCCGCCGGAGGGCAACGTGACGGAATGAGCAAATGCGGATTCGATTTGCGACTCGATCTGGTAGCGCGTGAACAGCGGCACTTCGTCGTTATACAGTTTCAGCTTCCGCAGGTTGTGCGGCATGACGTGTTCGACGAATTCGGCCGCTTCCTTGTATGCCGCTTCATCGTCGATCAGTATTTCGCCGACTTCGGCAGTCAGGTAGTCGCGAAGTGCGCGAACCACGGCGTTGCTTTCCCGATAGATCAGGAACGGCGACGGGCGCTCGACAACGACCTTTTTGATCGCTTCCCAGATGGACAGCAGGTTCTGCAGGTCCCATTCGAGCTCTTCTGCGCTGCGGTCTATTCCTGCCGTTCGCAGGATCATGCTCATGCCCTGTGGCACGTCGACTTCACGAACGGACTGGCGCGCCAGGTCGCGATCTTCGCCGACTATGCGGCGCGATACGCCGCCGGAGCGTGGTTTGTTGGGTTTCAGGACGATGAAGCGTCCGGCAAGGCTTACGAACGTGGTAAGTGCAGCACCCTTGGTGCCGCGCTCTTCCTTGTCGATCTGGACGACGATATCCTGGCCTTCCTTGAGAACGGCCTTGATATTCGGCTTGCCCGAATCGACGTCGGACAGAAAGTATTCGCTGGAGATTTCCTTCAGTGGCAAGAAGCCGTGCCGATCGGCACCGTAGTTGACGAAAGCCGCCTCGAGACTCGGCTCGATTCGCGTGATCTTTCCTTTGTAGATGTTGGCTTTTTTGCGTTCGCTAGATGGTAACTCGATGTTCAGATCGTAAAGGCGCTGGCCGTCGACCATTGCCATGCGCAACTCTTCTTCCTGAGTTGCATTGATTAACATTCTTTTCATGATGCCCTGCTTCGATGTTGTAGTCGGGCAGCAAATGGATCGGGCGCAGTGGTGCCTGAGCGGCGGGGCAGGGAACGGGTGCAAGTCGCAAGCACCGGCGTGCAGCGCCGGTGTCGCGGAATGCTGACTTCTGGTTAGCCGGATGCCAGCCGATTGGCTCGATCATCAGGCGCAACAGGAAACAAATCATAAGGTCCCTGCGGAAAAACCGCTCTGGCGCATGCCGTGAATCCGGGCTTGCTGCCAATTAGAGGCCGACCTCGCGCGTCGCGGTGTCGGAAATTCAGTCTTAATTTGCTTTAGGACCGGGCTTGCCGGTCCTTACGCGGCGATCGGGCATGAGACTCGAAATTCATCCTGCTGCCGTCACGGGCGGGTAATATAGCACAGCATTCACCCCCGGCAATGCCTAATAAGTCATTGACGCAACTTGAATAACACAATCGTGAGCCGGAAATGAACGAACCCCGAAGCCAGTCGGATCCGCAGACTCGCCAGACCGGCGTGCGCAAGATCCGAATCGATCAGGAGCAGGCGGGGCAACGCGTCGACAATTTCCTGCGGCGCGAGCTCCCGGGATTGCCGAAAGGTCGGCTGTACCGGATATTGCGGCGCGGAGAGGTGCGGGTGAACGGCGGTCGCGTGCGCGCGGATTACAAGCTGTTGGCCGGCGATGAAGTGCGAATTCCTCCCGCCAGGATCAACGCCGACGGGTCCGGCCCGCCCGCAGGAACCGGCCGGGCTTTGTTGCAGCATGTCCTGTTCGAGGATCGCCTGATGCTGGTGGTCAACAAACCGGCCGGTATGGCGGTGCACGGCGGCAGCGGCATCAGTCACGGAGTCATCGAGATCCTGCGAAGTGCGAGACCCGAGTTGCGGGATTTGTCGTTGGCGCACCGATTGGACCGGGAAACTTCCGGCTGCCTGGTGCTGGCTAAAAAACGCAGTGCACTGCGCAAGTTGCACGCGATGTTTCGTGAGGGTCAGGTCGAGAAAAATTATATTGCGCTTGCCGTCGGCGACTGGCAGTCAGGCGAGCAGCTCATCGATGCGCCGCTTTACGTGCAGCATCGGCAGGGCGGGGAAAGACACGTCATAGTCAGTCCGGAGGGCAAATCCGCTCAGACGAGAATTCGCTTATCGCAGTCATTCGGACAATACAGTTTGCTGCAGTGTCAGCCTCTGACAGGCCGTACACACCAGATCCGCGTGCACGCGGCGCATGCCGGGTATCCGCTGGCCGGCGATGAACGCTACGGTGACGCAGAACAGAATGCGAAACTGAAAACGATGGGCCTCAAGAGACTTTTTCTTCACGCTCAGTCGATCTCGTTTCCCGACGAGAACGGCAACGAACAACATTTCACGGCACCGCTGGCAGACGATCTGGCGCAGTTTCTCAATCAGCGGCTCGTATCCTGATCACTTTGATCGGGACAGCAAATAACCGAGTTCCAATAGTCGACCGGATAACCAGATCATAGGCAGTCCGATCAATGCCGTCGGATCGTCGCTGCTGACGGACTCGAACAGCACGAAACCAGCACCTTCAATCTTGAAACTGCCGGCACAGTCGTAAGGTTTGTCGTGACGGAGATAGGACTCGACCAGGCGCCGGTCAAAGTTGCGGAAACGAACAGTCGTGGTATCCACGTGCTCGAGCCTATGGCGCGTCACCGGATCAAGGATGCAGACGGCGGTCAGGAAACGTACGACTTTGCCCGATGCCGCCAGCAATTGCTCCACGGCTCTTTGATGGTCTCCCGGCTTGCCAAGGACGGTATCGTCCAGCACCGCAAGCTGATCCGCGCCGATAATCAATGAATCGCGATGCTTGCTGGAAACCGCTTCCGCTTTTTTCCTGGCCAGCACGGCCGCCAGTTGCTCCGGTTCGAGATCGGTAAAGGCGGATTCGTCGACGCCGGGCGACACCGATTCGAATTCGTGCAGAAAACGGTCCAGCAGCCCACGCCGGTAGGACGACGAGGAGGCAAGTATGATCGGTGGGGCAGACGGGTTTTGCATCGGAATTCAGTAGCTTGGGTATCTTATACACAGTCTAGCCAGTTTGCCGGACGCCTACCTGCGAATTATGTCGGATCGTGGCCTGCAAGCTCGCACAGGCCTTTGACAGGTAAGGGAATCGCACATATCATGCGCCCGCGATGGCCAGCCCGCTCACAGAACGCGCCACGCCGGCGGAGCTGGCTGAGCGAAGTCAAGCAATTGAAACTAAAGAAGAAATTCTTAGTTTTCCGCGGCTTTCAGAGATCATTGAGACAGACCTGGCGGGAGTTCCGTTCAGGGACTCGGCGGCGAAATGGCGGCAACTACCGGTTCAGATTAGACTCCGCTTCGGCTGGGCCGACTCGCGGCGCGAAATCGTTTCTCTGGTCGGGGAAATCCGGGCGCGGCTGGTCGCAGTTTGCCAGCGCTGCCTGGAGCCGTTCGAATTTGGCGTCAACGCCGACTTGAAGCTGCTGCTTCTGCCGCCGGGCACTCGAGGAGTTGACGGCGGGGACTACGAGGTCTGGGAACTTGACGAGGCCTGGCTGAAGCCGGCCGATCTCGTGGAAGAGGCGGTCATCATGGCCTTGCCAATGGTGGCCAGGCACGACGACGAAACAGAATGTAAGCCGATGGTGTCGGACGCACCGCCGGTACGTCGCGACACTGTCAGGCCCTTTGCGGGACTCAGGTCGCAATTGACGGACTCGAATTAATTTGCCTGGTGGCACGCCGATGTCATCGTTGACTGGAGATAACAATGGCTGTTCAAAAAAGTCGCAAGACACCTTCGACTCGCGGAATGCGGCGTTCGCACGATAAGCTCAGTGCACCGGCGTTGTCCGTCGATCCGACTTCCGGCGAGACCCATCTGCGACATTGCGTTACGCCCGACGGGTTCTATCGCGGCAAACAGGTCATCGTTAAAGCCGAAGAAGTTTCCGAAGAGTAGTCTTCCCGATCGCGGGTCGGGCGATTGCCTGGCCCTCAGATGTGGTGGGATCAAACTCCGTCATTTCCCTTGATGCGATGAGCGGCGACCTCGGCGCTGAGGTTGTCGTGCGGGCGGCTTATGCTTCCCTGGAAAAACACTCAGGCCTCAAGCTGGCGCTCGTCGGCGATGAGTACATACTCGGCGAACTGGTCAAGCGCATTATCGGCAGCGACAGCCGAATCACCATTCATCACGCATCCGAAGTCGTCGCAATGTCGGAATCCCCGGTCGACGCTCTTCGCAAGAAAAAGAATTCGTCCATGCGAATCGCAATTGACATGGTCAAGGGCGGCATTGCGGATGCCTGCGTCAGTGCCGGCAATACCGGCGCCTTGATGGCAACGGCAAAATTCGTGCTGAAGATGCTGCCTGGCATCGACCGGCCGGCGATAATTGCCGAGTTGCCTGCCATCGGTGGCACGGTTCATATGCTGGACCTCGGTGCCAATACCGTTAACGATCCGCAGCAGCTATTTCAGTTTGCCGTCATGGGTTCCATCGTCACCGGTGACATCCGGCATATCGAACGTCCGCGAGTGGCGTTGCTGAATATCGGAGTTGAGGACACCAAGGGTATCGAAACTGTGAAAGGCGCTGCCGCGCTATTGAACAACAGCGGCCTTAACTACGTAGGCTTTATCGAAGGCAATGAGATTTTTTCCGGCAAAGCGGATGTAGTGGTTGCAGATGGATTCACCGGAAATGTCGCGCTCAAGACGATGGAGGGCACCGTCGGCCTGGCCTCGCATTACCTGCGCCGTGCTTTCACTCGAAACGTTTTTTCCCGAGTACAGGCAATTCTCGCTGCTCCGGTTCTGAAAAGACTGAGTGTCGAAATGGACTCCCGCAAATACAATGGTGCATCTCTGGTCGGCCTAAATGGTATCGTTATCAAGAGCCACGGTGCTGCGGACTCGTACGCGTTTCAGCACGCCATCGATACGGCCCTGGTCGAAGTCGAGAATCAGGTCCCGGCGCAGATCGGTAACCTACTGCAACAGGAAGCGGCATGATCTATTCGAGAATCGAAGGAACCGGGCGCTGCCTGCCTGAACGGATCATGACCAATGCCGATCTGGAGAAAATCGTCGACACCACCGACGAGTGGATTCGTACCCGCACCGGCGTGGAACGACGTCATGTGGCCGCGAAAGACCAGACAACGTCCGATCTTTGCCTCGAAGCTGCAAAGATCGCGATCGAAGATGCTGGCGTTAAGGCCGAAGACATCGATCTGATCATCATCGGCACGACCACACCGGACCTCGTCTTTCCCAACATCGCGACACTGGTACAGCACCGGCTCGGGATTGGCGGATGCCCGGCATTCAGTATCGAAGCGGCGTGCACCGGATTCATCTATGCGCTGACGACGGCCGACAAGTTCATCCGTGCCGGAGAAGCCAAATGCGCGCTGGTAATCGGCGCAGAGATCATTACCAAGCTGGTCGACTGGACGGACAGGAGTACCTGTGTTCTTTTCGGTGACGGTGCTGGCGCCGTCATCGTAAAGCCGTCAGAAAAACCGGGCATCATCTCCTGCCACCTCGGCGCCGACGGTCAATACAAGGATCTCCTTTACTATCCGGTAGGCGTGTCAAAGGAACTGGAAAAGGCCGGCGTCGGCGATTCGAACATCATCATGGTCGGCAATGAAGTGTTCAAGGTGGCCGTCAAGACACTGGGCAACGTTGCTGAACAAGCACTCAAAGCCAATAACATCGACAAGGCTGAGCTGGATTGGCTGATTCCGCATCAGGCCAATTTGCGAATTATCCAGGCGACGGCCAAGCGCCTCGATCTGCCAATGGAGAAAGTCATTCTGACAGTACAGGATCACGGCAATACTTCGGCCGCTTCCGTTCCAATGGCACTGGACGTGGGCATTCGCGACGGTCGTATTCAGCGCGATCAGCTGATCCTGATGGAAGCCTTTGGTGGCGGATTCACCTGGGGTTCCGTACTAATGCGTTTCTGAGCACACGGGTTTACCAGAGCACCGGACTTTTCTTCCGATTCTTGTCCGTCTTCAGTCGTCGCTTCATGCGCTGGTGCAATTGCTGACGCTTGCGATCAATTCTGTCACGGCGCACAGCCGAGTCGATCCGGGACTTGTTGCTTTTGTCATAGTTTTCCCGGAAGTCGCAAAAATCATCGTAAGCGTCCCGCACGTGACGCAATTCGCGTACGACCAGTTCGATCATGATGACGTCATCGAGATACCCGACCACTGGTATATGGTCGGGCAAAATATCTTCCGGATCGCCGAAATAAATGAACGTCGCCAGCAGTCGTTCGCGTTCTTCGGCCGGCAACCGCCATTCCTCGTCCTGCAACATGCGGATCATTGACTCCAGCTGAGGAATTCGTCGGGAAACGAAATCGGGCAAGGGACCTTCGCCCTTGATCTCGCTCAGGACGTCGCCGATGGCCTCTATGATCTCCGACTCTTCGGCATCGCGAACGGCGTGGCGGGCTCTCGCAAGCGCCTCGCGAAAAAAACGCAGGTCGCGATCACTCAGATCAAGCGAGAATCTCATTCCCATTTCGATTTTCCGCGCGGTGCAAGGGTTCGAAGGCTACCGACAGAGACTTGGCGGGTCAATGCAGGCAGGGAATTCTGAAAAATGCGGGCGACCCGGGTGCCGGACGCCTGTAAAATGACGAAACTGATCGTCAAGCAGCATCGCGTTCCATCCATAATCCCGGGAAACTCAGGTGAATGTAAAACTGGTCATCGGCAACAAAAACTACTCGTCCTGGTCACTGCGGTCGTGGCTGCTGTTGTCGGAGGCCGGAATCGATTTCGAGGAAATCCGCGTGCCGCTGGATATGCCGGGTACGGCGGAGGAACTAAGAAAGCATTCGCCCGCTGGTCGCGTGCCGGTGCTGCTGCTCGATGGCCACACCGTCTGGGATTCGATGGCAATTGCGGAAACGGTTGCCGAGCGCTGGCCCGACTGCAACCTCTGGCCGGAAGATGCCTGGGCGCGGGCACACGCCCGGTCTGTCAGTGCCGAGATGCACTCCGGATTTTCTGCATTGCGTGCGTCAATGCCTATGAATTGTCGGGCGATGGGGCGTAAAGTACCGTTGCCCGACGCGCTGACGGCGGATATAGACCGGATTTTCGAAATCTGGTCGGATTGCCAGCACCGGTACGCGAGCGGTGGCGACTGGCTTTTCGGTCGCTTCAGTATTGCCGACGCGATGTTCGCTCCGGTGGTGCTGCGATTCCGTACCTACGGTATAAACCTGCCGCAATCGGCCAGTACTTACCCGGCGCGACTCCTGGCCAGCAAGTCGATGCAGAAATGGCTGCTGTCAGCGGAATCGGAAACCGAAGTGATCGAACACGAGGAGCTAGGACGATGAGATTTTCAGGGTGGCGCTGTGCGCTCGTAATCGCCGCCACATTGTTGTCGGGCACAGCACGCGCCGAGGTCTACGAGCTGCCACCCGACGGCTATGATGTCATCGGCGTAATTTCTACCGTTCGCTCGAGGGCGGAGGAAACATTGCTGGACCTGGCCCGGCGTCACGGCCTTGGCTATGAAGATATCGTTCGCGCGAATCCCGAAGTTGATGCCTGGTTGCCGGGTGAGGGCACCGAGATCCTGTTGCCGACGCAATTCGTTCTTCCTCCGGGCAAGCGACACGGCATCGTGTTGAATCTCGCCGAATACCGTATGTACTACTACCCGGAAAAGAGGCCCGGCTCGCCGGCACTGGTCATGACCTGGCCGATGAGCATTGGCCGGATGGACTGGGCTACGCCGTTGGGTCAGACGCGGATCACCGTAAAAGCGAAGAATCCGAGCTGGTATCCGCCCGAATCCGTGCGTGCGGAACATCTGGCGGACGGAGACCCCTTGCCGAGAATCGTGCCGCCCGGCCCGGAGAACCCGCTGGGCGCTCATGCGATGCGCCTGGATATCCCGGGTTACCTAATCCACGGTACGAACCGGCCGGCCGGTGTCGGCATGCGGGTGACGCATGGCTGCATACGCATGTTCCCCGAGGACATCGAATTCCTATTCGACCAGGTTGCGGTCAATACGCCGGTACGCATCATCAATGAACCGGTCAAGATCGGCTGGAACGGAGATGAACTGGTGCTGGAGGTGCATCGGACGCTGGAAGTCGTCGCGCCGCCGGAATCAGCGGACGAAAACGCGGTGGCTGAAAGTACACAAGCCACGACAACAGTGACGAATCCCCCGGAACTTCAGGCGCCGGTCAAAGATGCATTGACGTCGCTGACCGAACAGTTTGTTGTTGCGACCAGCAGCCGTCCGGGTGAACTCGACTGGGACCAGGCGGAGATTGCGCTGCAACATGCCAACGGCGTGCCGGCACCCATCGGACGCAGCATAAAAAACGCCGCGACAAGCGCGGCGTCTTACTAAATCTTCGTAGCGATTTACTACTTAGACATAGATTTCTGGAACATGCGCTCCAGGCGGTCGCGATTCGCATCGCAGCAGGCCTGTGCGGCAGTCGCAGCCGACATGGCTTTGTCTGCAGTGCTCTGAGCACCACGGGCAGCTTGCGCTGCGCTGTCCGCTGTGGCACGCGCAGCTTCAGCAGCAGATTTTGCAGATGCTGCGTCTCGTGCTGCGGCGTCTGCGGTAGCCTGTGCTTTTTCGATAGCTTCGGTGCTGGCACAACCAGAGGCCAGACCGAGTACGAGCACAGCTGCGCTCACTTTTAATACGTTCTTAATCATTCCAAATTTCCTCTGTTGGGATAAAACTGCACGCGCATTATTTCCTAAACCGTTGCTGTCTTCAATGAAAACACTGATTTTGTTCGGTGTTTGTCGTCTGTTGACGACAAATTTGAATGACGGCAGGGTTGCTGCGAAGCATACAGGATCGAATTGCTTTAGTCCTGATACGTCGAGGCGCGCGGATTGTACTACGACACATGATTTTTACCAGTGATATCGGCAATTTGTCTGGCGGCGTCTCATTTGAGCATCGAATGATAGCGGCAGCTTTCGCTGTTCGAGTCAGTCCCCAGGTGTTTTTCTGCCGGTCAAGCGGAGCCGGGGATCGAATACCCGAACCGGCACTTTTGGCGCTTGCACTGTGCAGAGACCTGTATATAATCCCAGTAACTGTTTATATGCACAGGACCCTGCCATGCACCAACTGACTCCGCGACAGTCCCAGATTCTTCATATGATTCAAGAGTTTATGGCCGAATATGGCATGCCGCCGACGCGCGCCGAAATTGCCAGGGAGCTCGGCTTCAAGTCCTCCAATGCGGCCGAAGAGCATTTAAGGGCGCTGCAGAAGAAGGGAGTGCTGGAACTGATACCCGGCACATCGCGAGGTATTCAGCTGAAGGATTCGCTGCGTGAACAACTCGGCTTGCCATTGGTTGGCAGGGTGGCTGCCGGTCGGCCGATTCTGGCGGAAGAACATATTGAAACGCATTACAGGATCGATCAGGCGCTGTTCAAGCGGAAGGCGCATTACCTGCTCCGGGTCGAAGGCATGAGCATGAAGAATGCCGGCATCCTCGATGGCGATCTGGTGGCCGTACACCGTACGCCGGAAGTTCGCAGCCGTCAGATCGTTGTGGCCCGGGTCGACGATGAGGTGACGGTCAAGCGTTACCGCCAGGACGGATCGCTGGTCTGGCTGTTGCCGGAAAACGAGGAATTCGAACCGATACGGGTCGATCTCAAGCTGCAGTCGATGGTGATCGAGGGCGTTGTGGTCGGCGTTATTCGTGACGGCATGCCGTTGCATTGAGACTGCTGGCTTCTTTAGTGACGGTGGAAAAGGGTGGACGATGTCCTGGAGAAACTGTTGCAGACTCCGCGTCTCTGGCGGGGCTGCAGTCCGGCGGACAAGCCTGGCTGGCGGGGACTCGAGAGCGGCTATCCCAGACTTGATCGCCACCTGCCGGGCGGCGGCTGGCCGCCGCATGCCCTGACCGAAATCCTGCTGGAGCACTACGGTACCGGCGAACTCAAGCTGCTGATGCCGGCACTGGCACGTTTAAGCCAGGCAAGCGGCGAGGACGCGGCCGGCTGGATTGCCTGGATTGCACCGCCTTTCGATCCCTATCCTCCTGCGCTCGCGCAGTGGGGTATTAATCTTTCGCGGGTACTGATCGTGCGCCCGAAAAAGGCCGGCGAATGCCTGTGGGCCGCCGAGCAGGCCTTGTCATCCGGCAACTGCGTCGCGGTGCTCGTATGGTCGGAACGGATGGACGATGTGGCAAGCCGGCGACTGCAGCTTGCCGCGGAAAAAGGGCAGAGCTGGGCAATTGCCTTTCGCTCTGTCAAAGCGCTGTCCGGTTCCTCGGCGGCAGCATTGCGTATCCGGGTCAGTACCGGTGAGAAGGGCACGGACCTCGGCATCCTGAAGAGTCGCGGTGGCCGGCCCGCCGTGATTCGGGATTATGCGTCTGCGGCGGAGCACTAGCAGCTTGTTGAAAAAGGTCCGGGCGCAACAGTCGCTTTCTCTTGAAGTACCCGCGGTTCGGGCCGAGTTCACTCAGGCGAGCAACGCTCGTCCCGCCGTCGTTCGTCACCTGTGGCTCGGGGTTTATCTGCCTGCTCTCGCGCTCGAAGCTGTCATGGATGTAAATTCCGCAGACGCTTTTGCCGTCGTTGAAGACCAGCAGGGCCTGAGAAGAGTGTTGTTGACGAATGCAAAGGCCACGGCGGCCGGTATCTGCCGTGGCATGTCCGTGAATGCCGCGCTCGCGTTGTTACCCGTTTTGTCGCTCGCAGAACGCAATCCGGCCCGTGAAGAACAGGTACTGATAAAACTGGTGACCTGGGCAAAGCAATTCACCTCTTTCGTCAGCATCGAAAAACCGGCGGTGTTGCTGCTGGAGATCGCCGGCAGCCTGCGATTGTTCGGTGGTCTGGGTACATTGCGACGACGCATTTCCGGGGACCTGCAGCAACAGGGTTTCACCGCGTCACTGGCTATTGCACCGACTCCACTCGCGGCAACCTGGCTCGCAAGAGCCGGAAACAGGGTATGTATCCGCGACAGGAAAAACCTTACCGGTGCGCTGAGCCGCCTGCCGCTCAGTTGCCTCGACTGGCCTGAAGCGGTCTGTGAATCCCTGCAAGCCATGGGTATTGCCGCAATCGGCGATTGTCTGCGGCTGCCTCGCCAGGGTTTTGCGCGACGTTTTGGTGCCAGCTGCCTGTTGCAACTCGACAGGGCACTCGGTCGTTTGCCGGATCCGCGCAAGTGTTATCTAACAGCGGAGGTGTTTTGCCGGGAATACGAACTGAACGAAGAACAGTCCGACCGCGAATTGTTGCTCAACGCCTGTCGGGAATTGCTGCTGGAGCTCGAACGTTTTCTGCTCAGCCGGCAACGGATGGTGCAGCGAATTCGCTTCAGTTTTTTTCACCTGCAGGGGCCTGCTACGCACCTGACTGTCGGTTGTGCGCAGGCGGATCGTTCCATCGAACACTGGTGCGAATTGCTGGCCATCCGTTTGGATCGCCTGCAATTACCGGCAGCCGTTATCGCGATTCGCCTGCAAAGCAGCAGAGGACAGCCGCTTTCAACCACGACCGGCCGGCTGGCTTTCAGCAAGACGGACAGCCGGCGGCAGGAGTCCCTGATCTCGCATCTCGTCGAGCGTTTGAGCGCACGTATCGGCGATGAGTCGGTGCACGGCATCATGGCCGTTGCAGAACATCGTCCGCAGTATGCGTGGCGTGCGTCGCGGTTGTTTGCGCAGCCACCGCAATGTCCTGCGACGCCGCCGGTGGCGGAATTGTGGCGCAACAGCAGCCTGTTGTCGCAGCGGCCGTTGTGGATGTTGCCGGAGCCGCGTGCACTTGATATGCGACAGAACCTGCCGCATTACCAGGGTCCCCTGACATTGCTGGACGGTCCGGAAAGGCTGGAAACCGGCTGGTGGGACGATGATGGCATCGCCAGGGATTATTTCGTGGCCAGCAATCCGGCCGGCATGCAGCTGTGGATTTTTCGTAATCGCACTCGTGACAATCATGGTGAATCCGGCTGGTACCTGCACGGCATGTTCGGTTAGCAAGACCGGTAAAAAATACAAGAGATGTCGACTGCCTATGCCGAACTGCACGCGCTCAGTAACTTCACTTTTCTGCGTGGCGCGTCGCACCCGGAGGAGTTGGTTGAAACCGCCGCGGCACAGGATTACGAAGCGCTGGCGATGACCGACGAATGCTCGGTCTCTGGAATCGTCCGGGCGCATGTTGCGGCAAAAAATGCCGGGCTGAAAAAACTCATCATCGGAACCGAGTGCCGCCTGGTGAGCCGGTTAAAGCTGGTGCTGCTGGCGCAGAACCGCCACGGGTATGCAAGCCTGTGCCGCCTCATCACGAAAGGCCGGCGGGCGGCGGAGAAAGGCAGTTACCGCCTCGATGCTGCTGACTTCGCAGACGGTCTGCCGGACTGCCTCGTGTTATGGCTGCCGGACAACCAGATGTTACTGGGGTCGGAAGACAGCTGGATTCTCGATACTTTTCACGATCGCCTGTGGCTGGGCGTCGAATTACTGGCCGACGGTCTCGAGCGGCAACGACTGAGTCGTCTGCAGCAGCTCGGTCAGACACTCGACCTGCCACTGGTCGCCTGCGGCGACGTGCACATGCATTGCCGCCAGCGGCGTGTATTGCAGGATACGGTAACCGCCATTCGCGAAGGCGTGACGCTGGAACAGGCCGGCTTCGCGCTGTATCCCAACGGTGAACGTTATCTTCGTCCGCTGCAGCGACTGGAAAAAATCTATCCATCGGCCCTGCTCGAGGAAACCTTGCGTATTGCCGGTGCTATCGATTTTTCTCTTGACGAACTCCGTTACGAATACCCGCATGAGCTCGTGCCCGCCGGCCAGACGCCGGCGGGTTACCTGCGCCAGCTGAGCGAGGAAGGCATGCAGCGGCGCTGGCCGGAAGGTGTGCCGACAAAGGTCCTTTCGCTGGTGGAGCACGAGTTGCAACTGATTCGCGAGCTCGAATACGAATCCTATTTCCTGACCGTGTACGACATCGTTGCTTTCGCGAGAAGCCAGGGAATTCTGTGCCAGGGTCGCGGGTCCGCCGCCAATTCCGCGGTGTGCTTCTGTCTCGGCATTACCGAAGTGGATCCGGGCCGGATGGCAACGCTGGTCGAGCGCTTTATTTCCAAAGAGCGCAATGAACCGCCGGATATCGATGTCGATTTCGAACATGAGCGCCGCGAAGAAGTCATCCAGTACATCTACCGGAAATACGGCCGGGAACGTGCTGCACTGGCGGCGACGGTCATTACCTACCGTCCGAGAAGCGCACTTCGTGACGTCGGCAAGGCGCTGGGCCTGAGCGGCCTGCAGGTCGACCGCCTGGCGCGCTCGATGCAATGGTGGGACGGCAGCCAGGTGGACGACAGCCGCGTGCTGGAAGCCGGTCTGGACCCGCAAAGCCCGGTAATCAAACGTCTGCTGTACCTGGTTCGGGAGCTGCTCGGCTTCCCACGTCACCTGTCACAGCACGTCGGCGGCTTCGTAATATCCGATGGGCCTTTGTCCGAACTCGTGCCGGTGGAGAACGCCACCATGGACGATCGCACGGTCATCCAGTGGGAAAAAAACGATCTCGAGGACCTCGGGCTGCTGAAAGTCGATGTGCTCGGTCTCGGCATGCTGACGGCCATACGCCGCAGCTTCGATCTGATCCGCGCCTATGATGGTCGCGACTATACGCTGGCGACCGTACCGGCCGAGGATCCGCTCGTCTACGACATGATCTGTGACGGCGACACGATGGGCGTGTTCCAGATCGAATCGCGCGCGCAGATGGCCATGCTGCCGCGCCTGAAACCGCGCTGCTATTACGACCTCGTTATCGAAGTGGCCATCATCCGGCCCGGCCCGATACAGGGCGACATGGTGCATCCTTACCTGCGCCGGCGGGATGGTGAGGAGCCGGTCGAGTATCCCAGCGATGACGTACGCGATGTGTTGCAACGCACGCTGGGCGTGCCGATTTTCCAGGAACAGGTGATGCAGCTCGCCGTCGTGGCGGCCGGATTTACACCAGGAGAAGCAGACCGCCTGCGACGCGCGATGGCAGCTTGGAAACGTCGCGGCGGACTGGGCCCGTTCGAGGAGAAGCTCATCAGGGGTATGCGGGACCGCGGTTACGCGGAGGATTTTGCGCGGCAGATTTTCAAACAGATACTCGGGTTCGGTGAGTACGGTTTTCCCGAATCGCATGCAGCCAGTTTCGCATTGCTGGTCTACGTGTCCTGCTGGCTTAAATGTCACGAGCCGGCAGCTTTTACCTGCGCATTGCTCAACAGCCAGCCCATGGGTTTTTACTCCGCATCACAACTGATCCAGGATCTGCGACGCCATGGCGTCGAGGTACGCAATGCCGACGTCAACTGCAGCGACTGGGACAGCAGCCTGGAACGCGGCGGCGACGGCGTACCCGCGTTGCGCCTCGGTCTGCGGCAGATCAAGGGCTTGTCGGAAACCGCCGCTCAGGCCGTCGTGACCGGGCGCGACGCCGGGTCGTACCGAAGTATTCAGCAACTCGTGGAGCGCAGTCGTATCAACCGTCGGGAACTGGGTGCGCTCGCGGCTGCCGGTGCCCTCTCTGCACTCGACGGGCATCGGCACAAGGTGCGCTGGACCGTTGAGGGGGTAGAGGAGCCCACGGCGCTGTTCGCCAGCATGGATCGCTACGAAGCTACGCCGATGCTGCGCCGGCCGACCGAGGGACAGAATATCGTTGCCGATTACAAAAGCCTTGGATTGACGCTGGAACGCCACCCGCTGGCAGTGATCCGGGACCGTCTCGATTCTTACGGTTACGTGGATTCCGGCCGCTTGCCGGAACTGCGCAATGGCAGTCGCATCCGTATCGCGGGACTGGTCATTACGAAGCAGCGCCCGGGCACGGCAAGCGGTGTGACTTTCGTGACGCTGGAGGATGAAGCGGGCTATGCAAACCTCATCGTATGGAAGCGAATTGCGGATGAGCAGCGCAACGTGTTGCTGAATGCGCGACTCATGGGGGTCGAGGGCGAGCTACAGATTGAGGGAAAAGTGGTTCACGTCATTGCGAGAAAGTTGCTGGACCACAGCAGTTGGCTGGGCGAACTGGTCGTCAGAAGCCGCGATTTCCGCTAATTATCATCGTCGTCGTCATCATCGAGATACATGGTAAAAGTATCTTCAATGTCCTTCAAAGCCTCCCGCTGCTCGCGAATCTCTTCGAGCCGGCGGCGAACCTCGCGCCTGCGCGCCGCTTCGTCGTCGTGTTCGGATTCAATTTCTGCAATCAGGCTCTCGACGTTGATCTCGACGGATACATCACCAACGTTATCGGAATCCGGTTCTTCGTCGTCCGCCTCGTCGTCAAGAAAATCGTCGGACTGATCGTCGTCCTCTTCGTCTGCTACTTCCAAAGACCCTTTCCGGTCCTTAGCTTCTTTCTGTGCCATCGCGGACTCCGAAAAACCAACCGAAAAAACGGTTGAAGCCAATCACAATGACCTCTGTATACCGTGAAAAAAGTCACTGCGCAAGAAGCGGATCGACAGATTGCAACTGCCGCGATTCCGTGCCGATCTAATTGATCAGGTTATTGATTTCGAATATCGGCAGGAGAATTGCGAGAACGATCAAGAGCACGATTGCAGCCATTATGATGACCAGCAGCGGTTGCATCACGCCAAGCAAGGTTGCAATCAACGAATCGACCTCCCGCTCCTGGTTTTTTGCCGCTCTGCTCAGCATTTCTTCGAGCTTTCCGCTGGCTTCGCCGCTGGAAATGAGGTGAGTGGTCATCGGTGGGAATAATTTACTGGCTGCGAGAGACTTGCTGATCATCGCACCCTCGCGAATACGCAATGCCGCTTCTTCAACGGCCTCGCGCATTGGTACGTTGACGATAACCTGAGCGGCTATCTGTAATGACTCGAGAATCGGCACGCCGCTGCCGGCAAGAATGCTCAGCGTCTGGGTGAATCTTGCCGTATTCAGACCGCGAGTCAGCCGGCTGACAATGGGCACCCGCAGGAGAAACCGGTGGTAGCGGCGTTTCGGACCGTCTTTCTTCAGGAGTTGTCTCAGGCCCATGAAAAGAGCGACGGTAACCACAATCAGCGCCAGCCAGTAGTCGCGGATGAAATCGCTCGAAGCAATCATTATGCGAGTCAGAATCGGCAGCTGCTGATTGTAATTCTCGAAAATATAAACGACTTTGGGTACGACATAGGCAAGCATGAAACTGATGATGCCAACCGCCGTTACGACAAGTGCTATGGGGTAGATAAGGGCGTTGCGCACCTGTTGTTGCAGTAATTGCCTCGATTCCGTGAACTCAGCGAGTCGCTCCAGAACGGCATCGAGGTGCCCGGACTGTTCGCCCGCCGCTACGGTGGCCCGATAGAGATCCGGGAACGCCTGCGGGAAATCGCCGAGGCCGTCGGCCAGCGTGTGTCCTTCGAGAACGCGGGCGCGGACACCGAGCATGATACTTTTCGCGCGAGGGTTCTCGTTCTGTTCGCTGACCGCAAGCAAGGCTTCTTCCAGCGGCAGTCCGGCTTGTGAAAGCGTAGCAAGTTGCCGCGTGAGCAATGCCAGTTCGCTGGCGGAAAGACTGCGACGGAATGACAGCTGGGTAGTCTGGCGTTTCGATTCTTTCTTTGCGATTTCTGTAACGCTGACCGGCAGCAACTTCCGGTCGCGCAGGATCTGCCGTACGTGTTTGGGTGTGTCGCCCTCCAGCAGGCCACGCGATTCCTTGCCGGACTTGTCGAGAGCGATGAATTCGAAGGCACCCATGGCGGTATTCTAGCCCGCAATCCTAATCGGCACGCGTAACTCGCAATACTTCCTCGAGCGTCGTACTGCCTTCAAGCACGCGCCGATTTCCATCGTCGCGAATACTGGGGCCCTTGGTTCGGGCATATTTTTCGAGCTCCTGTTCACTGACGCCGTCATGAATCATGGTTCGCATGCGATCGTCGACAGCAATCAGCTCATAAATGCCCGTGCGGCCGTGGTATCCACTGCCGTCTTCGACGCCCGCCCGATAAAGCGTCGGTGGATTGTTCGGATCCATCTTCAAGGTGCGGCATTCGTAATCGCGGGCGGTGTACGCGACTTTGGTTTCACCATCCAGAACCCTGACCAGGCGCTGAGCCAGTACACCGATCAGGCTGGACGAAAGCAGAAACGGCTCTATTCCCATGTCACGCAGTCGGGCGATGGCGCCTGCCGCCGTATTGGTGTGGAGGGTCGACAGGACAAGGTGTCCTGTGAGGCTGGCCTGAACCGCGATTTCGGCCGTTTCTAGGTCGCGGATTTCGCCGACCATGACGACATCGGGATCCTGACGCAGGATGGCGCGAAGTCCGCGTGCAAAAGTCATCTCGACCTTGGTGTTTACCTGGGTCTGGCCGATGCCATCGATGAAGTACTCGATCGGATCCTCGACCGTCATGATGTTCCGGCTATTGTCGTTAATACGCTCCAGCGCGGCATACAGGGTTGTTGTCTTACCCGAGCCCGTGGGGCCGGTCACCAGTATTATTCCGTGCGGCTTGTGAATCAGGTCGTCCATGACAGCAAGCGATTTGCTATCCATACCGAGCGACGTCAGGTCCAGTCTGCCGGCTTGCTTGTCCAGCAGGCGCAGTACGACGCGCTCGCCATGCCCGGAGGGCATCGTCGAAACGCGCACATCCACGGCGCGGCCGGCAATTCTCAATGAAATGCGACCGTCCTGCGGCAATCGTTTCTCTGCAATGTCGAGTTTCGACATGACCTTGATTCTTGATACGACTAATGGCGCCACTGCGCGCCGCGTCTGCAAGACTTCCTGCAGGACACCGTCAATTCGAAAGCGCACGACCAGCCGGTTTTCATAGGGTTCAATGTGCACATCCGACGCATTTTCCTTCACCGCTTGCGTCAACACTGCATTTATGAAACGAATGATCGGTGCATCGTCGTCGCTTTCCAGCAGGTCGGAAGGCTCAGGCAATTCCTGCGCTACTTGCAGCAAGTCGGTCTGGTCGTCGAGATCGCCGGCCATCTGCATGGCCTTGTTCGAACCCTGTTCATACGATTGCTGAAGAATTGCGTCAAATGCTTCGCTTGAGACGCGGGTCAATTTAAGCGGGACACCGGCAAAGCGGCGCGCCTCGGCGAGGCTCAGCGGGGACGCGCCTGCGCGGTAAATCGTGTCGGCGGCGCCGTCGGATATCTCGCGAATCAGCACACCATGCCGCTTGGCGAAAGAGAAAGGCAGGGCCCTTGCGCTGGGTTGTTCGACGATGGGGCCCGCATCGACGGACTCCAGCACGATTTCAGTAGGAAGCTCCATGGATCAGGCGCAGTTAGCTGGGCTCATTGCTCGTCTTCTGTGGACGAATCGGTGTCCGCAGGACGCCTCAGATCAATAACCGGCCCCGCCGGTTTCTGCTGAGCTTCCAAAGGCGGCAGAACCAGCCTGTCTTCGCCTGGCATCAGCGCGACACGGCCACTTCGACCTTCCTGCTGCACATCACGAATGTAGTTGTACTTGGCATTGGTTTCGAAAGCCATCTGCGCATCGTCACGAAGAATCTTGGGCCGAATGAAAACCATCAGGTTGGTCTTGACCTTGTTGGTCGTACGACTGCGAAATAAAGCTCCAAGAACGGGTATGCTGCCCAGTATCGGAACGCGCTGGTCGCTTTCGCGCAGCGTGTCTTCCAGTAATCCGCCCAGCACCAGGATTGCACCGTCCTCGACGATTACCGTCGTTTCGATAATGCGCTGATTCGTAATGAGGTCAACTGCTCCTTGCGACGAACTTGCAATACTTGAAATTTCTTGCGAAATCTTCAGTAGCAAAGAGTCGCCTTCATTGATCTGCGGGGTGATGACCAGCTTGACGCCCACCTGTTGCCGTTGAACGGTCTGGAACGGGTTCACCGCGCCACCGCCGCCGGTTCCGGTATTGGAAAAAGACCCGGTTACGAACGGTACCTCCTGCCCGACATTGAGACTCGCCTCTTCATTGTCGGTGGTAACGATAGTCGGTGTCGAAATGATGTTGGTGTCGGCATCACCGCGCAGAGCCCGCAGAATCGCCGCAAAATTGGTTCCGGTATCGGCAATTCGTCCGACGCCGAATGTGACTCCGGTACCAATCAGAGAACCGGGGTCGGGTATCGTATCGCTACCGCCGCTAAGAGCGCCGGCGAGCTGAACGACGCCGGGAGACGGGGGGAAATTGGTTACACCGACGACCGCTTTGTCGCCACTGCCATCAACTGCCCAGGTGACGCCGAGTTCCGAACTCTTGTCCGCAATCACTTCGACGATAATTGCTTCGACCAGGACCTGAGCGCGCCGGATATCGAGTTTATCGACGATATTCATCAGCGAACGCATCATTTTTGGCGGTGCGTTGACGACTATGGCATTGGTTTGCGTGTCGGCCCAGACGCTGACGTTGTCGGAATTGCCGGGCGTGGGGCCGGCAGCTCCGGCAGCCTGCTGCGTGAAGTGCTGCTGCAACTTGGTCGCCAGCTCTTCGGCGTCCGCATATCGAAGATAACGAACCTGGGTGTCTCCGCCGTCCTGCAATGGTGTGTCGAGATGTGCGATCAAAGCCCTGAGGCGCAATCGCTCGCTTCGATCGCCGCCGATAAGGACACTATTGGTCCGGGCATCGGAAACCAGGCTCGTTGTTACCGGTACGCCGTCGGCACGGGGTGTTTGCGATAGCGCGGTAAGCACCCGAACGACTTCCGCCGCCGATGCATGCTCGAGTGGCACGACCTCGATGTCTTCATCGTTGGACTGATCGATGCGCCGGATGATCGTAATCATTCGGTCGACGTTGTGCGCACGATCGGAAATGATCAGCATATTCGAACCATTGTGCGCGGCCAGGTGACCGTACTGCGGAATCAGCGGCCGAAGGATCGGAACCAGCTGTGCAGCTCCGACGTTTTCCACCTTGATGACCTGGGTCACGATGTCGTCGGCGCCGGCGCCGCTGGTCGAAACGTATCCCGGATACTGCCTGGCACTGGCATCTGGCAGGATCTTGATGATGTCGCCGGTCGTTATGGCGACATACCCGTGGACCTCGAGAATGGAGAGGAATGCCTCGTAGAACGCGTCCGGCGACATCTCGCTGGACGACAACATCGTCACCTTGGCATTGACGCGCGGATCGAGAATGAAGTTCTTGCCGGTGACGGCACCAACGGCTTCAACGATCTTGCGTATATCCGCATCTTTGTAATTCGGCGTGATAGTCGGCTGCTGTGCCAGCGCGGATGCCGCAAGCGTCAGAAGTGAAAATAAGCTCAGCTGCCGGACAATCTGCTTTTGCAGTAGGCCGAATATTCTTGTTTTTTTTGTTTCGATGATCACTGATCCTCGTCCAGGCTGAGTTGACTGGTCTTCAGGACCAGCACTTCGGGTTGTCCATTACGCTCGACCGTAACCGAAACCTGATCGGCACTGCCCAGGTTTTGAAAGATTTCCATCGCTTGTTGCGGATCGGTGAGGGCGGCACCATCGATATCCTTGATCAGGTCGCCGGGCCGCAGGCCGAGGGCGGCAAACTGCTTTCGGTCGCGGCCCGGATATACGCGGTAACCCTGCTGCTGGCCGGCAACAAAATAGGGTGTCGGCCGAATCACATCGGCAAGTTTTGTGACGTTCTGGGCGACGACATTCTGGATACTGCTCTCGTTCGACGATGCGCGGGTGACACTGGCAACGTTACGCCGCACAGGCTGTGCGCTGGTCGGAAAATCCCGTGGCAGATTCAGTTCTTTCAGGACGCCGTTCTCATTCAATACAACACGATCCCTGTAAACCGCATGCAGCGATGTGCCCGACATTATCGAATCGCCGATGACGTAGACTTTGTCTTCGTTTGTCTGGTCCGCAATGATTGCAACCGAGGAGCGCTGGTCCGTCGCGGCAACGGTGCCCTTCAGGGACAGGCTCAGCCGTGTTTCCGCCAGGTTATCTTGTTCCACGACGGGGGGCGGCGCTTCCGTGTCCTTACTGGCTTCACCGAAAAGGTGGGCGTTGGCAATGGCTTGCACGTTGGTTTGTGATTGGCCGGGCCAATCGATGTTCTGGCCCATTTGCATGGCCGGCAACTCTATCGGGTCGCCCGCAGTTGATCCCGGAATCAGCATCCATATGATCCTCGCCAGCTGCCACGCGATTCCGATAACCAGCAGCAGCGCTATCCATTTCGGCAGCACACGACCTGCCGCGGCGAGCACTTGCGTGCCGTCCAAATTACTGAAATCCGTCCACTTTGCTTCGATCGCCATGTGCCTCAGCTTGTCATTATTGCGGTTGGCGTGAAAGGCCCGTTTCCATGCCGGTATCGATTATTAACGCTGCCCGGCGATGATAAGGTTTCGCAGGTGCTGCAAACAAGCCCACAGATGCAGAAAAACCTATACATAGCAGGTATATACCTCGAATTTTTAATGTTTTGCATAATGTGGCGGCGCGGTACGATACCAGCAACCGGATTCGCTGCAGCCGAAAAACTGAGACCCGGGCTTGGAGAATGACGGAATTGCCCCATATATAATTGCCGTATCTGTCGGCATGTCTTCGAACCGTCGAGGGTTCCGAAGCTGGAATTGGAAAACGATGTCTGAACGCGATTCACAACGAGGCCGTCCCGATGACCACGACCTGGCGCTCGAGGAGGCCCGGCCGAAACTGAAGCGCCCGTCATTATACCGGGTGGTTCTGATAAATGACGACTTCACGCCGATGGAGTTTGTCGTCGAGGTACTACAGAGCATTTTCGGCATGGAGCGCACGCGTGCAACACGGGTCATGCTGGAGGTACACACGAAGGGCAAAGGCGTTTGTGGCGTATACAGCTACGATATTGCCGAAACAAAGGTTGCACAGGTCACCAGCGTAGCGCAGCAGCAGCAACATCCGTTGTTGTGTACGATGGAAGAAGCTTGAGAGATTTTGCGAAGTTTTTTCGTAACAAGAGGCTAAAGTACCGGATATGTTGAGTAGCGAGCTCGAATTCTGTCTGAACGAGGCATTCCAGAATGCCCGCGACCGCCGTCATGAGTTCATGACGGTCGAGCATCT
>JAOUGX010000006.1 GCA_029865385.1 Gammaproteobacteria bacterium
ACGACCGAAAGTCGGCCTCGTGTCCCGCGAAGCAAGGTGGGATTGATAATGAAACTGACAATGAAAACAGCTCTGCTGGTGCTTGGTGTAGCGGGATTGTCTCTGTCGGGCGTAGGCAGTGCGCAGGCTCAGGACCTGAACGTGGAAATTGCGCAATTGCGCGCATCGCTTGCGGAAGCAAAAAGCGAATACGAGGCGCGAATTGCGGCGCTGGAACAAAGGCTGCAACGGGCCGAGCGCTTGGCAGGGTCCGCCAGCCGCGATGCAGATCAGGCGATCGACATCGCCGAACAGGCGGCGATCGATGCAACGCCTTCATCGTCGGCGGCAAACACCTACAACCCTGCCCTCGGCGCCGTGCTGGTTGGCCGCTTCGGTGATGTTGAACAGAGCTGGGATTCCATTCCGGGCTTTATTTCTGGTGGTGAAATCGGGCCTGGCGGTTCGGGATTCTCACTCGGCGAGTCCGAGATCAATCTGAACGCGAATATCGATCCGCGGTTTTTCGGCAACCTGACGCTGGCCGTCGAGGACGATGCGGGCGAGACCGAAATCGGGCTCGAGGAAGCCTGGATACAGACCACCACGCTGCCCCATGGCCTTGCCGCGAAAGCCGGCCGCTATTTTTCCAATGTCGCGTACCTGAACGGTTTTCACCGTCACAGCGACGAATTCGCGGACCGGCCGCTACCCTATCAGGCGTTCCTCGGCGGGCAGTACATTGCGGACGGTCTGCAGATGACCTGGCTGGCGCCCACGGCGCTGTTTCTCGAGTTCGGCGCGGAAATGAACTGGGGATCGGGTTTTCCGATGAGCGGCAACGGCGAATCCGGCCCTGATGCCTGGACCTTATCCGGCAAGGTCGGCGGAGACATTGGCGACAGCCAAAGCTGGCAGGCCGGCCTGTCCTACCTGAGAGTCGATGTGCTCGAACGAAACGCCGGCGACGATGCGGTGCCGGGCGAAGATTTTTCAGGTGACAGTAACC
Organism: Gammaproteobacteria bacterium; assembly: GCA_029865385.1. Lineage (GTDB taxonomy): Bacteria > Pseudomonadota > Gammaproteobacteria > Steroidobacterales > Woeseiaceae > JAKEGN01. The sequence continues at coordinate 989 of JAOUGX010000006.1, forward strand.
TTGCTATCGCCGATTTCGTCTGGAAATGGGCGCCGGCCGGCAACTCCACGGTCAACAACTTCAAAATCCAGGGCGAGTATTTCCATCGTGACGAGAAAGGAAGTTTCGCGAGCCTGCCTTACGACGGCATGCAGAGTGGCTGGTACCTGCAAAGCATCTGGCAATTTCGCCAGGGCTGGCGAGTCGGTGCGCGCTACGACGAGGTCAGCAGCGATAACGGCACGCTGTTCGCGGGCACCGTTCTGCAAGACCCTTCGTGGACGCCTCGACGTGCCAGCGTGATGCTGGACTGGTCACCCAGCGAGTTCAGTCGCCTTCGCATGCAGTACACGGACGACCGGGTTCAGGATGCCGGCGGCAGCCAGTTCCTGCTGCAATACCTGATGAGCCTCGGTGCTCACGGCGCTCACCGCTTCTAGGATTGCCGATGAACAGACTCATAGCATTGATCCTGATCCTGATTTCGCCGATGCAGGCATCGGCGCTGCAGATTTTTGCCTGCGAGCCCGAATGGGGATCGCTGGCCCGGGAACTAGCCGGCGACGCGGCGCAGATCACAACGGCCACCACGGCATACCAGGATCCGCACCGGCTGGAAGCGAAGCCGAGTCTGATCGCGGCGGTGCGACGCGCCGATCTGCTGATCTGCACCGGTGCCGATCTCGAGATCGGCTGGCTCCCGCTGTTGTTGCGCCGGTCCGGCAATACGGCGATAAAGCCCGGCAGCCCGGGCAACTTGCTGGCAGCAGATTTCGTACGCCGCATCGAACTGCCGGACCGAATCGATCGCGGCGAAGGCGATATACATCCGCAAGGCAATCCCCATATTCACCTGAATCCGCACAACGTCGAGCGGGTCGCCAAGGCGCTGGCCGATCGACTACGGCAAATTGATCCTGCAGGAAGCTCTGGTTATCAGGCCAGGGAAAAAGAGTTCCTTGCACGTTGGCAAGAGGCCACCGCCACCTGGGAAGACCGCGCAATGAATCTCGCGGGTTTGCGACTCGTATCGCACCATCGCGGCTTTTCCTATCTCGCGGACTGGCTGCACCTCGATATCCTGGCGGACATCGAGCCCAAACCGGGCATACCAGCGACTGCCGCCCATCTCGCGACGCTGGTCGAGGCGCTCGGTCCGAATCCGCCGGCAGGCATTGTTCGAACGCCGTACACCGATTCGAAAGCGTCGTTATGGCTGTCCGAAAAACTCGGGGTACCGGCCATGCAATTGCCGTACACCGTTGGCGGCAGCGATCGTGCGACCGACCTGTTCGGCTTGTTCGACGACACCTTGACCCAACTCGAGGCGCTGCGCCGATGAACGCCATCGAATTGTCCATTCTGCTTCCGGCGTTCGTCGCCGGTCTGATCGTATTGAGTACGCACGTGCCGCTAGGTGCGGAAGTCCTTCGCCGCGGCATCATTTTCATCGACCTGGCCATTGCGCAGGTTGCAGGGCTCGGGGTCATCGCGGCGGACCGGATCGGCTTCGAACCGAGCGACTGGATGGTGCAGGTCTCCGCGGTCTCCGCCGCTCTGCTGGTCAGCCTCATTCTAAACTGGACGAACCGGCGCTGGCCCGAGGTCCAGGAAGCCCTCATTGGCATCTGTTTCGTCATGGCCGCAGCGGCCGGTATTCTCCTGCTCGCCGGCAACCCCCACGGCGGGGAGAATCTTCGAGAGCTCCTGGTCGGACAGATTCTCTGGGTGACTTTCGATCAGCTGATCCCGTTCGGCGTTGTCAATGCCGTTATCCTCGGGCTGTGGTTCCGATTCAGAAGCCGCATGAACGGACTGCCCTTCTATATCCTGTTCGCGTTCGCTGTCACCTCCTCGGTGCAGCTGGTCGGCATCTACCTGGTGTTTGGCAGCCTGATCATCCCCGCGCTGGCGACCTTGCGTATCGAGCGGCGCTTCCACCGCCTGACGTCCGGCTACGTGCTGGGTAGCCTGGGTTTTGCCGCCGGGCTCGCGTTATCGGCCTGGCTCGATCTGCCGTCCGGCGCCGTGATCGTATGGACCCTGGCGGCTGTGGCCGTGCTCTTTGGCAAATTCAATCCCTGGACGGATCGGACGAGTTCCTGACTGCTGTCGATTCTGTGAGTCGAATGCAGGCCGCATAAGCGATTGCGCGGCATACTGGGCCGATGAATATCGTCTGGCTTAGCCTTCAAATAGTGCTTCCGGTCCTTTTCTGGAGCGCTTACCACTACCACAAGGATCGACACCTACCGGAGCCGCCGGCCAATCTCGCCTTGTGTTTTTTGCTGGGTTGCGCCGCGGCAGGGATCAGCCGCCTGTTTTACGAAGGCCTCGGCGCTCTCAATCTGCGATACGACGCACTGGAACTGGGATTGACCGACCTGCCCGGTCTTTTCGCCTACGCGATGCTGGCAATCGGCCCGATTGAGGAACTGGCGAAGCTGCTGCCATTCCTCCTGGTCGTATTGCGCCTGCGCGCTTTCGATGAACCGCTGGACGGTATCATTTATGCGTCCTTTATCGCGCTCGGATATTCAAGCATCGAGAACGCTTACTATTTGCAGTACCTGACCAATGTCGAGGCGATAGCACGAGGTTTCGCCGGGCCGCTGGTGCACATCATGTTTGCGTCGATCTGGGGGTACTCCATCGGCCGGGCCCATTTGCAGGGCCGATCGCTGTGGCAGGCGGCGCTGATATCTCTTGCGATTGCCAGCAGCCTGCACGGCATTTACGACTTCCTGGTGCTCGCCGAACCGCTGGCGGCCCTGCCGCTTTCGGCGCTGTTAATGCTGATGATCTGGATCTGGCGCATGCTGCTGATTCGCGGTATCCACAGCCGCAGTGCTCACGAGGACAAGTGCGGAATCTGCGAAGTCATTGCCGGTCTTGAGGGGAAGGCAGGCAATATTCCGACGCACGCTGCCGCTAACGGCCAGGAAGTCGGTGGACGACGAAGGCGCTAGGCGCGGTTGTACGGGTCGCTGTTGTCGTTTTTCGCGGTCTGGAACTCGGAGTCTTCGAGGCGCAGCTCGGTCAGGCCATCCGGCTCTTCCATGAGTTCACTGCAACGCTTCTGAATTTCCGTCAGTTTCAGCGATACGTACGATTTCGAAAGTGGTGTGTCCATACTTTAATTGCCGTGCTTTATTGCCCTGCCCGCAGATTCTGTCGCGGTATGGCGACAGGCCTGTTTGTCGCAGTATAGAGACGGTCAAGACCCCAAAGTGTGACCCGGGTCACAGTTTCCTGCTATTTCCGAAGCCTTTTCAGTAACTTATGTAAGACAGGCAGGATCCTTTCCTAGCCCGGGCGGGGTCAGATCCTAGAAGCGAACGAGTGCGGAGCCCCAGGTGAAACCTGCGCCGAAGGCCTCCAGCAACAGAAGGTCGCCTCGTTTGATACGCCCGTCCCGTACGGCGACATCCAGCGCCAGCGGAATCGAAGCGCTCGATGTATTGGCATGTTCGTCCACCGTGACCACTACCCTGTCCATCGGCAATTTGAGTTTTTTGGCGGCAGCGGAAATGATTCGCAGATTGGCCTGGTGCGGAATCAGCCAGGCGATATCACTTTCCTTGACGTTATTGGCAGTCAGAGTTTCGCGGGCGATCGCCCCGAGCACGCCCACTGCGGCACGAAACACTTCATGGCCTTTCATCTGGATGAATGCACTCTCCTGCCGCACCTGGTCGTAGCCGGAAGAGATGCCGGCGGGAACATGAAGAAGTTCTTCGTGCTGTCCATCCGCATGACTGTGCGTTGACAGAATGCCGGCTTCATCCGACGCTTGCAGTATCACGGCTCCGGCCCCGTCGCCAAACAATACGCAAGTGCCGCGATCATTCCAGTTGATAATGCGCGAGTAGATTTCGGCGCCAATGACCAGGGCACACTTCGATCCGCCGGTCCTGACAAAACGGTTTGCAATATCCAGCGCGTAGACGAAACCGGAACAGGCTGCGTTGACGTCAAATGCAGCAAATCCGCTTATGCCGAGGCGCCGCTGCACGATGCAGGCAGTACTTGGAAATACCTTGTCGGGAGTGGAAGTGGCGACGATGATCAAATCCACATCCTTTGCGTCTGTCTCCGCCATTTGCAGCGCTTCCCGTGCGGCTGCCAATCCCATATCAGATGTTTTCTCATCATCTGCCGCAATGTGACGACGTATTATTCCGGTTCGTTCCCGAATCCACTCGTCGCTGGTATCGACGATGGCCTCGAAATCCTTGTTGGTCATAACCCGCTTCGGCAGGTAGCCACCGGTGCCGGTGATGCGCGCATACTTCATGGAGTGGACCCTGATTTGCTGCGAATAAAATCCGCCATTTGCCGCACGGTCGGGTAGTCAAACAGATCGCTGACATCGACCTTGCCCGGAAATTTCAGATCAACTGCCAGCATGATTTCGGTCAATGTCAGTGAACTGATCCCTGTCTCGAACAAGTTGTCGTCGGCCGAGATCCTGCGATCTTTTGCAAACTCGCTGCATATCGCCAGCAGTTCTGCGACCAGTGGGTCCGATTCGGGTGTCGGTTCCCGCGTCGAGCTTTTCAGTTGCCCCAACTCCGCCACGGCAGCGGCGAACTCGCCGTCAAGATAAGCTGCAGCAAGGTGCGCTCGCTGAACCTTGCCGCTGGTGGTCTTCGGGATCCTGGCAACAGGCACGACCTGGTCCACGTCGAGACCTGCATGCGCGCCAATCCTGTCACGGATTTGTTCGACCAGCGGGGCGAAAGAACGCAAACCCTGGCGATGCAAGACAAAAACGACCAGCTGTTCTACGGGGCTGTCGGCCGGTCTGACGCCACTAATGACGACCTTTCCCAGATCGAGTCCCTCAATGGCAGCGACGATCTCTTCGAGGTCGTGCGGATAGTAGTTCTGGCCGTTGATGATGATGATGTCCTTGACGCGACCGGTAATGACGAGGTCGCCATCGACGATGACACCGACGTCGCCGGTTCGTAACCAGCCATCGGCCGTGAACAGCTCGGCCTGTGCTTCGTCAGCGTTGTAAAGCCCGCTGGTGACGCTGCCACCACGAAGCAGTATATTTCCAACGAGGCCATCCGCGAGCGGCAGATCATCCTCGTCTGCAATTCGCAATTCCACATCACGGATCGGTCGACCGACTTTCAGGAAGCTGACCGCATCCGCATCGCCAGGATTTGCATTTTCGAAGGCGGTCCCGATCTTCAGTGAATGCCGGTTCGCAGTGATGCGTGAGTACGCGTGACCTGGCTCGGGAAAGGTAACGGCGACCGTTGCTTCAGCCAGTCCGTACACCGGGTGCATGGTATTGCGCCGCAAGCCGAATGGAGCCATGGCGTCCATGAATTCTTCACACAATTCCCAGGATATCGGCTCGGCACCGTTCAGGATCAGTCGGACGTTGCTGAGATCAAGACCGTCGAGGCCCTTGCGCTCGAACATCTTGAGAAAGTGCTTGTATCCGAAGTTTGGCGAGCAAAGCTGCGTCGCACGAAGTTCGCTCGCTTTACTCATCCACAACAGCGGCCTTCGGACGAACAGGCTGGTATCCATCACCGTATGATTCATTCCGGCTGCCATCATCGTCAGATGATAGCCGATCAGTCCCATGTCGTGGGTCAGCGGCATCCAGCTCAGTGAATGGTCTTCCGGTGTAAATTTGAGCTTCTCGATAACCGCGCGAAAATTGGTACCGAGATTGCCGTGCGTCAGGCAGACTCCCTTCGGGTCGCTGGTCGATCCGGACGAATACTGGATGAACGCCAGATCGTCTGCATTGACCTTGGCAATATTTCCATCCTGGCCGGATTCAATATCGCTCATCAGCACCGTTGCGTCATGTAACAGAGTGACAACAGATGTCAGCTCCTGTGATTCGGCGAAAGCCTTCAGTTTCGCGAGCAGTGCCGAATCGGTGTACAGGGTGCCGCGACGCATCTGCTGCAGAATGCGAAAAAGCTTCAAACGATGTTCGTCGCTGATGCCCACGGCGACCGGTACCGGAACGATACCGCCGAGAACTGCCGCCCAGAAAGCGATGATGAATTCTTCATTTGACTTACTGAAGATGACGAGTTCGTCGCCGGGTACCATGCCTTTCTCTTGCAGGGCGCCGAGCAGTTCAGAAGAACGAAGCCAGATATCGTCAAATGACACCTTGGATTCGTCCGTTTCGCCGTCGATGAAGTGAATATGCTTAGCGCGCCCACGCGCATCAGCAAGCATGTCAATCAGGCTGCCGTAAAGGACCATCAGCGGGTACCGGCAGCGCTTGTCCGGTCAAGTCCGGATACGGATAAGTTCATGATAAAAGGATATATTCTGTGTATGGTAGCCGCTTGCACGCGCAATAGTACATTGACCGGCACAGAACCGATACTGCAAACTCGCCGGCCCGGCGGCGACCTGAAACGTATGTTTATCCGATGGCGTTATTCATTCGTTGTTCAGACGCATTTTCGTAATCTGTACGTCTATATTTCGTTGTATGGTCGATTTCGCAGGCAAACGCCAATATTTCTTGCAACAGAGCTCATCGATGACTGACGAAAATACGCCAAGCAATTTCTCTGATATTCAGGCGCGGCGCAGTCCCTCGTCCAGCCGTCAGCGGTCTCTATGGCGTCGCGCCTACTACGCGATAGGCATGCCGATATTGCAGGGTGTGATCAGCCTGCTGTTTCGAAGTTACCGCATCGAGGCGGTGATCGGTCAGGACGTAGTGGATCGGTTGATCAACTCCGGCACAACCTGTGCGCCGTGTTACTGGCACCAGCACCTGATACTCGGCAACCTGTTTCTCAGGAAGTGGATTACGCGCGGTTTCAGAGCCGGCTTTCTCATTTCCGCTTCCGTAGACGGTGACGTACCGTCACGAATCGCCCGCTCCTGGGGAGCCGAGGTTGTGCGAGGTTCTGCCAACAACACGGGCGCGTTGGTGTTGCGGGACATGCACGGACTCTTCAGGCGCGGGATCTCAGTGGTCTCCATTGCCGACGGTCCGACCGGTCCGAAAGCGGTTTTCAAGACCGGTGTAGTATTGATGGCAAGAATTGCAAACGTGCCGATGGTCCCTATCGGCTGCGCGGCGGAAAGCGCCTGGTACCTGAATCGTTGGGACGATTTCATGATACCGAAGCCCTTTTCTCGGATTGTCCTTGCGGTGGGCGAGCCGGTAACGATTCCACCAAAGACTCCGGTCGATGCGATGGAAAATTACAGGCAGCAGATGGAAGATGCAGTAAAGTCGCTGTGCGAGCGGTCCAAGGAACTCATCAGCAGATAGCGGAGATAAACAGGTGTCGCGAAAATCAAAAATTCATTCAAGTCTCATTGCCGGCAGCATGATCTGGGTCCTTGTGGCGCTCTCAGTCGGCAATGCCGGTGCGGCACAGCCACTGACACCTTACAGGGCCGAATACAAGGTAAAGATCAGCGTCCTCAGCGGCAAGTTGACGACAGAGTTTCGACGCACGTCCGACGGTTACTCGGCCAAGTCAACCATTGAGCCGGCGGGACTGGCGAACATCTTCCTGAATGGATCGATCGAGGAAAGTTCGACATTTACGGTCACGGACGGCGGCGTCGTTCCAGCACTATACCGATCGATGGACACACTCACGAAAGATCAGAAAGAAATGAATTTCAGTTTTGACTGGGACCGGCACGAGGTAGCGGGAACGATCGGTGAAGCAAATTACGTGATCCCGCTCGAGGGCCCGGTGCACGATCGAGTTACGATTCAGTATGAACTGATGTACGAGCTGATGAACGGTTCACCGGCAGACAACTACGTCATGTTGAACGAAGAAGAGCTTCGCCCGATCGTCGTTTCCAACATCGGCAAGAAACAGGTCAAGGTTCCGTTCGGCACGTTCGAAGCGGTTGGTATACAGCACCGGACAGAGGATTCGTCGAGAGTGTCAACTCTCTGGTGTGTCGAAAAGCTGGGATTCCTGCCGGTCATTATCGAGCAGCACCGGGACGGTAAACTTCGTGCTCGTGCCGTGCTGAACGAATACGCACCTATAGACGAATCACAAGGCGGCAGTGACCAGCTGTAAATCAGCTGTGCGTGATCGAAAGCTGCAGCACGAACATTATCGTCGCGGTCACCAGCGCACTTAGCAGCAGGCAAGTCGTCCAGCGCACGATGGTCGAGAGGTTTGCGACGCCTGCGAATACCGGTGCCACCGGCAATAGCAGGATGCAAGCCAGTGGCAGGGCCAGCCGCGCAATCCCCGGAAAACGAAAGGTCCAGCTTCTCAAAGCAATCGTGTTCGAGACCTGCTGTACCAGCCGGGCGGGGTCGCCCAGCCGCGCCGCAGCCAGTTCCCCGGCCGAGTCCGGCGACGAACCGCTATTGAGGTTTTCAGTCTGGAGATCATCGTAGTGATCGCTGAGTTCGGCGATTGTGCGCATAGCGACTCGCGTTGACACCCCGTTGCGGAGCATCTCGTCGCACATCCGTTTGAAGTCAGGTCGAGACATGATTCACAGGACCCAGGGCAGCGCTTATTCCCGATTCTATCCTTTGCCATTCTCCGTGCAAACGATCAAGTCGCTTTCTGCCTTTTGCAGTCAGCCGATAGTACACACGCGTACGCCCGTCCACGGATCTGCGCTTGGCCTTCAGTGCGCCTCCCCGCTCCAGGTTATGCAGGACCGGGTAAATGACACCCTCGCCAAGGCTGATGGCTTCGCCGGTAACCAGCCTGATCGATTTGACCAGTTCGTAACCGTACATCTCGCGCTGAGCCAGCAAACGCAGTAACAAAAGCTCCGGTACTCCGCTCATAAAGGGTGGATTCGTCTGGCCCATCGTCCCTGCCCCGCGGTTCAAAAACGCCACTATACCTCGTAGCACAAGGTATATCAATATATACATAGTTGTTCGAGGTATGTAGCATATACCTCGTAGATAGAGGTATCCCGGCGGATAAGGAGAAAAGATCGATGATTATTACGAGATACCTGTCCGCAACCTCTGCCGGCTTGCTAATCACGACGAGCCTGCTATTTCTCATGCAGGCCCTTATCGACATCGGACCCGACGTAGTTACCGAGCCGATCGTTTACGACCGGTTCGAGTGGGTGATGCCAAAAAAGGATGAGACCCTGAATGTCGAAGATCCGAAACCGGTCAAGCCGAGGCCGCCGGAAGCCGTGCCGGCAGATCCAAGACAACCCTCTTCAGATGTCAACTGGCACGTTGGCGTTCCGAACCACCTACCCCTTCCGGGCCCGGGTCCGATTCGACTGGACAAACCCGTGCCGGCGGATGGTCCGCCGATTTCTCTCATCAACGTCGCCCCGGTCTACCCGGCGAGGGCTCTGGAAAAGGGCCTCGAAGGCTATGTGATCGTGAGTTATGACGTACTTGCAAACGGCGCGGTCGCCAACGTCGTCGTTACGGAGTCCAGCCATTCGGTGTTTGACGACGCTGCAATAGCGGCAGCCTACCGCTTCCGTTACAAGCCGAGGATCGTCGACGGTGTTGCAATTGAAACTCACGGATTAGGAAATCGTTTTGTGTTCAGGATTGAAGACTGAGCACCAAGTGCAAGGCTGAGGGGGTTGAACTTTGCTGGACCTTATCTCCCGCCGGGTATCAACGAAGTTCTTCCCCCTCTTCTTGACTGGAGTTGCTGCTCCTGGAAAAAGATTGTTTCAGCGTGACATCGTTGTTGTCGGATTTCCGAAGAACGATGCGCCGATGAAGCGTTTCTCTATCGTCGGAGAGGTACAGATTTTCTGTCAGCTTCATACCCTTTCGATCAAGTGTCTCTACGACGTATTGTTCGCCTTCCCATCCGGAAACGCGCTGGGCGGTAATTTCGCCGACGTTGATCATTCGGTTCTCACCAAAACGATACTCAACCACAACCGAGCGATCGAAACTGATGAATATTCCGTGCGGGGTCTGGGTGACCTTGAGATTCTCACCCGACTCGAGAAACACTTGCACAAGGCCGCCTTTGCCCTGCCTTGACGAAGATCGGCTGGACGAAACACGCGTCTGACGTTTCTCCGCTGGCATTGGAATGATGTCGGTACCAGCGCCGGCCGCCCGTCCTATTGCCTCATTGATACGGTCGCGATCTGCAGCGGAATCGGTGCGGATGTGCCAGCTACCGGACAAATCCACGCCGGGGGGCGCAACAGAACTTTTGGTCAAGAGAACTTCCTTTGTCGCGCATCCAGAGAGACACAGGAAGGCAAGAGCACAAGCGATGCGATTTACGAACATTTGCCGCTCAGGCTCTGTCGGGAAACGATGCCGGGGTTTGGGCCACCATGCCGGCGCGGAGATCGCTGCCTCGGCCGCTGACGGCCGAAAACCAATGAAATTCCGCTTTCATCAGGAAATCCGTTAGGTAAATTTGCAAAGGGAAACCGATATTACCCTTTTTGGTCCAAGGCGACAGAACCCAATGGATACGGCAGAATCGCCAGGCTTCAGGTCGATGCCGCGTTCGACCTGATGTTTCGTTACAATCCGCGATAGCGGATACCGGAAGGAAGGAGAAGTTTGTGAAATTCGCAAATAGAACTATCGCAATTGTTGTTGGATTGATGTTTGTCTGCCCACTCTTGCTTATGTCCCCGCTGTATGCCGAAACGCCGGATCCGGCGGGAATGAGCGCGGACGAGCGTCGCGCTGCATATGAATCGATGAACGACGAAGACCGGGCCGAGTTCCGGGCCAAAATGCGCACCTACTATGAGAACTTGAGTCCCGAAGAGAAAAAGGCCGCGAAGCAGGCAGCACGCGAACGCTTCAAGAACATGACACCGGAAGAACGGCAGGCTGCGAAGGGTCGGGCCCGCGACCTATTCGAAAGCCTGACACCCGAAGAACAGGAAGCGGCCAGGCAGAAGGCGCGCGAGCGATACCAGGACATGACACCCGAAGAGCGCAAGGCAATGAAGGAAAAAACGACCAGGCAGAAAGACCCTGCAACGACTGACGACGGTTTGAAATGAAGTTTGAATCGGTCCAGAAACACGTGTTGCAGACGCAGCGATAGTCGACTGGCCTGTTTTAGTCGGTGTGACAGTTGGCGCCTTGCTGCCGATTGCAAATCCATTCAGCACTGCTCCGGTTTTCGTTGCAATCACGCGCAGAATGAGTCACGTGCGACGCAACCAGCAGGCCCGCATGGCCGCTATCTATATGGCCTGCATATTGATGGTTGCACTGCTGGCCGGCGCATTGATCCTGAAGTTTTTTGGCATTTCCTTGCCGGCGTTGCGCATGGCGGGAGGGCTGATTATTGCTCGCATCGGATTCAAGATGCTGGATCCCGCCGCGGAAGAAGCACTGCCGGAGCAGGATCAGCGAGAAGCACTGGATCGCAGGGATATCGCATTTGCACCGGTTGCGATGCCGCTGTTGAGCGGCCCGGGTTCCATCGCGGTCACTATCAGCATGGCCACATCGGTTGACAAGATTTCAGATTTCATTCCCGTCTATTTCGGCATAGCCATAGTGGCCTTCATTTCCTGGTTGGTGCTGCGATCGTCCTCACGAATCATCGGTTTCATGGGTACCAGCGGAGTCAATGTGCTGACAAGGATCATGGGGCTCATCCTGGTATGTGTCGGTATTCAATTCGTCGCTAACGGTTTCATCGGGCTGTTGACGGACGAGGCCATCGCCAGCATTTTCATGGAAGCGTATCCCGACTGACTTCGTTTCCACTTTGCAGCAATCAGATATCCTTGATATGGGTCGATGCCAGTGCAATGTAACCAATATACATCGCAAGAAAGATCAGGCCTTCTCCCCTGCTGACGCGCCGTCCGGTTATGGATGCGGCAACGAAAAGCAGCGTTACGACGCACATCATGTAACCATCGAAATTGCGGATTTGCGCGGGTACAGAGATTGGCGCGACGACGGCGGTTGCCCCGAGAATTGCAAGTATGTTGAAAATATTCGATCCGATAATATTGCCAATGGCGATATCCGCTTCGCGGCGTATTGCGGCTATCAATGACGTAACCAGTTCCGGCATCGACGTCCCGGCGGCAACGATGGTCAATCCGACAATGCTCTCGTTGACGCCGAGCCGCTGCGCTATGGAAATGGAACTGTCGACAAGCCAGTCGGCTCCGATAAGTACCAAGGTAAGGCCGAAAACTGCGATCAGCAATGGTTTGACATGCCTCACCAGACCCGCTGACGGCGCGTCATTGGCAAAGGCTTCTTCAGTCGTTTCAATTCGCGATGCCGTGCGGACTGCAAAGATCAGGTAGGCGGCCAGCGCAAGCACGAATGTGACGCCGATCCAGCGCGTCAGTTCGCCGTAGCGTAACGCCATCAGGCAGAGAATCGACGCAAGCAACATAATTGAACCGTCTCGCCGCACGACCTCGGCGGAGCAAGCAATCGGCGATATGACCGCCACCAGGCCAATGATCAGCAATACGTTGGTGATGTTCGATCCCACGACATTGCCGACGGCAATGCCGGGCGAGCCGGCCAGCGCTGCATCGATACTGGTAGCGAGTTCGGGCGCGGACGTGCCAAAAGCCACCAATGTCAGTCCAATCAAGATCGGTGGAAATCCGATCCCGCGGGCAAACTTTACAGAGCCACTAACCAGAGACTCACCGCCAACGAAAAGCAACACGAAGCCCGCAACCAGTTGCAAATATTCCAATGTCAATTCCTGTCGCTGTTGTCGGGAAGGATTACCGGTTCGATCCGGGTAAGGGAATGAACTCAGGGTCGCCAGGCACCGAATCAAAGCGCCCATCGCGCCAGTCGTTCTTGGCTTGCTCGATTCGTCGGCGTGAGCTGCTTACGAAGTTCCACCAGATATGGCGTTCGCCATTCAGGCGCTTGCCGCCAAGCAGCATGCACTTGCTTTGCATGGATGCATCGAGAGATGCGGTGGCCGATTCTGCCAACACAGCCATACGACCTGGCGACAGAGTATTGCCGCCGATATCAACGGCACCGTCGACGACGTATACGCCGATTTCGTCCACGCCCTCGGGTAGCTGCAAGGTCGCGTCTTTCTCCAGATCAGCCTCGACGTAGAGTGTCTCGCTGGCGGTTCGCACCGGAGACACTCCGCCGTAGGCATTGCCTGCAATGACTTTCAAACTGGCGCCCGACAAGTCGATACGGGGAATCGTGTCGGCGGCATAGTGCACAAAATCCGGCTCGATCTCTTCGCTTTCGGTCGGTAGCGCAATCCATGCCTGAATCCCGTGCAAATGCGACCCGGAGCGTTTCAGGGATTCCGGCGTCCGCTCCGAGTGAACGACTCCGCGACCAGCTGTCATCCAGTTGACATCACCAGGCCGTATCAGCTGATCGAAGCCGAGGCTGTCACGATGCCTGATCGCGCCGGCAAACAGATAAGTGATTGTAGCCAGACCTATATGCGGGTGCGGCCGGACATTGACACCGCTGCCAGGAGAGAAATCTGCCGGGCCCATGTGATCGAAAAAAATGAACGGACCCACACGCTGCTGATTTCTGTCTGGCAGCGTTCGGCGTACGTCGAATTCTCCGAGGCTTCTGCTCGCAGGCGTCAGTATCCGCGCAACGGAATGTCCAGTGCCTTTCATTTCTCCGGCTTGATGAATTTCAGCGTCATCCGATCGGATTCGCCGATTGCAAGGTATTTGTCACGATCGACATCACCGAGCGCCAGTGACGGTGGGAGAGTCCAGACACCCTCCGGGTGGTCACGCGTGTCTTTCGGGTTGCTGTTTATCTCCGAACGTCCCGCGAATCGAAAACCGGCACTTTCTGCATCGGCAATGACGCGTTGCTCTGAGATATATCCGTTGTCGGCCGACGGATCCTCGGTTTTCGCGTCAGGCCAGCGATGATCTACGATTCCGAGCACGCCGCCCGGTTTCAGCGCATCGAACATGGCGCGGTAGCCAAGTCGCATTGCGTCCTGGCCGTATCCTTCACTGGCCCAATTGTGCACATTGCGGAAAGTGACGACGAGATCGGCAGAACCGGGTGGTGCAATCTGCAGCGAATACGGAAAATCGAGCGTCGTGACATGCACGTCGCGATAGACGTCCGGCGTGGTCCCGATTTTGGTCAGGAACGAGCCGAAATAGCGTCTTTGATACGCGAAAGGCGGATTGGGGCTGTACTGTGCCGCATAAAGCCGGCCTCGATCTTTCAGCGCCGGCGCCAGGATTTCCGTGTACCAGCCACCGCCTGGCCATACTTCGACCACCGTCATGTCGGATCGAAAGCCGAAAAATGCCAGTGTTTCCATGGGATGACGATATACGTCCCGCGCCTTGTTCTCCGCGCTGCGATGTTCGCCATTTATTGCAGCATTCAGGGCAGCTTCGGTCGTCGCATCGAAGGAATTGCCGTCGGCGCGCGCGCTGACAGCTGCCAGGCTCATTGCGAGAACAATTACCGAAATCCATCTGTTCAACATGTTTATCCCTTTGTCACTTTTGTTTTTTTCAATAGGGCTGCATATCAAATACTGCCTATAGGCCTTCAGCCCCGCTATAATTGCCAGCTTTCCGCAATCAATAGAACCAAGTTCCTTGCGACAGGTCAATGGTCCCTGCTTGGACCTCTGATTTTTCACGGCGTGGGCCACGAATGCTCTACAGAATACTGACGACGGCGATTTTCGCTCTAATACCCGCGCTCGCAAGCGCAGCAGATCCGATCCCCGTATCGGTGCAACGGCTATCGGAAGTACTGGTCGATCGGGAGGTCCGGGCACCGGCAAGCGTCATCTCCGCGAACCGGGCCATTGTCACGTCAGAAGTTTCGGCCCTAATCAAGGAATTCGCCGCCGACGTCGGTGCATCCGTTCGCAAGGATCAACTGCTGATTCGACTCGATTCCGACAATGCGAGTCTTGCGCTGGCGCAGTCGAAGGCGGCACTTGCCGCGATCGAAGCGCAGATCGTGCAGGCGAAACAGCGACTACGCAAAGCCGAGGAACTGCTGGAAAAGAATTTCGTATCCGATGACGAACTGATAGCGAGGCAAACCGATCTGGCGGTGCTTGAAGCCAATCGTGTCTCACAACAGGTAGTCATTCAACAGGCCGAACTCGCGCTTTCCCGGACGCGAGTCAGAGCTCCGTTCGACGCCACGGTGGTAGAACGCCAGGCGCAGGTCGGCAGCTTTGCAATGCCCGGTACGCCACTGATCACGCTCGTACAAACGGACAGCCGCGAGGTCGACGCTGAACTCGACCCCCGATCTGCCAGTGGCCTTTCTCAGGGATCCGGCCTGCAATTCGTCAGTCAGGACCGCTCATGGCCCGTCAAGCTGGCTCGTTTGTCGGATGTTATTGAGACAAATACGCGAAAACTGCGCGGCCGATTCGTTTTCACCGCCGATGCGGCTCCGGTCGGCTCCACCGGGGAACTGGTCTGGAACGAATCGCGAGGCCTGGTTCCGGTTGCCCTTATTGTGCAGCGTGGTGACGAGTTCGGCATTTTCGTTGCCGTGAACAATCTGGCTCGCTTTGTCGCAATTCCGAGTGCGCAGGAGGGTCGTCCGGCTATGCTCGACATGCCGCCTGACACACTGATTGTGTCCAGGGGGCATATCCGATTGCAGGACGGCGACGCACTGCAAATCAGCAGATGATGAATTTCTACCGCACCATCCTGACCAATCACCCGTTGGTCAACATCCTGTTCGGTGTCGTTTTGCTCATGGGTGCGCTTTCGTATTTGCAAATGCCTCGTGAGCAGGATCCGGAAATCAACTTCAACGTCGTCAACATCAATACAGTGTTGCCCGGTTCGACAGCAGCGGACGTCGAGGAACTTGTAACCGGCCCGCTGGAGGATGCGCTGCGAAACGTTCAGGACATCAAGTTCGTTGCAAGTGCTTCGCGGGAAAACGTATCCAACATCCTGGTCCGGTTTCGAGAGCTGTCGGAGAGAGATTTCGACAAGCGCGTGACGGATTTGCGTCGCGAAATACAGAGCAAGACAAACGACGAGTTGCCGGAAGATGTGCAGGACCCGTACATCATGGAAATCACGACGTCGAACGGTTTTCCTACTGCTATGGTGCTGGTAGTAGGACAGGCGGATGACGAGCTGCTGCGACGGCAATCGAAAATCATCAAGGACGAACTGGAGCGATTGAGCGGGGTCGATCGGGTACAGGCTTTCGGTTTCAACGAGCCGGAGCTGCAGATCGAACTCGATCCGCAGGCATTGGCGGCGTATGGAATCACCGGTGCCGACGTCGCGGATCAGCTGCGGGAATCGTACCTGGATGTATCGGGGGGCAAGGTCGATGTGGCGGGCGATGCCTGGCTAGTTCGTGTGAAGGGCAAGACAACCGAGCCGGATGAACTGGCACAGTTCCTCGTTGCGCCGCGCGCGACACCGCAAGTCAAGATTCCGCTGGACCGTATCGCGAAAGTGAGGCGTGGCCGTGAGGAAGCGCAGCAACTCGTCGAGTATCAGCAGAATCCCGCAATCAGCATGTCCATCACCAAAGTCGGGTTTACCAACACGCTGCAACTGGTTGACCGGATCAGTGCCTATGTGGAGGACAAGAACAGCTATCTGGCAGGAACCGGCATTCAACTGATACTTGCCGACGATCAGACGACGCAGACGCGCCAGGCGCTCAGTATCATGCAAAGAAATGCCGGTCTGGGCCTGTTCCTGGTACTCGGAGTTTGCTGGCTTTTTCTCGGACTCCGCATTGCAGCTTTCGTGACCATGGGCATCGCATTTTCGATTGCAGGTGCGTTCTGGGTGTTGAATGTTTCGGGCAACACGCTGAACGTATCGGTACTGCTCGGCATCGTCATCGTTCTCGGCATGCTGGTAGACGATGCCGTGGTCGTCGTCGAAGCGATGTACTACCGGCTGCAGCGTGGCCAGGAAGCCGTTGCGGCCGCGCTGGATTCGATCAGGGAAGTCGGCAAGCCGGTGACCTCGGCCGTGTTCACGACCATTTCGGCGTTCGCGCCACTGATGCTTCTGCCGGGCATCGTCGGCGATTTCATGTTGATCATCCCGATGGTCGTGACGGTCGGATTGCTGGTCAGCCTGATCGAGGCGTTCTGGATCCTGCCGTCACACGTGGTCGGCTCTAGGGCGCGACCGGTTTCCGCCGCGGATCAGCTTCACCACTGGCGAGGGCGATGGACTCACCTGGTGCGCGTCAAGTACACGCGAATGCTTGCATACGTTTTTCGCCGACCCGTGCGCTTCTTCGCTGCCGGTACCCTTGCGTTCGTCCTCTCCGTCGCCGGGCTGATGACAGAGCAGGTTCGAATGGAATTCTTCACATTCGACCCGATGCGCATTTTTTACATCAATGTCGAATTGCCGCCGGACGCGCCGCTGGAAGAGACGCTTGCACAGTCCGAACGCGTTGAAGCCGCAATTCGGCCGTTTCTTCTGGATGAAGAAATTCGGGCTATCTCCGCTATGGCTGGAGTCAAATTCACCGACGCCGAAGCGCTGTTCGGCGATCAATACGGCCAGATTCTGGTCTCGCTGAATCCGAAAGTCCGCGGATCACGTGACGTCGGCGAGGTGGTGAACGCGATGCGCGACGCCGCCATCGACGCCCGTGGCAACGCCAAGGTGACCTTCTTCGAGCTTTCCGGCGGCCCGCCGGTAGCAAAGGATGTCGAAGTCCGTGTCCGCAGTGACAACTACAGGGAGCTACGCGCCGCGGCGGACCGCATGCTTGAAATCGTGAGAAACATCGACGGTTCATCCAATGTGCTCGACGACGATGTCCCGGGACGCTTCGAATTGTCGCTGGATCTGGATCATCGCGCCGTTCGCGAGGCCGGGTTGAATCCCGGTACGGTGGCAAGGCTGATGCGATTGCACGTTGAAGGAGAAGTCGTTGCGTTTACCCGCGACGCCGGCGAGAAAGTCGAACTACGGGTACGGGGACCGCGACGTACGCTGGAAGACATTCATGAGATTCTCGATGATCCGATTGCTTTGCCGCAGGGTGGCACAACTACGTTTCGCGCACTGGCCACGACCGGTATCGAACGCAGCAGCGGTACTATTCGCCATTACAATTATCGCCGATCGATCAAGGTCGAGGCCGATCTGGACCCGCTGAAAACGAACACCGTGGCGGCGAAAAACCTGATCGCGGAAGAATGGGACAAGATACGGGAAGACTTCCCTGCTTCGGACCTGGATTTCTCCGGAGCTTTCGACGACATCCAGGAGAGCCTGGATTCCCTTCTGATACTTTTCCTGTTCGGCGTCGGCCTTATTTACCTGATTCTGGCGACACAATTTCGCAGCTATTTCCAGCCGATGCTGATCATCGCTACATTGCCGATGGCATTTACCGGCGTCGTTTTCGGCTTGTGGGTAACCAGTAATCCGCTCAGTCTCTACACGCTGTATGGCATAGTCGCTCTTACCGGCATTGCGGTAAATGCTGCCATCGTCTTGATCGACGCCGCCAATATGCGCATTCGCGACGGCATGCGCCCGTTGCATGCCATCATGTACGCTGCCAGGCGCCGGGTCATTCCGATTCTGATGACGACAATGACGACGATTGCCGGGCTTTTTTCTCTCGCGACCGGCCTCGGCGGCAAGTCGCTGCTGTGGGGACCGGTTGCGACGAGCATGGTATTCGGATTGTTCGTTGCCACGATACTGACCCTGTTCCTGGTGCCGGTCATGTTCAGGTCATTTATGCGGTTGCGTGATCACCGTATCCGAAATGCATTAAAGTACGGCGTCTTGAAATTGCAGAACGCCCTCAAATCATGAGCCACAACATCGCGCGGGACACCGTCTCACAAACCTGGTCGAAGCCTGTCACCGCGCCGGAAAGCACCCCGGAACAGGCGCAAGTCGTGATCATCGGCGCGGGCATCGTCGGCATTTCGACGGCCTGGTTCCTGGCCAAGCAGGGAATCAAGGCCGTCGTCTGCGAAAAAGGCCATATTGCCGGCGAGCAGTCGGGGCGCAACTGGGGCTGGGTCAGGCAGCAGGCGCGCGACCCGCGTGAAATGCCGATGATCATCGAATCCCTGAAGATCTGGCGCGGCCTCGAGGTCGAGATCGGGGAGGATGTCGGTTTTGCCGGGGGCGGTTGCCTTTTCACGGCGCGCAACGACAAGGATGTCGAGGATTTCGAAGCCTGGCTCAAAGTATCCCGGGAATTCGGGTTGGACACGCGAATCATCTCCGGCAAGGAACTGGATGCGCAGGTTCACGGAGGCTCGCAACGTTGGCCGGCGGCAATATTTACCGCCAGCGACGGGCGCGCCGAGCCACACAAGGCTACACCGGCGATAGCTCGGGCCGCGCAACGTCTCGGTGCTACCGTACTGACCGGCTGTGCCGTTCGGGGTATCGAAACTTCCTCCGGCCGCGTGTCTGCCGTGGTTACGGAGCATGGCAGCATTCGGACGTCGACCGTTCTTTGCGCGGCCGGCGCCTGGAGTTCGATGTTTTGCCGCTCGTTAGGCATTTCGCTGCCGCAACTCAAGGTGCGCGGAACGGTAGCGCGGACTGCTCCGGCGGACGTCGTCCTGAATGGCGCGTTATTCGACCACAAGATCGGCATACGGCGACGCCAGGACGGCGGCTATACGATCGCGCACGGCTCGGTGCTCGATCACGGCCTGACGCCGTCGACGCTGCGCTATTCACTCAAGTTTGTAAAGGCCCTCATGAGTGAGTTCAGCGTGTTGCGTTTGTCGATTGGAAGCGAATTCTTCGAGGAGCTGCGAACGCCGAGGCGCTGGCCGCTCGACCAGCCCTCGCCGTTCGAACATAAGCGCGTTCTCGATCCCGAGCCGAATGCAAAAGTTCTGCAAGAGATACGCAAGAATCTTGACGAAACGTTTCCGGAGTTGGCCGGTGTCGAGATCGTCGAGTCCTGGGCCGGCATGGTGGAAACCACGCCGGACGTCGTACCGGTCATCTGCGAAGCGGAATCGATCCCCGGTTTCCACATTGCCACGGGATTCAGCGGACACGGCTTCGGCATCGGTCCCGGCGCCGGCAAAGCGATTGCCGGCATGCTGGGCGGCACGGACAGCGGCATCGATCTCAGCGAGTTTCGCCTGAGCCGTTTCTTCGACGGGACGCCCATCCGCCCTTACACGACTATCTGATCGGAGGCTCCATGCATTGCAGACCAGCCGGCATCGCCATCTTTGTCGTGATTGCAGTTTCCAGTACAGGCGGCATGGCAGCGGCATCCGAAGGCGTGCGCACAATGCGGCTCGACTTCTATCACAGCGGTAATCACCAATCCGAGATGTTCAGCCTGGATCAGCTCGTACTTGAGCCGCTGGCTTGGCCCGGCAACCTGCAGCAGCCGGTGGACAAGACGCTGCGCGGGAAATACGCCTTCGAAATTGTCGATGTCGAAACCGGCGTCGTAAGCTGGTCGCGCAGCTTCAGCAGCATCTACGGCGAGTGGGAAACGACCGGCGAGGCGCGTGAAATGAACCGCACCTTCCACGAATCGCTGCGTTTTCCGCAACCCGAGCAGAACTTTCGCGTGATCCTCAAGAAGCGCGACCACGACAATAGTTTCCACACGATCTGGCAGATCGAGCTGGATCCGGTCGATTACCTGGTTCACCGGGAATCGGCTGCCTACCGGCACGAGGTCGTGGCAATCGTGCAGAACGGCGCTCCGGGTGAGAAAGTGGACCTGCTGCTTCTTGGCGATGGCTATACCGCGGCCGAAACCGACACTTTTATCGCGCGCGCAAGAGAACTCACAGAGGTGTTCCTCGCGACGGCACCGTTTCGCGAGCGAAGTGACGACTTCAACGTCTGGGCAGTGGCGCCCGCCGCCAAGGAATCCGGCGTGTCCCGCCCGTCTACTGGCATCTACCGCGACTCGCCCTTCGCCGCGACTTACGATGCGTTTCGCAGCGAACGATATGTATTGACGTATGAAAACAGACGCTGGCGGCAAATCGCATCATCAGCGCCTTACGATTTCGTCGAGATACTGACCAACAGCGACACTTATGGTGGCGGCGGAATTTACGGGCTTTACAGCACCGCCGCCGCACACAGCGAATGGGCGGACTATCTTTTCGTCCACGAATTCGGCCACCATTTTGCGGGTCTGGCCGACGAGTACTACACCAGCTCGGTAGCCTACGAGGCACCCGACGGGATTCGCGAACCGTATGAACCGAACGTCACCGCGTTGCTGGATCCTGCCGAACTCAAATGGCGGCACCTCGTAAATGCCAAAACACCCTTGCCAACGCCCTGGCCGAAAGACGCATTCGAAGAACATTCGCTCGCCTACCAGGCGCGCCGCGCCAGGATGCGCGAAGAAAACGTCGCCGAATCGCAGATGAACAAACTGTTCAGGGACAACCAGGAAATCGTCGACGGGATGTTTTCCGAGGCGCCATTCAAGGATGAAATCGGTGCATTCGAAGGCGCCAACTACCAGGCAAAAGGTTACTACCGGTCCGAATTGAATTGCATCATGTTCACTCGAACGACCGACTTTTGCCGGGTTTGTGCAGACGCGATCGAGCAGGTAATCGACGAATACACCAAGGGCAGCGACTAGCGCAGTTCGGTGCCGAGTCGACGCGCCAGAGTACCGCGGCGCCCGACCTTGATCGTCGGCAACTCAAGCCAATCCGCGAGATTCCGAAGCTCCTCTGCCAGAGCGTGCGCCGTTTGCGATACATCGATGCCGTCTTCGGCATGCGCGGCCTGCACCAGCAAGCAGCCTTTGGCTCGGTCCGCCTTCAGGTCAACGCGCGCAACGATGCGATCGCCGAGCAGAAACGGCAGCACGTAGTATCCCCACTTGCGTTTCGCCGCCGGTACGTAGATCTCGATGCGGTAACGAAAATCGAAAAGTCTTTCTGCGCGCGGTCGAAACCAGACGAGCGGATCGAACGGGGACAGCAATGCGCGTGCCGGCCTCGGCCGCGGTATTCGGACATCGGCAGGAACATAGGCTGTGTCGCGCCATCCCTCGACCCGCACGGGCATCAGCCTGCCCTGCTCCTGAAGCTCCAGCAGCCGCGGGCGCGCCTGCGGAACCGGTATGCGGTAATAATCTGCGAGATCCGGCAGCGTGGCTATGCCAAACGCTTTCGCAGCGAGCATTAGCAATTCCCGTTGGCCGCGGACCCTGGACAAGCCTTTTTCGAGATGCTGCCGATCGATCAGACGTTCGGGCAGGTCGTATTTTCTCTGGAAGTTCGGCAGGCGATCCGCGATGGCCAGCCGGCCGAAACCGAAGTGGTACTCGAGCGCCCAGCGGGGCACCGAGCGATGCCAGTCACCAGGTTTTCGCTTTGGCCCGGGAACCGGTTCCAGGTCGGCAGAGGTGACAGCGCCTTTTGTTCTTATTAAATCAATGACTTCATCGAGATACTTCTTGTTGTTTCGAAGTCGCATGATTGGACTGTTGGGCCAGGGCTTGAATTCGTCGCGCCGGTATTTCAGCAAGGGCCAGGCCTCGACCGGGACAATGCTTGCTTCATGCGCCCAGTGTTCGGTGAAGCCGCGGCTGCCGTAAATCAGTTCGTTGAAAGTCTCTCGCCGGTAATTTCCGAGTCGTGAAAAGATCACGAGATAGTGTGCCGGGACCAACACGTTGACGAAGTCCAGCTGCAACAGCCCGAGCCGGCGAATGACATTGCCGATATTGATTTGGCTTGCCCTGCCTTTCGGGCGTGCCTTGTCGAATCCCTGTGACGCCAGTGCCAATCGGCGCGCTTCCGCGATCGACAGGCTATCGCAGGTCACGGCGTGACGGATTTGATGGAGTCGGTGGGAGCGACGGGGCCGCCGCCGGACTTCGTTGCCAGTGCCAATGCGAGACAGGAACCCGCCGAATACAGCAACACGGCCGGCCAGATCCATGGGACATTGCTGACCGCCGGCGTCCAGACACTGGTCGCAAGCGTTACCGCCGGCAGCACTGCAAAGAGCCTCAGCAACTCGAAGCGGCTCGCGAAGGCCCTGTTTTCGGAAAGCAGGCCCAACGAAAAAAGATGCACCCACAGCAACAGGCAGGGAGTGGTTATCGCTGCAAGCCCCTGCTCCGCATACCGTTCGCCGATCCAGAGCACGCCGGCAACGGCGACCAGGAACTGCCCGATGATGTAGCGGCGCAAGCCCGTGCCGACCGGCGGTTCGAACTTGCGGAAATTCGCAAGGTCTCCTGTGGCCTTCGGGTATATGGTATCGACATCCGGAGGACGCCAGCCGGTACGGCGAAACCAGATTCCTATCTTGTCGCGCCAGCGGCGGGTATGCCGTGCATCGAACCAGAGGTAGGCGTAAACCTGCAGGTTGGCCCAGAACGGGTTCCAGCTTGCCAGCGGCTTGCGTACGCCGAAGACGACCGGCTCCGTGTCGAGCTCCTCCTGAAAGGTGCCGAACAGACGGTCCCAGAGCACCAGGATGCCTCCGTAGTTTCGATCGATATACAACTGATTCTGCGCATGATGAACGCGATGATTCGAAGGCGTGACGAAAACGCGGTCAAGCCACCCCAGCTTTCCGACAAAGCGCGTATGTACCCAGAACTGGTAGATCAGATTCAGGGCATTGACCGTTATCAGCACCTCCGGAGGGAATCCAATAAGGAACAGCGGCAGGTAGAAAATCCAGGAAAAGATGAAACCGGTACTTGTCTGTCGCAAAGCCGTCGACAGATTGTAGTCTTCGCTCTGGTGGTGGACCGCATGAGCCGCCCACAGGATGGAAATTTCGTGGCCGCCGCGGTGTGCCCAGTAATAGCAAAAGTCCCACCCGACCATGGCGGCAAACCACAATGCGAGACCCGTTGCCGACAAATCGAACCATTCCATCGGCATGTCGATGATCGCGAAATTCTGCAATGCATAGGCCCAGATGACCGTCGGCACAATCCTGGTGAAATAGCCGAATGTCGTGCTCAGCGTGCCGGCACTGAGGCTGTTAATCGCATCGACCGCGCGAAAATATCCGGTGCCGCGCAGCCGGTCGAGGGCGAGCTCTGCCAGCAACGCGAGCAGAAAAAACGGCACGGCGATCGCGATAAGATCCATTTAACCGCTCACAACGAAAAAACAGATTGCCAATAGTACCGGACAATCGGCGAATCTGGGTTAGGATCCGGGCGACGCGAAGCAAAGGGTGCACAGATGGCATTGCTGGAAAAATCCGAAATCGACATTCTGTTGAGTGCATTGCAGACACTGCAGAAGGGATTCGATCATTTGCCGGAATTTTCCGTGCAATACGATCGCGACAAGCTGCAGTCCGTACTCAATCAGGTCGCTCGGCGCATGCAGGATAATTATCCCTACTATCATCCGCGATATGCTGGTCAGATGCTCAAACCACCGCATCCTATAGCGCGTCTCGCCTACGCGTTATCGTTATGGATCAACCCCAACAATCACGCACTGGACGGTGGTCGCGCAAGTTCAGGCATGGAACTGGAGTGCGTCGTGCAGCTTGGCCGGATGTTCGGCCTGGACAAACCGCTGGGTCACTTGTGTGGCGGCGGCACGATGGCGAATCTGGAAGCCTTGTGGGTGGCGGGTCGCGTTCATCCTGGTAAGACGATCCTTGGCTCGGCGCAGGCACACTACACGCATTCGCGCATCAGTGAAGTGCTGGCGCTGGATTTCGAAGCGCTGTCGGTGACGAACGATGGCCGTATGGACGTATCAGTCCTTGCGGAGAGATTGGGCCAATCCGATGTCGGTACGGTAGTTGTAACGTTGGGAACGACCGGGCTGGGTGCCGTTGATCCGTTGCCGGAAATTCTCGAGCTGCGCGAGAAGTTCGGATTCCGGGTGCATGTCGACGCAGCCTACGGTGGCTACTTCAGGCTGGCGAGCGAGCTTGCAGCGGATGCGCATGAGGCGTTCTCGCGTACCGGCGAAGCCGATTCCATTGTTATCGACCCGCACAAACATGGCTTGCAACCGTATGGTTGCGGTTGCGTGTTGTTTCGTGATCCGTCAGTCGGTGCCTTATACAAGCACGATTCACCCTACACCTATTTCAGCTCGGCCGAATTGCATTTGGGCGAGATCAGTCTGGAATGTTCCCGGCCAGGTGCGGCGGCAGTCGCTCTGTGGGCAACGCAACAGTTGCTTCCGATGGAACCCGGCGGTGAGTTCGCCGCAGGTCTAGATCAATCGATTCTGGCTGCGCGCGACTTTTGGCGAAGGCTGCAGGCCAGCGAACGGTATCGCGTTCTCATGCAGCCGCAGCTGGATATCGTTGTGTTTGCGCCGGACGGTCCGGATGCGAAGCAGGTCAGCGAAAAGGCGCGACAGCTTTTCGAGGAAGCCGCGAAACGGGATTTACACCTTGCGCTGACCGAGATACCGGCAGCGATGGTCTCTCACTACTGGCCCGAGCTGCACCTGAATCGGGATACGGTAAGCTGTTTGCGTTCCTGCCTGATGAAGCCGGAACACCTGCAATGGATAGACGATATCTGGTCGACGCTGGAATCAGCCGCCCTGTGTCTGAACCACTGAGCGAATGAGCGCGGCGCCTGCATAAAAGCAGGCGAAACCGCCGATCATCGTTGCGCACAGATAGGCAAATGCCGGCAGTACCTCACCGCGCTGCATCAGGTTACTCATCTCAACGACAAGCGCCGAGAGTGTTGTGAAGCTGCCGCAGAATCCAACGGCAAAGAAAAGCCGGTTTTGTTGCGTGATCAATTCACTGTGACTGAACCAGCCAGGACTGGCCAGTAGCTGCACGACAATTCCCATGACGAAGCAGCCGATCAGGTTCGAAGCGAAGGTTCCCAGCGGAACAAGAACGATACTGCGTGAAAGCCAAAGCGTCATCGCCAGGCGTGCCACGGCGCCCAGCGCGCCTCCGAGTGCAACCAGCAGAAACGACTGCATCATCGGTGGCATTTTCAGCTAATCTCTTATTCCACAGGCTCAGGCAGCTGTCACGCGCTGCAATGTGTCGCGGTATTCCCGCTCGATCTGCATCACGACATCGTGCACCGGCAGAATTTCGTCGATTGTTCCCACGCCCTGCCCCGCGCCCCAGATGTCGCGCCATGCCTTGGCGCGGCTGTTACCCCCACTGCCGAAATTCATATGTTTCGTGTCGACCTGATCGAGATTGTCCGGATCGAGCCCGGCGGCTTCTATACTGCCGCGAAGGTAGCTGCCATGGACTCCAGTGAATAACGGCGTGTAAACGATATCCGCCGAATTGCTGTTCACAATCATCTCCTTGTACTTTGCCGGGGCGTTTGCTTCGGTGGTCGCAATGAAGCGCGTGCCGAAATACGCGAGGTCGGCACCGATGGCGCGAGCGGCAACAAGATCGCAACCGCGACTCATGCTGCCGGACAGGATAAGCGCTCCGTCGAAAATCCTGCGGATCTCCTTGATCAGTGCGAATGGACTGGTGGTGCCGGCATGTCCACCTGCGCCGGCGCACACGGCAATGATGCCATCGACGCCCTGTTCCAGCGCTTTCTCCGTGTGACGCAGATTGATCACATCGTGAAACACGATGCCACCGTAGCTGTGTACTGCATCGACTACGTCGGCCGGCGGACGCAGACTGGTAATGACGATGGGAACCTTGTACCTGACGCACATCTCGACGTCGTGACCGAGGCGATCATTGCTCTTGTGCACGATCTGGTTGACGGCGAACGGGGCAACGGGGAGGCCCGGATTCTTCGCCGAGAACTCCGCCAGTTCCGTTGTAATTTTCTGCAGCCATTCCTCCAGCATGCTCTCCGGCCTGGCGTTCAGTGCCGGGAACGAGCCGACTATGCCGGCCTTGCATTGCGCCAACACCAGCTCAGGGCCGGAAACGATGAACATCGGCGCCCCGATCAGCGGTATTCTGAGCTTGCCGTCAAGGTTTGCAGGTAATGCCATCGATATCTCCGGTCCGGGATACAAAAAAACGAGCGCATCCTAACATAGCCGGCCGCCCTGACGGCACGTGACTGCTGTCACATTTCAGCTCGAACGTCACTGCTAGACTGACACGATGAAAAAATCAAACCATCCAGGTGTCGAAGACACTGCGCAAAAGGCAATTGACGCGTTGACCGGTGTCGACTGCAAGTCAGTTTCCTTCGTACAACTTCGAAAATTGAACGCCGCGTTGCTTGACGCCAGCGAGCGCGTTGCAGCGGAGACGGCACATCGCTCGAATGACGATGCTCTCGGGGATACGGTCAGAGTCGCCGTCCCGACTTCTACCGACAGGTAGTTCCGTGCAAGCAGCAACCGCTATGCGGCCATGAAGCTGGCTTCGCAATCCGCAACGAGTGTTCCGTCAGAAAGGCGCGCCTCTCCCCTGAGAACGATCAACCGTTTGCGCTGACTATCGATCCAGCCCTTCAGAAAGATACTTTCATTCACCGCCAGTGGACGGCGGTAGCGGATTTCGCATCGCGCCGTATGCGCCTTTATGTTCTTCAAATAGAGGACATTGGCCATGACATCGTCCAGCGCCGAAAAGATGATGCCGCCGTGCACTGTATTACTGTAGCCCACGTGATTTTCGTTCGCCCGGAATTCGCCGCTGCAAACATCGTCTGCCAGCGTGAATCGAATCTGCAGCCCAATGGGATTGTCCGGGCCACAGGCGAAACACATTTTCGCTTCTTCGATCTGGTTTGCATTCGACAAAGGGCCGCTCCGAAACGTCGTGTTGTGATTCCGGTTCTACGGTACTTGCTGATCGATACGGATTCGAACGGATTCGCTGTTTCCCCTTTGGATCGTCAGCGTTCCGAACCAATCGCCGCTTTGCGCTATTGGATTGCCGGACATCGAAACCCGGGCGATCAATTCGAGTTCTGCAAATGCAGACGGCACGCGGCCCGGTATCATCGCGTCGGCGTCCGACAATGTGATTACGGCAGGCAGTTCGGCGGCGCGTCGGCGAACAGCCGCAATCGGCGGCGACGGTTGCGCCGGGTCTCGCGCTATGACGAATACCGTTGCATCCGGGAGAACTGCGGATTCGGCCTCGGTACTTAACTCGACGTCAATGGAAATTCCGAGGCCTGGCTCTGCACTGCTATCCGCCATGGCAGCGAGCGACGGTGGCGGCTCTCCCCGCAACTCTGCGATCCGGGTCCGGAGAATGTCCTCGATTTCCTTGGGTTGCGGGCTTGCCAGCAGTGCCTCCCAGCGGTCGGCGCCGAGTTGGGAATCGCCGCGATTGATCGCAACCAGGCCCGCATAGAAAAGGGCTTTCGGGTTGCCGGGTGCAATGGACAACGCGGTTTCGAACAACTGCCCGGCGCGCGCCGTTATGCTGCTTTGGTCGTTCATGAAGATCGCTTCGCCGAGGTCGGCCAACGTCTGAGCATCGCGTCCGGATTCGAGTTCCACTGCTTTCTCGAAGGCGGCGATCGATTCGGGCAGGCGTCGCAATTGGAGAAGCGATCGGCCGAGCATTTTCCAGCCGGCGATATCCTGTGGATTGTCTTTCAGCCGCGCCGCGAGGGAGTCCGTCATTTCCTCGATGCTGGGCACGGATTCGGCTGCCGGGCCGCCGTGCGGACTGCCGATTTGCAGGTACAGCAGGGGTGTAAGGGCAAGCAGCACCAGCAGAACGGAGATCGCCGTCGACGAAATCCGTCTTTCACGTCGGTACAGGGGCCACAGCAGCATCACGGCCGCGGCCGCGAGCATGAGCGCGAAGATTGAATAGAGCACGAATCAGGCCTTTGTTTCGATAGTCGGTTCTACGTCTGATTCGTCGTCGATCGGCAGCGCCATACGCTTCCGCACTACGCGAAATGCGACGAACGCTCCGAATCCGGCGAAAACAAACAATGCCAGCCAAAGAAACATTCCGCTGCCGGACATTTGCGGCCGGTAGAGCGCAAACTCGCCGTAGCGCACCACCAGGAAGTCATAGACTTCCGCATCGGTCTTTCCTTCCTCGAGCAGGCGGCGGATTTCGCGCCGCAGGTCGTCGGCGAGAAAGGCGTTCGAGTCCTTGATCGTCTGGTTCTGGCACTTGAGGCAGCGGACTTCCGAAATGATTTTCTCGTAACGCGCCTGCAGCTCGGGATCTTCGAATGCCAGTCCGGTGTCGATCGCAAGCGACGCCATTGGTATCGCTAGCAGGAGGGCTGCAAGAAAAAACCGCATCAGGATGCACTCCCCTCGGCCTGCAGAATTCTCGGCTCGAATTCCTGTTGCCAGACCTGGCTGTTCAGCGGACCGAGATATTTGTACAAAACGGTGCCGTCCTTTGCGATCAGGAACGTTTCGGGCGCACCGTAGACGCCCCAGTCAATTCCGGCCTTTCCGTCGCCATCGTAGCCGGACACGACATAGGGATTGCCGAGCTGCCGCAGCCATTGCAGAGCATCCTCGCGCCGATCTCGCCAGTTCAGGCCGTAGATCGGGATCACCTTGTCGCGCGCCAGCTGCAGCAGGAACTCGTGTTCCTGGCGGCAACCGACGCACCAGGTAGCCCAGACGTTGACCAGCACGACCTGACCGGAAAGATCCGCGTTGCTGACTCGTTTGCTGGCGTTTTCGAGCGTTGGCAAATCGAATGCCGGTGCTGCCCTGCCGATAAACGGCGACGGCAGAATGGTCGGATCCTTGTTCAAACCGATCATGAACACGCCGAGCAGAATGACGAATACGACGATCGGTGCGATGTATCGGTTCATCAGGCGGGTTTCCCTTCCAGCGCTGCCGCGGGTTCCGTGGCTTTGACGCTAAGGCGATAACGGCGATCGCTCGCGGCGATAATGCCGCCGAGGGCCATGACCAGCGCGCCAAGCCAGATGAATCTAATCATCGGCTTGTACTGAATACGCACGCTCCACGCATCACCTCCGAGGGGGTCGCCGAGTGCGACGAACAGATCGCGATTCCAGCCGGCGTCGATGCCTGCCTCGGTCATCGGACTTTGCTGCACAAGGTAAGTCCGTTTTTGCGGTCGCAATTGGGTCACGAATTCGCCGTTCCGGTGGACATCCACTTCACCCTCGAGCGCCCGGTAATTCGGCCCATCGACCTGGCGCAGGCCGCGCAGCTCGAACTGGTAACCGGCCACCTCAATGGAATCGCCCGGCACCAGACGGCGGTCTTCTTCGACGGTATAGGCCGATACTATGGTTACGCCGAGGACGAACAGGCCAAGCCCGAGGTGTGCGACGGACATGCCAAGGACTGCGCGCGTTATAGCGGGCGTGCCCGGCGCGCGGCGCAGCGAACGAATGGGCTGCAAAAGCGAGACGGCGATAATCCAGACCGCGGCGATACTGCCGACAGTGACCAAAAGGCCGAAGCGGCCATACAACAGGACCGGAATCAGTCCTCCAACGACCAGTGCGATGATGGCCGGAATCCGCACCTGCTTTGCGAGTGCGTTCCACGGCTGCAGCCGCCAAGCGGTTTGCATACCCAGGCCGACCAGCAGGATCAACGGCAGCATTGGAATGGCAAAGGCAATTTCGAACCACGGCGGTCCAACGGATATCTTGCCGGCCTCGAATACCTCGACCAGCAATGGCGCCAGCGTTCCGAAAAGAATCAGCGTTGCCGCGATCACCAGCAGCACGTTATTCAGCAACAGGAAAGTCTCTCGCGACAGCGGTCGGAAGCCGGCCGCCGAATCGAGTTTCGGCGCACGCCATGCGTACAGGATCAGCGCGCCAAGGATGACGATTGCGAGGAAAGCCAGAATAAAGCGGCCGCGGGTCGGGTCGGTGGCAAAAGCATGCACCGAAATCAGGATGCCCGAGCGCACCAGGAAAGTTCCTAGCAGGCTCAGCGAAAACGCCGAGATGGCCAGCAGCAGCGTCCAGCTCTTGAAAAGCCCGCGCTTTTCGGTAACGGCGAGCGAATGGATCAACGCCGTGCCGACCAGCCATGGCATGAACGAGGCGTTCTCGACCGGATCCCAGAACCACCAGCCGCCCCAGCCGAGCTCGTAGTAGGCCCACCAGCTGCCGAGCGCGATGCCTACAGTCAGGAACAGCCAGGCAAAGGTCGTCCATGGCCGGGTCCATCGCGCCCAGCTCTGATCGAGCTGGCCGCTGAGCATGGCCGCAATGGCGAATGCAAACGCGACCGAGAATCCAACATAGCCGACGTACAGGATCGGCGGATGAATGGCGAGTCCGGGATCCTGCAGCAGCGGATTGAGGTCGCCGCCGTCCACAGGCGCGGGAAACAGTCTTTCGAAGGGATTTGAAGTGAGCAGAGTGAACAACAGAAAGCCGCAGCTCAGCAAACCGAGCACGCCGATGACCCTCGCCGAGAACGCGTCCGGCAGCTCATCGCTATAACGCCCTACTGCGACGGTCCAGACCGCAAGAATCAGGATCCAAAGTAGCAACGAACCCTCGTGGGCGCCCCAGACGGCAGAAAATTTGTAAATGTTGGGCAGTGCGAGCTGCGAGTGATTGGCAACGTACAGGACCGAGAAATCACTTTGCAGGAAGGACCAGGCGAGACTGGCGAAGGCGATGCCGACAAAAAACAGCTGACCGACGGCA
This sequence comes from Gammaproteobacteria bacterium, assembly GCA_029865385.1. Taxonomy (GTDB): domain Bacteria; phylum Pseudomonadota; class Gammaproteobacteria; order Steroidobacterales; family Woeseiaceae; genus JAKEGN01. Next base: position 32,448 of record JAOUGX010000006.1, read on the forward strand.
GCCGGTCGCGCCACAGCCATCATCGCGGCGTCGTTTCGATGCGCCCCAACCAGCGGCAAAACGCCCTGGCAAATGGCCAGTGACAGGGCGAGGATCAATGCAAAATGTCCGATCTCTGGAATCACTGCGTGGCCCCCTCGGATTCGGCCGCCGCCTCGGCGGCTTTCGCGGCTGCGTGCTTCGCCAGCGTATCGGCAACCTCCGGCGGCATGTAGTTCTCGTCGTGCTTCGCCAGCACGGTGTCTGCCATAAATCGTCCGTCATCGCCCAGGCGGCCATGTGCAATCACACCCTGTCCCTCGCGAAACAGATCGGGGAGAACCCCGCTGTAGGCGACGACGAGATCCGATTCGGTGTCGGTCAGCGTGAACTCCATCTCGAGTTCGCCGGGATCCCGGCGCACGCTGTTCTCCATCACGAGACCGCCAACGCGAAAATTGCGATCGTCCGGGACGTTGCCCTTGGCGACTTCCGATATCTCGATGTAGAACATCATGTTGTCCTGGAATGCTCTCAGCGTCAGTGCTGCGGCAATCGCCAGGCCCGCTACGGCCAACCCGACCGCCAGCATTCTCTGCTGTCGTGGTTTCATCTGCTCTGCTCCATCGCTTTCAGTTGGGTGCGAATGTCGTTGAAAATCCTGTGCTGGCGCCGACGCGCCGAAATCGCACAAACGGCCAGCACTATCAGTGTTAAGCCAATGCAACTCCATACGTAGGGTCCGTAACCCCCCATACTCAGAGCCTCGCTCATCACCGCATCTCCCCGCCGAGCACCAGTTCACGAACCCAGCGGGAGCGCCGTTCCCGGTACAGGACCTCGCTGCGCACGCGGTACAGCAGCAACGCACCGAAAACCAGCGTAAATCCGAGGATGTTGATCAGCAAAGGATTCAGCATTTCGGGCGGCATTTTTCCTTCCATGACCGTCTGCCCCTGGTGCAGGGAGGTCCACCAGTACACGGAGTAATGAATAATCGGGATATTGACTGCTCCTACGAGGGCCAGTACCGCGCTGGCCTTGTCGGCCTTCAGCGGATCATCTATGGCGGAACGCAGTGCCATGTAGCCGAAATACAGAAATAACATTAAAAGTTGCGATGTCAGCCTTGGATCGCCCCACTCCCACCAGGTTCCCCACATCGGCCGACCCCAGATAGAGCCGGTGGCGAGCGCCAGGAAAGTGAACCAGGCTCCGAGCGGCGCTGCGCCGGCGGCGACCGCATGTGCCAGCTTCATGCGCCAGATCAGCCCTATGGTCGCCGACACGGCCATGATCGAATAGGCCATCATCGACAGGTAAGCCGTCGGCACGTGAACGTAAATGATGCGAAAAGCATCCTTTTGCTGGTAGTCGATCGGCGCCTCGAACAGGCCGCCCCAGCTGCCCCAGCCGATCAGGACCAGGCCGGTAACGGCAAAAACGCGGATAAATGCCGGTGCAATGCGATAGAAGTGTGGCGGTGAGGCCAGCTTGTGAAAAAACGTCCACATGGTTTCTTTTCTTACTCGTTACTGATTTTAAGGGCAGCCGCTGTAGCGAATGGTGCGAGCGACAGGTTGAGCATGCAATAGCCGGCAAGAAAGTACACGCCCGACGATGTCGCGTCGCCGGCGACGGCCAGCGAGACCGTTCGCGCACCGAAAATCAAAACCGGCATGGCCAGCGGCAGGATCAGCAGGCTCAGCAATGCATTACCGCGATTCAGTCCGACCGTCAATGCCGCGCCTATGGAGCCCAGCAGGCTCAGGCTGATGGTACCGAGTGTCAGCGTCAACAACAGGATGCCGGTGATTTCCGTGGGCAGGCTGAAGGTCATGGCTATTACCGGTGAAACCAGCACGAGAGGCAGCCCCGTTGTCAACCAGTGTGCGACGGACTTGCCGAGCACCAGCAGCGGTAAAGGCTGCGGGCTCAGGATCAGCTGATCGAGACTGCCGTCTTCGTAATCCGATACGAACAGCCCGTTCAAGGCCAGCAAGGTTGCCAGAAGCGCTGCAACCCAGAGTACACCGGGCCCGTTAAGCAAGAGCTGTTGCTGGCTTGGGCCGGTGGCGAGCGGGAAAAGCGTACTGACCATGGCATAGAACACCAGCGGATTGAGAGCATCGCCAGGGCGTTTCCATGCCAGCAGCAGATCTCGGCGAACGATCGCCGAAAAACCGGCAAGCAAGTCGCTACCATCGTGCTCTGCAGGCGTCATTGCAGCGTCACCCGTCGCGTTGGCGCACCGATATCGAAGGATTGGTGCGATGCTACGACACACAGGCCGCCATCTCTCAGGTGCTCGCGGACCAGTTCGAGTACCAGGTCATGACCGGCGACGTCCAGGTTGGTAAACGGCTCATCCATCAGCCAAAGACCGGACGCCGACAGAATCAGGCGCGCCAATGCGACCCTGCGCTGCTGTCCGGCAGACAATGCGCGCAGCGGCAGCCGCGTAAGGCGGTCGATTCCCAGCCGCCGAAGAAGCGATTCCTGATCGTGCCATTTAGCGCCACGCAGCCTGGCTTCGAATCGCAGGTTTTCGACCAGCGTCAGGTCGTACTTCATCCCCAGGCGATGTGCCAGCCATGACATCTCGGCAGACAGTTCCTGACGATGCAACCGGGTTGCCTTACCCCGCCAGTGGATTTCCCCCTGGTCGAGCGGAAGCAATCCCGCGATGGCGCGCAACAGGCTCGTTTTGCCGCTTCCGTTGGCCCCTTCCACCAGCAGCAATTCGCCGGGATTTAGCGCAAACGAGAGATCCCGGATGAGACAGCGATCGCCACGATAGAGGCGAAGCCGATCTGCAGAAAGCAACCCAGTCAAGGTCTTAACTCAGACTGTCTGGCATCGGCGACAGCGCCGTTGCGGAAGAGTGGAGCCATAAATTCGCTTAATAAACATTGTATTAACGTTCATAGTTAATGTTAATAATTTGATTCTCACGCTGGCACGTTGATAGCAAACAACACACGCGCAACGCGTTTGCAGCGCATTGCTCATGTCCGTAGACTAATTCGCCCGGTTACAAGAAAGATCAGAAAGCACAAAAGAAAGTAACTCTATCAGAATGAAAAACCGGGACTAAATCAGAGTTCAAGAAAATGGAACTTGCCGCCGCCGGATTGCAGGAACAACCCTTCCGTACCCACGGGAAACCGCTGGTATACGTCGATTGTGCGGCTCAAAAAAACGCCCTGCGATTCCTGCGCGAAACGGCCGCGCATGCGCAGGGCCTCGGGCTGTTCCAGGGGCCCCGGCTGTCCGGAAAATCAACGATCATCCGTGAATTCGTCGAGTACCTGGATGACGATACAGCGGTGGCATTGGTCGACGGCGCCGGGCTGAATACCACGTCCTTCCTGAATAGCGTATTGAGCCAGTTCGGCTATGAATTGCAGTTCAACTCGGCCAATGAGCTGATCAATATGTTGCGCGTTTTCGCGCTGCAACAGACAGCGACCAGTCGCCCGCCGGTCCTCATCGTAGAGAATACGCACGCGATGAACCCGAGTGCGCTCAGGATGTTGTGCGAACTGGCGCAGTTCCGCCTGAAGAACCGGTACGCACTGATAATGATATTGGTCAGTGACCGTTCGATCGAACCGATTGTCAATGCACCGGCCATGGACGGTGTCGGCAGCCGCCTGACGGGCAGCTTCTTTCTCGAGCCGTTGTCCGAGGAGGACACCCGGCACTACCTGGGCACCAAGCTCCGTGCCGGCGGTTGTTTCGATCCCGGAGCCATAGTCCCGGATGACGTATGCCGCCGGATCCACGAGTACTCGGGCGGCTGGCCCGGCATCATCGACCGGCTTGTGCTCCTTGCCATTGCCAAGGCAGACCAATGCCCTCTCAATATTGGTCACCTCGAACGTCCTTTGTTGCCGGCATTGCGGACCGCACCGTCTCCGGCGACAGGCGGCGATGCCACTGCGGCAGCCTACGCAGGCCCGCCACGCCTGATATTGACCCGCAGTGGCAAGACACTAAAAGAACTGTCCATGGAACGGCCGCGCTTGTTGATAGGGCGTTCGGAACACAATGATCTGTGCGTCAACAGCAAGTACGTCAGCAGGCACCACGCCCTGTTGGTCCGTCACGGCAAGGCGACCTTCCTGATGGACCTCAACAGCACGAACGGAACCTACGTGAATTCCCGTCGCGTCTCGAATCACGTCATGCAGCATGACGACGTCATCTCGCTCGGCCAGCACGCGGTCAAGTTCGTCGATCCGGCCGCAGCGGACAGCAGTGCGATAGACGGTGACGGATTTGCCGACACCGTCATAATGAAGAGCCTGCAGGACATTCGCAGATTGCTCGCCCGGGAGAACACCGTATCGCTGCCTGCCTGTGAAGGCGACTCGGCGGAGGCCGATTCCGCTTCCAGCTGAAAGCAGCGCCGAATCAGCCTGTAGCGGTCGAGTCCTGCTTGCGCACCGACCCGCGCAGGAAATTCTCCTTGAAATGCCGGCGGCACATCGAAACGTAGCGAGTGTTGCCGCCGATCTCAACCTGCGAGCCTTCGGTAATTGCGATGCCGTCCTGGTCCAGGCGGATGACCATGGTGGCTTTCGATCCGCAATGGCAGATGGCCTTCAACTCGCTCAGCACGTCGCTCCACGCGAGAAGATAGCGGCTACCTTCGAAAGGCTCACCGCGGAAATCGGTTCTCAGCCCGTAAGCAAGCACGGGAATACCGAGTCGGTCGGCGACCTCGCCAAGTTGGAATACCTGAAGCTTGGTGAGGAACTGTGCCTCGTCGATCATGACGCAATGCAAAGGGTCTTCCTTGAGACAGGTCTCGACGATCTCGAACAAGTCGTCGGCGCGATTGAAGGTGGTCGCCTCTGCTTCCAGCCCGATCCTCGAAGTTACCCTTCCGACTCCGTATCGATTGTCGATGGCAGGTGCAAGGATCAGCGTGTTCATGCCACGCTCCTTGTAGTTATAGCTGGACTGAAGAAGCGACGTCGATTTGCCCGCATTCATCGATGAATAATAAAAATACAACTTCGCCATGGAACTGTCCTGGTGAGGAGCTGATTGTTACGGCGTGGCCAAGCGCAGCCCGGAGTTTATTGACCTCTATTCGACGGCCGAAGACCGGCGCTACTGAACGCGCTTGACTCTGATGCCACTCTTTTCACCATCGATGGTCATCTTGTAGCCGAATACGTCCTTGCGTAGCGTTGCTTCAAAGACGCACTCGCTTGTCTTGACGCGCTTGCCGCCGGTCTGTTTCCAGATTTCCCCGTTCTCGAGAAAAAAATAGAACTCGCTGTTCCTGTTCTGCTCACAGGAGCTCACGGCGACGCGGAATTCCTCGGTCGGCCGTTCGTCGCCTTTGAAAGGAACGTTTGTCGGAGCAGATGTTTCGCCGGTCGCGGCTGCGGTCGAAGCAGCGGCGACTGACATCTCCTTCGCCGTTTCAGCTTTCGGGCTGGTGTTTCCGGGCTGTTTGGCCGGCGAGACCGTCTTGTCGCGGCCGGCGTCAAGCACTTCCTGGCCCAGCGCCTCATAGCAGGCCGCGCGTGCGGCAGACTCTTCGATTCTGGCACAAGCTATGAGCCGCTCGGTGGTATCGTCGGATTGCGCAAGTGCCGAACCTGCAACACCGGCAAGCCATAACAGGACTGTCTGCGTGAATATTCTCATCATCATAAATTCTTGTTGGTGCCCGGGGCGGGAATCGAACCCACACTCGCTTTCGCGAAACGGATTTTAAGTCCGTAGCGTCTACCAGTTCCGCCACCCGGGCTTGCGGAGGTAAATGGAGGCTAGGGTCGGAATCGAACCGGCGTCCACGGCTTTGCAGGCCGCTGCATAACCACTCTGCCACCTAGCCGGGGGCACTTACCAACAGGGATTCCGGCAAATTCGCCATACTACCCTATCTGGCAGGCGCTGCAGTATACCGACCTCCGGAGCGGAATCAATTTCAAAATCATGCTGTTAATCGATCGCTGCAGCGTATTGTCCCGGTTGCCGCCGGTCGATGTTTGGGAGAACTGATTCACGTCCGTTGACAATAATCTGTCGAATTCCGTCAATCGAACGCGGACCCGCGGAAACCGCGAGAGTCCATTGCAGGAACTCGCTTTCGCAGTTATCGCAATTCCAAAAAAAAAAGCCCCGCATCGCGGGGCCTTTTATTTCTGGAGCGGGTGAACGGGCTCGAACCGTCGACCTGTACCTTGGCAAGGTACCGCTCTACCAACTGAGCTACACCCGCAGAGTGTTGATTTACCGTATGAATATTGGCCTGGCTCAAATGCCTGTTCTGTCAGCCTATTCCCGCGGAAGGGCGCAGATTGTAGCCGGTCAACCGGGTCTGTCAAGGACAATGGCCGGGTGTTCCCTGCCGGTAGCGAGGAATATGCCGTGTAGAAGCATGCAGGCATCAGTCTTGCGTCAGTTTGTGATACCGGTTCATGGCCAGGTCGGGAAAACGCGCCCGTTGCATGCCGCACCAGGCCACTTCGATTTCCATTGGCCCGGTGTAGCTGCCCAGGCCGAACAGCAGGCGGCTGTCGCCCTGCGCCGAAAAACCATTTGCCGACGTTACTTCCCGATACTGATTCGACATACCGCTTTCCTTCGGAAACCGGAGCCAGGCCCGGGTACCGACGGCATCCCGGTTGCATTCCCTGGCATTTCCCTGCAGATCGAGTCCCAGCCAGGTCCTGTTTTCACTGTCGTTGCGAAACAGCGATGCCGCTTCGAACTGATGTGTCACCAGCGCATCGAGGTCGCCGTCATTGTCAAAATCGGCAAGCGCGATGCCGCGCGACACACCGCCCTCGTCCCAGCCCACATCGGCTGCCACATCGACGAAGTTGCTGCCGCGATTCAGGTAGACGCGATTGAGTTCATTCGGAAAAATACAACGTCCACGCAGGTCCGCCCAGCGATCGGCGAATCCGTGAACGCTTGGCGCCGTCAGCGCTATCTTGTCGTTCCAGTACCAATAGTCGGGGCATCCCTCGTACTGCTCGTCGTAGCTGTCGTCGACCATGCCGTTGGCCTGCAGGATATCGATACGACCGTCGCGGTCGAGGTCGCCGACGGCCCCTCCCCAGCCGAATCGATGTTCGTTCAAAGCATTGAGCGATGTCGCACGATCCCGCAGCGCATCGGCGCCGCGCGTACCGAGGGTGCCGTCGTTGAGCCACAAGAGGCTCCCTTCGGGTTGCAGCACGTGATGCACGTTCGATACGTAGATGTCCGGGTAACCGTTGCCGTCAACATCGGCGATCGACGCGTTCATTCCCTTATATGTGTCACGGCCAGGCTGACCGACGAGGTGCCCGCGCACTTCGGCGAAACGCCGGCCACCCTCGTTCAGATACAGTTGGTCCGGCCCGAAGTCGTTCGCGAGGTACAGGTCGGTATAGCCGTCATCGTTTAGATCCGATGCACCGATCGCGATAGTCCAGCGCTTGCCTTCCAGTCCCCAGTCATCGTTGTCTGCCAGTTCGAAGGCAGTGCCTCGGTTCAGGTACAGCCGGTTTTCGCCACCGTTCGCGGCATCGTGCCAGGTTCGGTGCATGATATTGAACATGCGCCGGTCCCCCTCGTATTGCGGTGCCGGTAAGCGGAAGACGTTCAGTCGCGTTTCCTGCTCGTATTCCGCCAGGAACGGATCAAGCGAATTGCCAACCAGGATATCCAGCAGGCCATCCCGATTTACATCGATGGCGTTGGCGGCCAGGCTGACCGTATACGGACGTATTCCGCTCGTGTCACCGGTATCGACAAATAGCAGCTGGCCGTCTTCTGCCACCCGGTTCTGAAGCAGACGGCTGTTGCCGTAGCCGGCTTGCAGGAACAGGTCCTGGTCGCCGTCGTTGTCGTAGTCGAGGAACAACGCGCCGGAGGGCAGGCCATGGCTCGCAGGGTCGCTCGTGAACTCATCGAGCGATGGCATAGCATGTCGCCGGAACGTCAAATTGCCGTTGTTCAGAAAAAGCGCGGCTCGCTTGCTCTGCTCCTTCAGCGGGTAGGTGAGGAAGACGTCCAGCAGCCCGTCGTTGTCAACGTCGGCGACTGCAACGGCGTCGCCGACGGAGAGCAGCCATTTGGCAACGTGCGCGAGCCGCGGATCCACCTGTTGCAGGATGTCGCCCGGCGCGGCGTCCAGCCCGCTTGCCTCTGTATCGATCCGGACAAAGCGAAATCCGGTGTCTCCACCAGGGACCAGGCTGCGCGTCGATTCGTGCGCGAAATGTGCCGTAATTGCAATCGCCGAAATAATGACTGCGTTGCGGACGGCCGGCAGCAGTCGCGATTTCAACATGCCGGGATTTTCTCGGTACGCGGCCAGCGACTGCCACGCAAACATCAGCGAATAGACGACGAACGCCGCTTTGAACAAAGCGGCGAAACTGCCGTACTGCTGAAACATCAGGTCGATAACACAGATAGCGAATGACATGGCGACTTGCGCCCGCGGCGTCTTGGGAGACGTCGCCGGATCCGTGATCATGAAGAACGCAAAAAGATAGAAAGCCGGCGATGTCAGCGTGCCGAAGAACAAGGTCTCCGGCGGAACGTGATAACGGGTGAGCCACGCGCGAAGCGCGAGATTCAAAGTGTAGAAAAGCAGAAACGAGGCTATCAGCGCGCTGCGCCGGATCTTCAGAACAAACAGCAGCAGCGCGGCGGTAACGATAAAGACGGCGACGGCCGGATAGCCGCCCCATTGATAGGCCGGCGCGGGGCTGATCATTTCGCCACCCAGCCATATCGCCACGACCAGCCCGAAAAGAGACGGGTTGTATACATGCCGGCCGTTAACTGTGAATACGTACTTCGATGCAATCGCAAAAAACACTGGAATCAGCGGCAACCAAAGGCCGTGGGAGTAATTCACCAGGATGGCCAGCGAGGAGCCGCTTATAGCCGCGCTCAACGGAATGAGCCAGCGCCCCTTGAATGCACGGTGAAAAAAGACATCCAGCAGGCAAGTGGCCAGAATCACGAGCAATATCTGGGTCGGGCTCCGGTTAAACCCGAGCAAAGTGATTCCCAGCACCAGGTAACTGATGAGCAGCAGCAGCACCGGCAATCGCGGATCACCTTTCACAGGAAAACCGTCCAGTGATCTCAGATCTTGCAGATTCATACTGCAGCCATTTCTATGTAAGGAACTCGTTTGTCGATTGCTGAAATTGTGTCTCGTTGTTCGGGATAGTAGATCAGAAACAAGGTGCCGCCTGCGTCAATTCGACGATAGTCATGCAATACCGGGCACAGTGGATCGTCTTCATGCAGGCCGGCAATCATGAAGTGGTTTTCTCCGGCTCGCCTGTCCCGATAAATGCTGCGCAGGAGGCTCGCAAAAACCTCTCGACTGTCGTTCGTGACGGCGATCATCCCGAGATACAGGAATCGAATCTGCCCTCCGACCGGCGGCAGTTCATGCACAGACGTAAATCGTGCAGCGAGGTTATAAAATGGTCGGGCGGCGCGCAGACTTGCCGAATACTCTTCGACATGCGTCTGGCGGAAAGCCGATTGATCCCACGCTGCGACACAGCCGACGATGGTTTTTCCCTGAGTGGCGACATAGAAATCGATCGGGGAAAGTCCAAGGAGTCGACCGCTGCCGAGATCCGACTCGCGGTAGGCGGGTGCGAGCTGCTTGCGAGCCAGCTCGCGTCGCAAGAAACCGAATACGTCCGGCATGATTTCGGCGTTTGCCTGGCGAATCGATACTCCGGCGCAATCCAGTTCCGCTAGCCTCCGGTCAAGATGAATCGCGGGGGTCAGAATCCTGCCGCGCGCCTCGTAGATCGGGAGCCCTGCGCGCGCACCGCTCAGTGCGCGCACCGCTTCGTCGTTGCCTTGCAGAATGACGGAGTAATACAGGGGAAGTGGCTCGGCATCGTGCAGTTTGCGAAGGAACGCGTAGCCACGGGCCAGCAATGTGCGACGCCGAACGTCGATGTCGGCTCGCAGATCCGACAGGTATCCGACGATTGTTTCCTCACCGTTGAGAAACAGTCGCTGTCCGTGACGCGCACCCAGACCGACGATCTTGCCGGATCTCGAGTCTGTGCATTTGATGACCCTTGACCCCTCCCCCTGCACCCTGCAACCGAGGAAGTAACTCGGCTCGCGGCGGAAACTCAGGCTGATGTAGCCGCGCATGCGGTCCTCTGCCATGCGTCTTCGCAACTCGGCATCGTCTTCGGGCCCCGCAAGTTCGATGGCGTAGCGCATTGGCACTTTTTCAGGTCCCGGCAATGCGCAGGTAAGTCTCGGACCAGTGCCTTCCTGCCAGCGTCACCGGCTTGATGTCGCCCAGCCGCTGACCGCATTCGAGACAGATGCTCTGGTAGGTGTCCAGCAGAGATGAAACCCGGCGCGGCTGCAACATCGGCAATTGCTCCAGTTGCCGTGCGTGCCGGTATTGCGGATTGCGCATGAGGCTTTCATCCGCCAGAGCGGCAAAGCGCTCCTGCTCGTCCGCCGACACGGCTGCCGAGTCAAGCAACAGCAAGTAGCCCGGTTGATCTGCAACGGGAACCAGCAGGGCGTCTCCCGGTATCGCAGCAATTGCCGTGCGCACGAATTCCTCCGTCAGTTTTTCCCCGCAGAGGTCTGATGCGACGCCCTCCCGGCCCAGGTACTCGAAGCACGGCGATGCTTCGTACCACCCGGCAAGCCGAACCCGGTCTCCCAACCGGTATCGATAAAGCCCTCCTGCCGTGGTCATGATGACCGTATAGCTCGCTTCGTCCTGCAGGTCCGCCAGGGCCACCAGGTTCCCCTCGTCGTTCAGGAACTCGAAATAAGCGCTGTTGATGGCCAATACCGGAGCGCAGGCATCTTCCAGCGGCAATGTAATTGCGCCTTCCGTTGCAAGCAGACCTTTTCCCTGCAGGTGGCTTCGAGGAAAGGATTCTTTGAGTGTTTCGGCGTAACGGCGACTCGACGCCGAGCTCCAGCAACTGATCGTGTCCAGGGCGGGCCAGAGTGCCTGCCAGTCGAAACGGTTGCGCGCATGGAACCCGGCAAGGACAGAAGCAGCCTCCGGTTGCACAGCCTCAATTTCATCGGCCAGGCTTGTTGCGTCTTTGCGAACCGCTTCGAGCAGCTGCAAAAAAAAGGTAGGACTCCAGACCGATACGAAACTCAGGTCCCTGCAAGCCAGTAGCGAAACAAGCGTTTGCCTTTGCCAGGCCTTGAACGAATCGTGTTTTGCAACCTCCGGCGGTACAGCCAGCGTGCTGCCGATGGCTTCCGCCAGTTCCGCGCCGAACCATACAGCATCGTTATCGATGCCGATGGGCACGCCGCCCTTCGTATGGCTTCGCGGACGAACGGCCGGACTGATTGCCCAGTACGCCCGGCCCTGCATTATTCCGGGCCGAGCATTGAGCAGATCGTCCAGCCAGGGCAGTATCGCCTCGCGAAGGCACTCGATCGAGTGCGCGGTAATGGGAATGTACTTCTGGCCCCCGGTCGATCCGCCGGTCTCCTCGAAAAGCAGGACCTCGTCCGCGCAAAGCACGTTGCCCGTACCGTTCATCATTCGCCCGATGTCTTCGCGCAGATCCTCGAAGGTCTGGATCGGTATCCGACTTGCATAAGCGGAAACCCCATCGATGCTGGCGAAGCCGTAGCGACGACCGAACTCGGAACGCCGGTTGCGCCGCAATATCTCAGTCAACAACTGCTGCTGAGCCCTTTCGGGCTGCCGCAGAAGCGCTGTCAGCTGCCGGCGCTTGCCAGCGAGGCCACGTCGAATATCAGCCCATCCCGACAAGAATTCAGACCCTCCAGAAATGCAGTACGCGAAATGAAGCGCATGTTGTCATCACAGAGCTCGGTAATACAAACCAGTTCGTCACCGGACACATAACCCGGATTCCTTTTCAGAAAGTATTGGACATCCGGTTTTCGTACGATCTCTTCACCGAGCTCGGACCACTCCTGCCGCAGATGTCCGCGCGGCTTGTCAAAGTGCAACACGCCAGTCGCCGGATTGTAGGCTCTGCCGAATTTCTTCAACGCGACGATATCGACAATGTTCTGCAGTTCGGCTGGTGTCGCTTCGCGGTGGCGTGGAAAAAAGCGCCTTGTGAATGCCGGAAGGTATCGATACGTTCGGTGTCCCTTCACTATCAGGAACCAGTACAAAGGCGTTTCAGGACGCTGTTTCTTTATCTGCCCGGCAAAATAACACCAGGCGTAGGCCAGCCTCTGTTCGCCCCAGTGTTCGTGACTGATAATCGTGTCACCGGAATAGAGCAACATGCATTCGGGGCTTGTCTCATCTACCCGGCAAACTTCAATCGTCGAAAACCCCTGCAGTTCCTGCTGCGCATCCCAAAGCAGAATGGCAATCGACTTGCCGTTCAGGTCCTGTTCGAATTGCGCCGCATCAACTGCATCGTAATACCTGTTGAACAATGCGAACATTCTATTGCGCGTCGCGGCGTCCAGTGATGGCACTGAATGGTATTCGGCGGCCAACTTAGACATGCAGCCAGCGCCTCGCGAAAACCAGCACATACACAATCAGCAATCCGACGCAGATCGCGGTCGCAAGCAGAATCGATTGGTGATCGGCGGAATCGGGAACGAAATAGACAGTAGCTCCGGCCACACTCGCGTGCTTCAGCATGTACAGCGCAAAAAGCCCCTCCGGAACGTAGATCAGACTGGCAACCAGCAGGAAATCGCTGTAAGGCCTGTTGTCGGCACGAAAGGCAGCACTCAGAAACCACAGCATGAGTCCCAGCGAGAACATATCGTGCGCGATTCCCATCCACGGGTGCCAGCTCTGCGATACGTACATCAGATACAGTTCGGCAATAGCTCGCAGCAGCATATTCGTCAGCAGGACCTTGCATGCGAGCCGCGCCGCCGGCGGCATGCGCCGGTCGAGCAGGAGCAGGAGTGGCATCAAGTACCAGAAATATACCGTACACGCGAGCCAGGCCAGCTTGACCAGCGCTATTTCACCACCGGGGAGAATGCCCGAATTCTGCAGTCTGTAAAAAATGGCCGCCAGAAGAACAAGCGCTGCCACCACCAGCGCAAACGCTTTCTTGAGGCCGCCTTCAGATAACGATGCGAACATCGTAAGGCTCGGTGCGGACGGCGGGAACCCTGCCTTCGGAGAGCGCATTCCTCCAGCGACGGATGTGTGGCAGCAGAACGTCCTGCTCGATAATGCGAAATTCACTGCGCTCGTATTTCGCAAGATTCCGCTGCTGCTTTCGCAGTGTGCGAACATCCTGGGCAATGATCTTTCTGGACAGCGGTTCGAAGACCAGGCGCAGCAATGCGCCGATCTTCCGGTAACGAAATGTAACTACGGTATATACGTCAGTCAGGACATCGTTCACCGGCGTGCAGCTGGACGTGATCGTGTAGTGCCTGTCTTCCGAGAAAACATAATCGACTCGCGACATAGCCGGCGCAATGAAACGGTCGCTGTGCTGCATGCCGCCCTGTTGCGGTGAAAGCAGTGACCAGACCAGGCTCCTCTCGCGCGGTTCGTCGAAATATTCGGCTACGGCTCCATCTTCCAGCGCACTTACCCGGCAACGCACTTCGCGGTCAGTCGGGCTGCGAAACCAACTGCGATGGACAAAGGTAGCGTGCGGGCAGTCGAGGAAATTCTCCAGGCAGGACTCGACGGGAGCTTCGAAACGATTATACAAGCGGAAGCTTGTCCAGCCGTGCTCACCAAGAAAAGGAAACTTTTGTGGCGTTTCCTGCCGCGGCTCGACTCCAGGACATACCCAGATATAGCCGTCCTGCTCGCAACAGCGATACCTTCTGATCGCGCTTTCATTGCGACATCCGTCTGAAAACGATTGCGAGGGAACGTGGACCACGCAACCAGTACGGTCGTAGCACCATCCATGATAGGAGCATTGCAATCTTCCGCCGACGACTTTGCCGTCAGCCAGCGGCATGCCGCGATGTGCACAACGATTCTCGAGTGCCACCGGCAAACCATCGGCGTCACGGAACAGGACGATATTACGCGACAGCAAGTTGACGACTATCGGCTTACCCCGCAGCCGGCCGGTCGGACACGCTATGTACCAGTAGTCTGTCAGCATTCGCCTGCGCTCATCAGCGCCGATCGGGGCCTGTTGGTAACGGAATATGCTTTTATTGCGTCAACCGTCATGCTGCATGGCAGGCCAGGCCGCCCGCAGGTAGATGAACATCGACCAGATCGTCATGCCGACCGCGGCGAGCAGGAGCAGGAAGCCGACAGGATAGATGTCGATTCCGAAAAGCGGCTCTTCGTAGACCATGAAAGCAATGCCAAACATCTGCAGCGTGGTCTTGATCTTTCCGCCCCACGAAACCGCAACGTTTGCACGTTCGCCTATGGTCGCCATCCATTCGCGGAGCGCCGAGACGGTTATTTCCCGCCCGATGATGATGATTGCAATGATGTCGACGTACCAGTCCGGGTCCTGTTGCACGAGAAGCACCATGACAATTGCGACCATCAGCTTGTCGGCTACAGGGTCAAGGAATTCGCCGAATCGCGATACCTGGCCGAATCGTCGCGCAACATAACCGTCGATCAGGTCGGTTATTGCGGCGACACCAAAAACTATTCCCGCAATCGGCCTGGCGTATGGCAGCGAACTGTAAAAACAGATAACAACGACCGGGATAGCCGCAATTCGGATCAGGGTAAGTATGTTTGCCGTGTTCAGTTTCACTGCTATGCCCTTGCTGCGGTCAGGTACCACTGTCCGCATGAAATTCGTTGTAGATCTTCTCGGCCAGCGAGTGGCTGATGCCCCGGACTTTGACGAGATCGCCAATTCCGGCGCTCTTCACTCCCTGCAGGCCACCGAATTGTCGAAGCAATTCACGACGTTTTTTCGGTCCAAGGCCGCTGATCGATTCCAGACTTGATGTCATTCGCGCCCGGGATCGCTGCGATCGGTGTCCCGTAATCGCAAATCGATGTGCCTCATCGCGAATCTGCTGGATCAGGTGCAGTGCCGGCGAGTCCGCGGGCAGTATAGAGGGCGTGCTTTGACCTGCCAAGAAAAGCTGTTCCATGCCGGGTTTGCGGGTACGGCCTTTGGCAACGGCCACCACCTTGATCCAGTCAAATGCCAATTCGTCGAGCACGGTCTGTGCTTCTGCCAGCTGTCCCTTGCCGCCGTCAATCAACAGCACGTCCGGAGTCGGAACTTCACCCTTTGCAACCCTCAGGTAGCGTCGTCGAATGGCTTCCCCCATCGCGCCGTAGTCGTCCCCGCCTTTTTCGGGTTTCAGATTGAATCTCCGGTAGTCCGACTTCAGCGCGCCGCTCTGGTTAAAGACCACGCAGGACGCGACAGTGGCTTCCCCGGAGGTATGGCTTACATCAAAGCACTCGATTCTTTTCGGTACCGCGTCCGTTTCCAGGAACTCGCCGAGTGCCTCAAATTGTCCACGAATGCTCGTTCGACTCGCGAGTTTCAGACGCAATCCCTGGTCGGCATTTGTCTGCGCGAGCTTCAACCAACGCAGCCGATCGCCGCGTACTTTCTCGCGTATTTCAACTTTGTGTGCGGATCGCTGCGACAGCTCCTGTTCGAGCAGCAGGCGGTCTTCGACGGCGACCGGCACAACGATTTCGGATGGGGCCTCTCGCCCCAGGTAGTACTGAGGCAGAAATCCTTCGAGTATGTGCCGGGGACCCGACTCGCCGCTGGTTTTCGGAAAATGATCCCTGCTGCCCAGAATCGCTCCCTTGCGGATGAAAAGTACGGTGACGCAGTGAATTCCGCGTTCCGAGGCTACGCCAAGCACGTCGACGTCGCTCGCAGCACTGTTTGAAACGTGTTGCTCCGCTTCGATTTGCTTGATCCGGGAAATCTGGTCACGAAAGCGTGCTGCCCGCTCGTATTCGCGATTGGCCGACGCGAGCTCCATTCTCTCGACCAGTGTATCGATTACGTGGCGGTTGCGGCCCTCGAGAAACTGTATCGCAGCTTCGATATCCTCGGCGTAGCCACTCTCGTCGATCAGGCCGACGCACGGTGCCGTGCAACGCTGAATCTGGTATTGAAGGCAGGGCCGTGTTCTGTTTGCAAAATAGCTGTCCTGGCACTGGCGGATCATGAACAGCTTCTGCAGTTCGGTCAGTGTCTTGCGTACCGCGCTGGTACTGGGGTAAGGCCCGAAATAGCGCCCGCTTGCCTTGCGTGACCCGCGATGAAACTCGAGGCGGGGAAACGGGTGCCGGGTGGACACATAGATGTACGGGTAGCTCTTGTCGTCTCGCAGGATGACATTGAACCTCGGCTTGTGGCGCTTGATGAGGTTGTATTCAAGCAGCAACGCCTCGGCTTCCGTATTGGTGACGGTAACCTCGATGCTGCAAACAACGCTCATCATGGCGGCCGTTTTCACATCGGCGTGCTGCTTGCTGAAGTAACTGGACACGCGTTTCTTCAGGTTCAGAGCTTTCCCGACGTACACGACTTTTCCCTTGTCGTTCAGCATACGATAGGTACCCGGACGGGAGGTCAGGCCGCTGAGGAATGTCTTGGCGTCGAATTCGACTGTCTTGTTCACGGGTAACGTCATGAAAAGCCTGTCAGAATTCTACATCGTGAATCCTGCAATCGCTCACTGCCCGGCCAGCTTGCTGGCTTTCGCGAACACGGCTCGAAACATCTCTTCGGTCAGCCGCCCGGTGTTCGTGTTGTAACGACTGCAGTGATAGGAATCGAGAAGCGCGAAGTCGCCACCAAGTTCGTGCACGGCAGCATGCGCAAATTTGTGATCGGCCTGCCGCAGGTGCACGGCACGAATAACGGCGCGATGCGCGATGCCACCGAGGGCAAGAACGACCGCGTCCTTCGGCAGCCGCCGCAACTCGTTCGCCAGGAACGTGTTGCAGCTGTTGATCTCCGAACCGACCGGTTTGTTGTCCGGAGGCAGGCATTTTACGGCGTTGGTGATGCGGCAGTTTTTCAATTGCAGGCCGTCATCTGCTGCCAGCGACGCGGGTCCTGAACTGAAGCCGAATTCGTGCAGCATCCGGTACAGCAGGATACCGGCATGATCGCCGGTAAACGGCCTGCCCGTCCGGTTGGCGCCGTGCATGCCCGGTGCCAGGCCTACAATCAGCAATCGCGCCGCCACATCGCCAAACGGAGGAACCGGCTTGTTGTAGTAGTCAGGGTGCTGGTCCGCAATGCGGTCGAGGAACCCGGCCAACCTCGAACACCGGCGGCAGGCTTTATCGAACGTTTCAGTCATCCATGTGCCGGATTATCGCTTCGCCGAATCCCTTCGTGCCAACCAGCACAGCCCCGGGGATGAGCTCCTCGAGTTCGTGCTCGACTTCCGATTTGTCGTGCGGACGGTCCTTGCGAATCGGACGGTGAATTGCTTCCCGCAGCCGCGCGAGATCGAATGTCAGTTCCTTGTTGGCAATCGTATTGGCGACGCCCTTGATGATCAGGTCCGCCGCCTCATGCCAGCCGATATAGCGCAACATCATCTCGCCTGACAGGATCAGCGAGCCTGGATTGACGCGGTCTTTGCCGGCAAATCCCGGCGCTGTGCCATGTGTTGCCTCGAATACTGCTACACCTTCTCCGATGTTTCCGCCCGGCGCGATTCCGATGCCGCCGACTTGCGCCGCGAGCGCATCCGAAATGTAATCCCCATTCAGGTTGAGCGTTGCTATGACGTCATATTCCTCCGGTCGCATCAGGATCTGCTGCAGGAAGTTGTCCGCGATAACGTCCTTGATGATGATTTCGTTTCCGGTTCGCGGGTTCGTGAAGCCGAGCCACGGGCCCCCATCCTTCTCGCTTGCACCGAATTCCTCGCGCGCGAGCTTGTATCCCCACTCGCAGAACGCGCCCTCGGTGAATTTCATGATGTTGCCCTTGTGCACGAGGGTCACCGACGAAAGGTCACGGTTGATGCAATATTCGATCGCTTTGCGCACAAGCCGTTGCGACCCTTCGCGGGAGACCGGCTTGATGCCGATCCCCGAACTCAAGGGAAAGCGAATCTCTTTCACACCCAGTTCGTTTTGCAGGAAGTTGATCAGCTTTTGTACTTCCTGCGAGCCGGTCGGGTATTCGATGCCTGCGTAAATGTCTTCTGTGTTCTCGCGAAAGACTGTCATGTCGACCAGGTTCGAATCCTTCATCGGCGTGATCACGCCGGGAAAATAGCGAATCGGCCGGACACAGGCATACAGGTCCATGGTCTGGCGAATGGAGACGTTGAGCGAGCGGATTCCGCCGCCAATCGGCGTCGTCAGCGGGCCTTTGATCGAAACGACGTATTTCTGCAGCGCATGCAGCGTCTCATCCGGCAGATAATTGTCGCTGCCGTATAAGTCCGACGCTTTTTGTCCGGCGAAGATCTGCATCCAGCGAATGGCGCGTTTCTCCCCGTAAGCTTTCTTCACTGCGGCATTGACGACATCCAGCATGACCGGCGTGACATCGACGCCGATTCCATCGCCTTCGATATAGGGGATGATCGGGAAACTCGGGACGTTGATGGAATGATCGCCGTTGATGGTGATGATCTCGCCATCCACCGGTTCCTTAATGTGATCGTATTGCATTGGCTGCCATGGTCCGTGCGTGAAAACGGGCTGCATTGTACTCATTGACGACGTTCGCTACAGCGATTCGTACCCTCATCGCCTTACTCCAGTTCCTCGTAAGCGATGCTGGTCAGAAACTGCGCGAAGTCCCCGTCTTTCGTGATCTCGTCCAGCAATCGGGCCGCTTTGCGATACTGCCCGCGATCGAAGGCTTCCCCGCCAACGGACTTGCGTATCCGGTCCATCTCCTCGCGCAAAAGCGCTTTGAAATAGCCATAGCTGATGTTGCGGCCGCTTTCGAGCACGCCGGTTTCATGATGTACCCATTGCCAGATCTGCGCCCGCGAGATCTCGGCGGTCGCCGCATCTTCCATCAGGTTATTGAGGGGTACGCAGCCGTTGCCGGCGAGCCACGACGCCATGTATTGCACGGCGACGTTGATGTTTTCCCGAAATCCCTGCTCGGTGATCTTGCCTTTGGCGACCTGCAGCAAATCCGCTGCCGTTATATGCACATCGTCGCGCAAGCGCTCGAGCTGGTTCGGCGCCGGCATGTGCTCGTCGAAAATCTGCATCGCCAGCGGGACCAGCCCCGGATGCGCGACCCAGGTGCCGTCATGCCCGTCGCGGACCTCGCGCAACTTGTCCGCCCTTACCTTCTCCATGGCACGCTCATTGGCTTCAGCATCGTCCTTGATCGGAATCTGTGCTGCCATGCCGCCGATGGCCAGTGCGCCGCGCCGGTGACAGGTTTTGATGACCAGCTGCGAGTAAGAGCGCAGAAAGTGAGTTGTCATGCCGACCTCTACCCGGTCAGGCAACACAAATTCCGGGTAGGCACAGAACTTCTTGATGAAGCTGAAGATGTAGTCCCAGCGCCCGCAATTCTGGCCGACGATGTAATCACGAAGCTCGAATAGAATCTCGTCGATTTCGAATGCTGCCAGTATCGTCTCGATCAGCACAGTTACCTTGATTTCGTTGCTGCCGACGACGCCCTGTTCTTCGGAAAAACGGAACACATCGTTCCATAACCTCGCTTCGAGGTGAGATTCGAGTTTGGGCAGGTAGAAATACGGACCGGTTCCCCGCGATTTCAACGTTTCCGCGTTGTGAAAGAGGTACAGGCCGTAATCCAGTAAGGCCCCCGGAATGGGCTTGCCGTGCAGGTGCACGTGCTTCTCCGGCAGATGCCAGCCACGCGGACGCACGATCAGTGTCGCGGTCTGTTCGTTCAACCGGTAGTGCTTGCCGTTGCTGTCCAGCGAGATGTCACCGTTTACCGCATCGCGTAGATTGATCTGGCCCTGTACAACGTTGTGCCAGGTCGGCGTCATCGAGTCTTCGCAATCCGCCATGAAGACGCGCGCGCCGGAATTCAGCGCATTGATGATCATCTTGCGATCCGTGGGTCCGGTAATCTCGACCCGGCGGTCCCTGAGGTCGTCAGGAATCGGACCGACCTTCCAGTCACCCTCGCGAATCTTGCGGGTTTGGCTCAGGAAGTCCGGCATTTCGCCAGCGCTGATAGCAGCCTGGCGTTCGACACGCATGGCCAGCAGCTGCTCGACCCGCTCGCCGAACCGACCGGCGAGCGCTGCGACAAAGGCAAGAACGTCGTCGCCCAGAATGTCGCCATAATCTAATTCGCTGCTGCCTGTGAGGCTGATGCCGCTTCGCGTTCTGGCCATCGTAGTCTTGTTTCCTTTGGCTAACTTAGGCTTTATTAATCATAATGTTACAGGTCTTACCGAGAGGTATCCTTAACTCCGGACCTGTCTGCTGCAGCGCGGCAGCATAAACCGTGCGCTGCGCGTGCACAACGCAGCTACCGTGGAAACCATCCCCAAATGTCCCGTGTGCCGGCACGCGCCATTGTCGCGACAGGTCCTATACTCCGCCCCGTGCCACTGATTCTTCTCAACAAGCCGTTTCGCGTACTGAGCCAGTTCCGAGATGACAACGGACGCGAAACGCTGGCTTCGTATATCCGCGAAAAAGACGTCTATCCGGCGGGCCGCCTGGATCTGGATAGCGAGGGACTGTTGCTATTGACGGACGACGGCGCGCTTCAGGCCCGTATCAGCGAGCCCGGTTCGAAGCTCGCGAAAACCTATCGGGTTCAGGTGGAAGGGCTTGCCACATCGCGGCAATTGGACAGCCTGTGCCGCGGCGTTCAGCTGAAGGACGGGCCGGCATCCGCACTGACGGCGCGGATCGTCGATGAACCGTCCGTTCTATGGCCGAGAGATCCACCGATCCGCTTTCGTGCCGACATCCCGACAAGCTGGCTCGAACTGGCGATCGACGAAGGACGAAACCGCCAGGTACGGCGCATGACCGCCGCGGTCGGTTTACCGACCTTGCGCCTGATTCGGGTCCGCATCGGGCCCTGGACGCTGGACTCTCTGGCTCCCGGCCAAAGCGCGTCGATCAGCAACGAAATGGCCTGGCAGAAACTGAAAGATTGGAGTCAGGAAACGCTCTGACGAAGTCCGGCGATACGCATCGCTACTTCCATGGCCTGCTCGTAATTAAGCCGCGGATCGACCGGTGATTTGTAGGCCCTGACCAGGTCTGCGTCGGTAAGGCCGCGAGCACCGCCGGTGCACTCGGTTACATTTTCGCCGGTCAGCTCCAGGTGCACGCCACCGAGGTAGCTGCCCATCGCCTGGTGAATCCTGAAGGCCGACTCCAGTTCGGCAACGATTTTGTCGAAGCGGCGCGTCTTCGTCCCGTCGGCCGTGCTTTCCGTGTTGCCGTGCATTGGATCACAGACCCAAAGCACCGGCGAGCCCGTTTCGCGCACCGCCCTGATTATGGTCGGCAGGTGGTCTTCGATTTGTTTCGCCCCGAATCGGTGAATCAGCGTCAGCCGGCCCGGCTCATTGTCGGGATTCAGGATGCGAATGAGATTCTGTATCCAGTCCGCCGTCATGCCGGCACCGATTTTGATGCCCATTGGATTTGCAATGCCCCGGAAATACTCGACATGAGCACCGTCCAGGCTGGCTGTACGCATGCCGATCCAGGGAAAGTGCGTTGTCAGGTTGTACCAGAGTTTGCGGCGCCCCAGGAAACGGGTCTGAGCCTGCTCATAGGACAGGTGCAGGCCTTCGTGGGCTGCATAGATATCGGCGCGCTGCGTATCGTGCAGCGCACGACCGGTAATGGATTCGAGGAAATCCAGCGAATTCGAAATGGAGCGGACGACTTCGTGGTACTGCTCGGCCATCTTCGAATGGCCGACCCACTCGAGGTCCCAATATTCCGGGTGATGCAGGTCAGCGAATCCGCCATCGATCAGCGATCGCACGAAGTTCAGGGTCAGCGCGGCGCGCTCGTAGCCGCGCAGGATAAGCTGTGGATCCGGCACGCGGTCATCAGCAGTGAACGGATTCCGGTTCACGAGGTCGCCGCGGAAGCTCGGCAAGGTGAGTCCGTCGCGGGTTTCGAGGTCGGCGGATCTCGGCTTCGCGTATTGCCCGGCCATTCGACCGATACGAATGACCGGTTTTTTCAGCCCGTACAGCATGACCAGGCTCATCTGCAGCAGGATTTTCAACTTGGCGACAATGCTGTCCGAAGTGCAGTCGTAGAAACTTTCGGCGCAATCGCCGCCTTGCAGCACAAATGCCTCCCCTCGCTGTGCGCGCGCGATATGGCTTTTCAACGCGTCGATTTCCCACGAGGTGACGATCGGTGGCAAGCGACTCAGTTCTGCGATCACCCGGTCGAGTGCGGCCCCGTCGGGATAGCTTGGCTGCTGTGCGGCGACAAGGCGCTGCCAGCCTGCAGGATGCCAGTCGGAAGGGGTTACCGTTCGGGTCACTTGGATTTCGCCGTTATTCGTGCAGATCTCATTGGCCCGGACTATGCCATGTGCGCAACCGGACTGGCAAAAGTTTCTCATGCAATCAGGAATTTACGCGCGCATTCTGAAAAAGACCGCGAAAACGCACATCGCCGCCCGGCCGCCACGTTCGCGATAGCGCCACATAGCGAAAACCGGGTGGAAAGGTCTACGCGACATTGGCACAATGCGCGCCTTCGTTGCACTGCCACGGTGCATATCTGCAACGTCCAATCGAAACCTCACTGGAGTTTCCATGCAAGACATCCTGGTTCTGGGCGCCGGCAAAATTGGCGCGCTGATTTCCGGCCTGCTCGGCGAATGCGGCGATTACAACGTCCAGCTGGTTGACAGCGTAGACGGGGCATCGGACGAGGTGGTCCGGGCGCACGGACTGGCCACGATCAGGGCCTATACTTTCGACGCCGGCAACGAGGCGTTGCTGACCGCGCATGTGCGCAAACACAAGCCGTCGACAGTGATTTCCGGACTGCCCTATTTCTGCAACCCCGCCGTCGCAAAGGTAGCCCGAGACGAAGGCCTGCACTACTTCGACCTGACCGAAGACGTCGCGGTGACGGCGGCCGTTCGCAAGCTGGCTGAAGGCGCGGACACGGTATTCGTACCGCAGTGTGGTCTCGCGCCCGGATTTATCAGCATTGCGGCGAACGAGTTGATGAAGCACTTCGACGAGGTACGTTCGGTCAAACTACGGGTCGGGGCGCTGCCACAGCATCCCAACAACGTCCTGAAATACTCGCTGACCTGGTCGACGGACGGCCTGATCAACGAATACGGCAACATGTGCCAGAGCGTGCGTAACGGCAAGGAAGTCGACGTTCTGCCACTGGAAGGTCTGGAGGAAATCGAGATCGACGGTACGAGTTACGAAGCCTTCAATACCTCTGGCGGACTCGGATCATTGGGTGAAACCTATCGCGGCAAAGTCCGTTCGATGAACTACAAGACGATCCGATACCCGGGTCACTGCGAGCAGATGCGCTTGTTGATGAACGGGCTGAAACTGAATGACGACCGGGCGACCTTCAAACGCATCCTCGAAAACGCCGTTCCACAGACGTTGCAGGACGTTGTAATCGTCTACGCCGCGGTCACCGGTATTCAGGATGGGGAATTCCGGGAAGAGAACTACGTAAACAAGGTTTATCCGGAGATGGTCGCCGGGCGCCTTTGGTCTGCCATTCAGATCACTACGGCCGCCGGTGTCTGCAGCGTCGTCGACCGCATTCTGACCAGCCCGGACAAACACAAGGGATTTATCGCGCAGGAGCAATTCAGCCTGAAAAACATCCTGGGCAATCGATTCGGTGAATACTACGAGCACGGCGGCAGCAACATTGTTTCCTCGGAACTTGTTGCCCGCGGCGAAACCGGTCACCAGCGCGGAGTGAAAAGGAGCAAGAAATGAACCCGGTCCTGAAAAAACTCGGCCTTGATAAGGTTAATTCCGGTACCTGGCTCGGCGCGAAATCGCTCGAGACCGCAGCCGCGCCGTTGATCGATTCACTGAATCCCGCTTCCGGCGAACTCATCGCTCGTGTTCGCTCGACCACAGATGGCGAGTACGAAAAGCTGCTGGCCGCCGCGCGCGAGTCCTTCCTGGAATGGCGAAAGATTCCGGCTCCCGCTCGCGGTGACGCCATTCGCCGGGTTGGCAACGCGCTTCGCGATAACAAGGATGCGCTGGGAAGCCTGGTTACGCTCGAGATGGGAAAAATCAAGGCGGAAGGCGATGGCGAAGTTCAGGAGATGATTGACATTGCGGATTTTGCAGTTGGCCAGTCGCGCATGCTTTATGGCAATGCCATGCACTCCGAGCGGCCGATGCACCGCATGTACGAGCAATGGCATCCTCTGGGTGTCGTAGGCACGATTTCAGCGTTCAATTTTCCGGTCGCAGTGTGGTCATGGAACGCGTTCATCGCAGCGATCTGCGGCAACATCAACGTCTGGAAACCATCGCCGAAAACCCCATTGTGCGGCGTCGCCGTGCAAAAAATCTGCAACGAGGCATTGTCGGGCAGCGGGTTACCGGACCTCTTCTATCTGTTCAATGACGGTGAGAACAAGCTCGCGCAGAAATTTGTCGATGACAGGCGTGTCGACCTCGTGTCCTTTACCGGGTCAACGGCCGTAGGCCGCAAAGTCGGCGAGCGCGTTGCCGCCAGAATGGGCAAATGCCTGCTGGAACTGGGCGGAAACAACGCAATTATCGTCGACAAGTTTGCGAACATGGACATCGCCGTGCCGGGAATCGTGTTTGGTTCTGTCGGTACGGCAGGACAACGCTGCACTTCGACGCGACGCATCATCGTTCACGAGTCGCGCATGGACGAACTGCAGACCCGCCTGGTCAATGCCTACGAACAGGTGCGAATCGGCGATCCGCTGGACAAGAAGACGCTCATGGGACCGTTGATCGACGAGTCGGCCGTAGAGCGATTCGAGCGCGCCGTCAAGGCTGTACAGGCCGCCGGCGGCAAACTGCTTTGTGGCGGTAAGCGGATCGACCGGCCCGGTCACTTCGTGGAACCCGCGATCGCACTGGCGAAAAACGAATTCGATATCGTGCAGTCGGAAACTTTCGGACCGATCCTCTACCTGATTCCTTTCAAGTCTCTCGACGAAGCGATTGGCCTGCAGAACGGCGTCGCGCAGGGGCTGTCTTCGGCGATATTCACCGACAACCTGCAAAACGCAGAATATTTTCTTTCAAATGCGGGCTCCGACTGCGGCATTGCGAACGTCAACATCGGCACGTCCGGTGCGGAAATCGGCGGGGCATTCGGCGGCGAAAAGGAAACCGGCGGCGGGCGTGAAGCCGGGTCGGATTCCTGGAAAGCCTACATGCGCCGCCAGACTAATACGATCAACTGGGGAAGGGATTTGCCGCTTGCACAAGGCATCGATTTCAAATTGTAGTCGGCAGCCTCAGCCGGTCGCCTCGAATCGGTTTGCCGTACGATTCTTGGCGACTGCATCGCCCGCAAAAACCTGTCCGTTCATCGCGATATAGACTCCGGGTTTGACCAGTTGCACCGCGGCGACTGCCATGCCGATATTGAACACGGCATCGGTGGTACGGAACCGGGCAGGACTCAGGGCGCCGGTCAATACGATCGCTTTCCCCGCCAGGCCCTGCAAAGTGGCGGCAGTTTCCGTCATCGTGTCCGTTCCGTGCGTGATGACATACAGGGACGCACTGTCCTTTTCGAGATATTTGCGCAGCTCCGCTCGATCCTCCTCGGTGATATCGAGGCTGTCTTTCTGGAACAATGACACTACGTCATAGTCAAACGCAGCGAGACCTTCCGCGAGAATATGATGGATCTGCGAATCTCCGACTTCGAACTGGCTCATGGCGTCGAAGTAGATCTTGTCGATCGTACCGCCGGTGGTCACAAAGCGAATAAACATCGTGTTCCTGCTGTAAATGCGTTCTCAATTGCAGGCTAAGGATGCCATTCGGCGTACCCTGTTGCCATGCCCGACTGCTATTATGTGCCCATGAATACCTACAAACACCGAATCCTGCTTGCACTGTTCCTGGCGCTCGCAACAAATGCGTCCCTCGCTGCAGATCTCGCCCTACGGCTGGAGATCGATGGTGCCATTGGCGTTGCGACGTCGGAATACATAGTCGGCGGGCTACAGCAGGCCGAGGAGCGCGGTGCCAGCCTCGTGATCATCCACATGGACACACCGGGCGGACTCGTCGAGCCAATGCGCGACATCGTACAGGCAATACTGGCATCGCCTGTGCCGGTCGTGACCTACGTATCGCCGGGTGGCGCACGAGCTGACAGCGCCGGAACGTATATCCTGTTGGCGAGCCACATTGCCGCGATGGCGCCGACGACCCATCTGGGCGCTGCAACACCGGTCGCGCTGGGCGGTGGCGATCGACCCGACCCTCCTACTCCGCTGAATCGGGGCAAGCCCGCCGGGGAGGATTCCGACGACGGGGACGGCAGCGACAAACCGGCAGCGCCCGATACCGCTATGGAGCGCAAGGTGCTGAACGATGCGGTGGCCTATATCCGCGGTCTGGCTGAAGCCCACGGGCGGAATGCGGACTGGGCGGAAGACGCGGTGATCAATGCAGCCACGCTGACGGCTGCCGCAGCGCTGGAGAAGAACGTCATTGACCTGATTGCCGACAACGAAAGCGAACTATTGCAGGCCATCAATGGCCGGGAAGTCCAGGTCAATCATCAGCCGGTCGCGTTGAGAACCGATGACATCGACATAGAAAGCATCGAGCCGGGCTGGCGCCTGAAAATACTCAGCGCCATTGCGAGCCCGGAAATTGCACTTCTATTGATGCTTGTGGGCATCTACGGGCTGGTTTTCGAGGGCTGGAATCCCGGAGCTATCGTGCCCGGTGTGGTCGGTGTCATCTGCCTGTTGCTGGCCGCTTACGCACTGCAGGTCCTGCCGGTGAATTACGCCGGTCTCGCATTGATTCTGGTCGGCTTTGCGTTAATCATTGCAGAGTCGTTCGTCCCGAGCTTTGGCGCGTTAGGGCTTGGCGGCATTGTCGCATTCATATTCGGGGCGATCATGATGTTCGACAGCGGCATACCCGGATTCGGCATATCGAAAATGTTTGTCGTCGTTTTGGCCCTGGTGTTCGGCCTGTTGCTGTTGTGGCTGGTAAGTTACTTGCTGAAACTGCAGCGCCGAGGCTCGGTCAGCGGACGTGATTCGATAGTCGGCGGTGTCGGAACAGCAATCGATTCTTTTGTTGGGCAAGGGACCGTCTGGCTCGAGGGTGAAGCCTGGCAAGCCGTCAGCAAAGTCGCAGTAGAGAAAGACCAGAACGTGATTGTGCGGGATCTCGACGGGCTGGTACTGCATGTCGAACCGCTTACGGACTCTGTCAGCGCCGAGTTACAAACCGACTGAATTATCAGAAACTGAATCTTCAGAAAGGAAATACGATGCCATTCGCTACCCTGGGTTTCATAGTCGCCATAGTCATAGTTCTGCTTTACAACACAGTAAAAGTACTCAAGGAGTACGAGCGTGGTGTCGTTTTCTTCCTCGGCAAATTCCAGAAGGTCAAAGGACCCGGATTGATCCTGCTGTTCCCGATGATCCAGGTGATGACCAAAGTCGATCTTCGCGTCGTTGTCATGGACGTACCGACGCAGGACGTCATTTCCCGGGACAACGTTTCCGTGAAGGTCAATGCGGTCATCTATTTCCGTATCGTCGATCCGGAGAAAGCGGTTATTCGCGTGGCCAATGTTTTCGAAGCAACCAGCCAGCTGTCGCAGACCACTTTGCGGTCGGTACTCGGTCAGCACGAGCTGGACGACATGCTTGCAGAACGGGACAAACTGAATATCGACATCCAAAACATCCTCGATCAGCGCACCGACAACTGGGGCATCAAGGTCGCGAATGTCGAGATCAAGCACGTCGATCTGGACGAAAGCATGATCCGGGCTATTGCACAGCAGGCTGAGGCGGAACGTTCCAGGCGCGCCAAGGTAATCAATGCCGAAGGCGAGAAACAGGCTGCGACGGCACTGGCGGAAGCCGCTCAGATGCTCGCATCTCAGGACCAGGCGCTGACATTGCGCTACCTGCAGACGCTGAAGGAAATCTCCAGCGAAAAAACCAATACGATAGTGTTCCCGCTGCCGCTGGATCTGATCAAGCCCTTGTTGAAGCACTCTGATTCCGTCAGGCGGGATGCCTGATTGCAATGCAATCAGGTCGGGCTGCTCGATGATCTGCCCTCGGGAGCGATAGTAATGCTGATCTCGGCGCCCCCGAGTGGCGATCGGCCGATGGTGATTTTACCGTTATAGGACGCGACAATATCCTTAACGACGGCGAGGCCGATGCCGTGGCCTGGTGCCGATTCGTCGAGCCGCACTCCCCTTTGCATTAACTGCGACGCCGCTTCCTGCGGAATGCCCGGGCCATCATCGGATACGATCATGTTCAGGTATCCGCTGTCGTTATCATCGCCGGCGCGCAGGCACAGTTCGACTTTCTTGCGGCACCATTTGCATGCGTTGTCCAGAAGATTACCGCAGAGCTCCATGAAATCGCCCATGTCTCCCCTAAACCGGACATCGTGTCCGATATCGAGGCGAATATCGGGCTGCTTGTCGCGATAGACTTTTTTCAGGCCGTCGACCAGGCGTAACAATTCGCCTTCCACCGCAACCGGCGCTACCCCCAGAGTACCGCTGACCAGCGTAGCCGGCTTGCGCAATTGGTATCGTACGATGTCATTCATGCGCTGGACCTGCTCTTCCACTTTTGCGTTGACTTCGCTTTTCGGTTGCTCCGAAACGACGCTTAGAATAGCGGCGAGCGGAGTTTTCAGGCTATGTGCCAGGTTGTCGAGCGTGTTTCGATATCGCTCCGACCGTGCCCGCTCGCTGCCGATCAATACGTTGAGGTTGCGCGCAACGCCGTGCAGTTCCGTCGGGAAGCTCTCCGACAGCGATCCGCGCTTGCCCTCCTCGACCTCAGTGATTTCTTTTTCAATCTGCCGCAGGGGGCGGAGCAGACTTCTCATGACCAGCGAAATCGAGAACAGCATGATAATTGCGACAGCGCCGAACCAGCCGAACAGCTGACGGCGGAATCGCGCCAGTTGGGCGTGAAAGGAATCGAGGCTTTCCGAGACGCTGAAGGTATACGGTCGAAGTTCTCCACTGGCCAGCTCCCATTCGACAGACAGGCTGAGTGCCATCAGCGGAGTGCCGTCCGAAAGCTGCAGCCGCGAGAACCGATGCTCACCGGCGCCGGGAGGGTCGCCGTATGGTAGCTCCAGACCAAGCGCCGATTGCGATTTCCAAACCGGTTCGCCGCTATTGTCACGCAGCTCGCCGTAAAGACCGGAATCCACGTTTGAGAAGCGAGGTTCCGGCAGGTCCGGTGGCATCTGCAGTTCACCGTAGATGTTGGGTTCCGCCGCGGCCAGAAGGGACATCAACTGGCCGTCGAGAATATCTTCCTGTGCCTGCTCGCCAGCGTCGCGAAACGCGATATCCAACACAACAATGGTGACGCTGAAGAAAAACAGCAGCAACAGGCTGACGGAGATCAGCAATCGGGTACTGAGCGACGACATGCGCCCGGATTACTCCGACTGGATTCTTTCGAGTGAAAAGCGGTAACCGCGGCCGCGGAGAGTCTCGATGGGTTTGATGGTGTTGTCCGGATCCATTTTCTTGCGCAGCCGACCGATGAACACCTCGATAACATTGCTGTCTCGTTCGAAGTCCTGATCGTAAAGGCGGTCCGTCAGTTCGGATTTCGAAATAACCTGTCCGGCGCGGATCATCAGGTGCTCGATGATCCGGTATTCGTAACTGGTCAATTCGATCGCTGAGCCGTTGACCTTGAGTTCCTGGCGCGATGTATCCAGCGAAACCGGTCCGGCATTTAGCACCGACGATGCCCAGCCGCCGCTGCGACGTAGCAATGCATTGACGCGGGCCAGTACTTCCTCTGTCTGGAACGGTTTGACCACGTAGTCGTCGGCGCCGGCACTAAGGCCGTCGACCTTGTCCTGCCAGCGATCGCGCGCCGTCAGAATCAGCACCGGATAGGTCTTGCCCTTTCGCCGCAGTTCGCGGATGACGTCGATGCCCGATATTTCCGGCAGTCCCAGGTCGACTATGGCCAGATCGACCGGGTACTCGAGGCCGAAATATAGTCCTTCCTTGCCGTCGCCTGCCTGCTCGACACCGAATCCTGCCGTCGCAAGCTGTGCACACAGCGATTCGCGAAGCGTTGTGTCGTCCTCAATCACCAGAAGGCGCATCGATAGCTCCCAGGATCTAACCGTTTTCGAGTGTGCGGCCGTTTACTTGGACTGTCTTGACTTTGCCGTCTTCCGTCAGGACCTTGATGTAGTGCACCTCGCGATTGCCTTTGACCCTGGTCTCCGCGCTTACGATACGGCCGTTGTACTGGCGCCGTACCTGCTCAACCGCCTGGTCCAGCGTCATGCCGCCGCCTTGTGCGAGGAGAACTCGCCCGCCCTGATTGCCGCCCTTTTCCGCCATCGCACCGTTGACCGGCGCAAATGCGAGAACTAGGCAGGCCGCCAGCAGGCAGGAAACGGTGGGCGATGTACGGAAAGTTTTCATGTCGTCAAAGGGTCAGCGCTACGGGCCTGTATGGAAGTTTGGTGTGTCGACGGACCGATTGCAATGCAGCAGGTCACAAGCGGCCCGTCGGGACACGATTCGTTCAGGCCGCCGGCTGTATGTCGACGCGAATACGCAGGCGCTTGCCCGGGTCATACGGCATATCGGTCGCGTACTTTCTTCCGTTGTAGCTGTACACAACCCGGTAGCTGTCGATTCGCTGTTCTTCGCGCGACTCGTAACGGGTTTCGCAGCGCTTCACCGGGCGCGAGTACTCGGACGGCCGGTAGTTGGCATTGGCGCGGACTGCCGCGTTATTGCCGATGGCCGCGCCGAGTATGCTGCCTACCGCTGTCGCCGCATCGTTGCCGCGGCCACTGCCGAACTGATGACCAATGACGCCGCCGACTACCGCACCGAACAGCGTACTGCCGCCAACACCCGGCGGGCGCCGGTCGGTGGTGTAGTACTCCACATCGTCCCAGCATTCGCGGACGGGAGTGGTTACGGTGACGTAACGAAAATTCGGCTGGGCGCTCAGCACCCGCGCGTAGTCGTATACGTCGGCCGATCTGCCTCGGTGATGCCCGTTGCCGGACGCGTTTGCCGGTGCAGCGGCCACTGTCATCGCAATGACCAGTGACGCCAGAACGGTGGTCTTCCAGGGCTTCGTGTTCATGCTCCTTCTCCATTCCAGTCAAGGGGCCCGGATACAGCTCTGAGCCTTGGGAGAATCCTACGGTCTCGCCAATGAACCGTTGCTGAACACTTTCAATCGAATTTTGTGCTGAAACTGAACGACTTATGAATGAACTACGGATTGCCGCCAGGAGCTTTCTTGGCCTGCTGCCAGTGCCGCTCCATTTGCTCCAGCGACAGGTCCTGCATGCTGTCGCCGCCGCTCACGATGTTTGCCTCCATGCTGCGAAAGCGACGCTCGAATTTGCGGCTGGCATTGTCCAGGGCCTGTTCGGCGTCCACGTCCAGATGGCGAGCCAGGTTGACCACGGCGAACAACAGGTCGCCCAGTTCCTCGGCAACCCGGGCTTTGTCTCCGCCCCCCTGGACCGCCTGCAGCTCCTCAATTTCTTCCGTGATTTTCTCCCAGGCACCGGCAGCATCCGGCCAGTCGAAACCGGCGCGGCCCGCCCTTTCACCCAGTTTCTGCGCACGCAACAAAGCCGGCAGCGAGATGGCAACACCGTCGAGCAGGCTCACGGATTGCGCTTTTCCGGCAGCCGATCGCTCCGCTGCCTTGATGGATTCCCAGCTGCCGGTCTGCATGCCGTCGCGTCGTTCCTCGTCGCTGCCGAACACATGGGGATGCCGCCGGACCATCTTGTCCACGATGGCCTCTACCACCTGTGCGAAGTCGAACGCCGCCGATTCCTCGGCCATGCGTGCATGGAATACGACCTGAAACAGCAAGTCGCCCAGTTCGTCCCTGAGTCCCGGCATGTCGTCACGGGCAATGGCGTCAGCCACTTCGTAAGCCTCTTCGACCGTGTACGGCGCGATACTTGCGAAATCCTGCTGCAGGTCCCAGGGACAACCCGTTCGTGGATGACGCAGTGCCGCTATTAGTTCAAGTAATTTATTAATATCATTCATTAGGTATTGATTTAATTATTTATTATCTTAGCAAATGCGATCAGGAAACTGGCGGTTGCACCCCAGATACGATGCTCGTCATAGACGAACTCGGAAACCGGAATTCGGTGGCCCTCGAAGACTCGCTCGGAATGCCGGAGGTTCTTTGCCTCCAGCAGGAAATCGAGCGGAACCTCGAATGCGAAGTCGACTTCCTCCGGATCGATACGCAGCTTGAATCCTTCCGCAACGAAACCAACGACCGGGGTCACGGCATAACCCGAAATCGTAGGCGACGGGTCCAGGTAACCGGCGATATCGACCAGATCGGGCGGGATGCCGATTTCCTCGTGTGTCTCGCGCAGTGCGGTCGCGAGCACGTCCGCATCACCTTTTTCCATTCTTCCGCCGGGAAAGCTGATCTGCCCGGCATGTTGCGACAGTGCGGCCGATCGCTGGGTCAGCAGAATACCCAGCCCGTTCCTTCTTTCGACGACAGGTATAAGGACCCCCGCCGGCTGCAGATTTCTCAGGTACCGGGCTCGAAGCACTTCGGGCCAGTGTTGCAGGCTGGCCTCGCGGCTGACATCCAGCGGATCGGCCGGCGGCCTGGTAGCCGCCAACCGGAGCCGAATGTGCTCGGCCGATACAATTGCACTGCCCGGCGCTTTGCGACTTGCCGTCAGTGCTGGATCCCGCCCTTAGTCAGCGCCGCCGGATCCAGCAGACGATCGAGCTCTTTGTCGCTCAGGTCAGTCATTTCACGCGCGACATCCTTGACGGCAAGCCCTTTCTTGTAAGCCGCTTTGGCAACGGCGGCCCCCTTTTCGTAGCCAATGACCGGGTTAAGCGCCGTCACCAGGATCGGATTTCGATCAAGGGCCCGGTTGATGTTTTTTTCGTTGACCGTGAATCCGACTATTGCCTTGTCTGCAAGACAGCGGCACGCGTTGGTCAGAATCTCGATGCTCTGCAACAGGTTATAGGCGACAACGGGCAGCATCACGTTCAACTGAAAATTGCCGCTCTGGCCGGCCAGCGTGATCGTGGCGTCGTTGCCTATGACCTGCGCGCAGACCATCGCGACGGCCTCCGGTATGACCGGATTGACCTTGCCGGGCATGATGCTCGATCCCGGCTGCAGGGCCGGTAGCTCGATTTCGCCGATTCCTGCCAACGGGCCGGAGTTCATCCAGCGCAGATCGTTGGCGATCTTGCTGAGGCTGACCGCGAGGACCTTCAGCTGGCCCGACGCCTCCACCGCGGAATCCTGGCAGGCAAGCCCCTCGAATAGCGACGAGGCCTGGCTGAACTCGACCCCGGTGCGCTCGGCAAGCAGTGTCGCCACCTTTTTTCCGAACTTGGGATGCGCGTTGATTCCGGTACCGACCGCGGTTCCGCCCTGTGCCAGCGCCGACAGGCGTTTGAGAGTATCCGTCAGTCGATCGGATGCATGATCGATCTGCGAGCGCCACGCGTCGATTTCCTGCCCCAGTGTGACCGGCATCGCGTCCATCAGGTGGGTGCGCCCGGTCTTGACGACATCTTTCGTTTCTTCCGCCTTGCGTGCCAGAACGTCTGACAGCTGCACCAACGCAGGCAGCAATTCATCGTGTATCGCAAGCGTGGCGCTGAGATGCACGCAAGTGGGAATGACATCGTTACTGCTTTGGCACATATTCACATCGTCATTCGGGTGCACTTCCTTGCCGAGGATCTCGCTGGCAAGGGTGGCAATGACCTCGTTCGCGTTCATGTTGGAGCTCGTGCCGGAGCCCGTCTGGAAAATGTCGATCGGAAACTGCCGGTCATGCTGACCTGCGGCGACTGTCAGGGCTGCTTTCTGGATTGCCACCGCCCGGTCGGTTTTCAGCAGTCCGAGTTCTGCGTTCGCTCCCGCCGCGGCCCACTTTACAAGGCCGAGTGCCGCAACGAATCTCCGCGGCATCGGCAGTCCGCTGATCGGAAAATTTTCTACCGCCCGCTGCGTCTGGGCTCCCCATAGCGCATCGGATGGGACCTGCATCTCGCCCATACTGTCACTCACTTTTCGGCCCGACTTCTCGCTCATTACTGACTTGTCTCCTCACGGGCCAACAGGCTGGCCACTGGTGTATGATTCGCGCTTTGCGCGGCTTAGTCTACTCAATCGACATGGAACTCACGAGTCTCAAGGCACTATCGCCTGCCGATGGCCGGTACGCGGACAAAGTCCAGGGTCTGCGCGGTATTTTCAGTGAATACGGACTCATTCGATTTCGGGTTCTGGTCGAAATCCGCTGGTTGCAATGGCTTGCTGACGATCGTTCGATTGTTGATCTGGAACCATTGTCGCCGGTGATGAAAGACATGCTCAATCACATAGTCGACGGTTTTTCGACGGACGACGCAAGCCGAATCAAGAAGATCGAGGCAAAGACCAATCACGACGTAAAGGCAGTCGAATACTACATCAGGGAACGAATCGGCAGCGGAAAAGACGCAAAGAACCTCGCCGATTTCATTCATTTCGCCTGCACGTCAGAAGATATCAATAATCTTGCTTACGCGCTGATGCTGCGGACGGCGCGCGATGAAATCCTGGTTCCCAGGATGAAGGAGATCGTGGCACGGTTGCGGACCATCGCAAACGAGAATGCGGCGATTTCGATGATGTCCCGTACTCATGGCCAGACCGCAAGCCCGACCACGGTTGGCAAGGAATTCGCCAACGTCATCGAGCGATTGCATCGTGCGCAGGAACAGTTTTCGGCTATCCGTGTTCGCGGAAAATTCAATGGCGCAGTCGGCAACTTCAACGCCCACGTAGTTGCCTACCCGGAAACCGACTGGGCTGCCGTGAGCAGCGCATTCGTCGAGTCGCTCGGCCTCGAAGCCAATCTGTTGACGACACAGATCGAGCCACACGACTGGACGGCGGAATACTGCCACGCGCTGATAAGATTCAATACGGTTCTCATAGACTTGTGCCGTGATGTCTGGGGATACGTATCCCTCGGGTATTTCACTCAGCGTGTTGCCAAGGACGAAGTCGGGTCATCGACGATGCCGCACAAGGTGAATCCGATCGACTTCGAGAATGCCGAGGGTAATCTCGGTTTGGCGAACGCACTGCTCGATCACTTCGCGCTCAAATTGCCGATTTCGCGCTGGCAGAGAGATTTGACGGACTCGACGGTGCAGCGAAACTTCGGCGTTGCGATTGCTTACGTAGCTATTGCAATCCAGTCGTTATTGAATGGACTCGGCAAACTGCAGGTAAATTCCGAAGCCATAGCCAGGGACATAGACGACAACTGGGAAGTTCTCGGCGAGGCGGTACAAACCGTCATGAGGCGTTACGGAATTGCAGAGCCGTATGAAAAGCTGAAGGCGCTGACACGGGGCAGGAAAGTCACCAAGCAGTTGCTGCACGAATTCATCGCTGGCCTCGAAATTCCGGACGATGCCAAGACCCGCCTGCTTGCCCTGACGCCTTCGACGTACACCGGACTGGCTGCCGGCCTCGCCCGCCGAGATAGCTGATCGGCAGTTAACCGCTCGCCGTGCAACTTCCTGACGAATTAGATCCGGCCGGATTCCTTGCGGAATTCTGGCAGAAGAAACCTTTATTTGTTCGCGCCGGAGTGGACGCGCCGCTGCCGCAGCTGAGCCCTGATGAACTCGCGTGGCTCGCAACCCTGCCCGATGTCGAATCCCGGCTTGTATTCACTGAACGGCGGCAAGGCAAAACGACCTATCGGGTCGATCACGGGCCATTCGATGACTCGGTACTTGCGGCACTGCCCGACCGCGACTGGACCTTGCTCGTGCAGGACATCGACAAGCACCTTCCGGAATTTCGGCGTTGGTTCGATCTTGTCCCGTTCGTGCCGGACTGGCGTATCGACGATCTGATGATCAGTTTTGCGGCGCCGGGTGGAAGCGTTGGCCCGCATGTCGACAACTACGATGTGTTTCTATGTCAGGCGGCGGGACAGCGCGAATGGCGTTTGACCCGCGCAGACAGCGTGAGCGAGTCGGGCGCGAATGGCGAGCTGGCGCTTCTGAATGAATTCGCAGCCGACCAGTCCTGGATTGCGCAGGAGCACGATATTCTCTACCTGCCTCCAGGAGTGCCGCACTGGGGTATCGCAGTGGATCGTTGCATGACCTTTTCCATTGGCATGCGTGCGCCGGAGTGGCCGGAATTTGCCAGCGCCAGTGAGCGCCTGTTTCCAACAAGGAAGATTGCGGATCAAGAAGCGATCGGTCGTTCTCTTTTTTATCGCGATCCGGATTTGCAGGCGGATGAGGCGAGTCCCGGATTGATCAGTCGCCGTGCACTGCTGCGGGCTCGTGACTGGGTTGCAGCATGCCATCCTGACGACGAGCAAATAGCGGCGATCCTTGGATCCGTGGTGACCGACCCGAAAGCGTGGCTCTCTCCGGAGCATCCCGGCATGGCTGAATCGCACGATATTGCACGCGATAGCGGGAAACGGGCAGAACTGGCATTGCACGGCATGGCGAAGATCGCATTTGCCCGTACGGACAACGGATCCCGTGGTGGGGGATTTCTGTTCGTCAACGGGTTTCATCACAGTGCGGATGCTGTTCAGATCGACCAGATCGAGCGCCTGTGCCGAAGCCGCCGGCTGACGGCTGACGATCTCGCCCAATGGCGGGCCAAGCCGGCCCTGCAGGATCTGCTGGCCTGGCTTCTTTCGCACGGTGCGTTTGACCTGGGAACCGAATGAGAACAATTCTCAGGGCATTGATTTCTGGGAAAAACGTGACGTAGT
This sequence comes from Gammaproteobacteria bacterium, assembly GCA_029865385.1. Classification (GTDB taxonomy): domain Bacteria; phylum Pseudomonadota; class Gammaproteobacteria; order Steroidobacterales; family Woeseiaceae; genus JAKEGN01. The sequence continues at coordinate 69,384 of JAOUGX010000006.1, forward strand.
TGGCACCCGCAGTCTTTGACCGCCCGGTAACATTGCGAGACTTGCAGGGTACGCGGATCACTGCGCTAGCTTGCTCTTCCTGATTACAGCAACGGAAAACAAGTGGAACAAGCACGGGAAAAAGGTCGGCGCTGGGTCATCTCATCGAAAGAGGAAATGCGACGCGCTGTCATGGACGTCGCAAACGTTGCCTCGCGCAGGATCTCGATCTATACACACGATCTCGACCCCGGCATATACGACGATCCGGATTTTCTGGAAATCGTTAAGCATCTCGTTCTCTCCCAAACCTATGCGCGAATCCGCGTACTGATTGCCGATCCGGTACGTGCGATAAAAAACGGCAATGCTTTCGTCTATCTCGGCAGGCGCCTGAATACCTACATCGAGTTTCGCCACGTACGCGAGGATCTGCGAACACACGCGGAGTCATTCTGTATCGCGGACGAAACGGCACTCGTGTATCGCTTGCAGGCCAGCCATTGGGAAGGAATTGCAGATACCTATGAACCCGCTGTCGCCAAACTCTATGGAAAGATGTTTGACGAGATATGGCTCGCCAGCGAAGTTGAAATCGAATTCCGCCAGCTCGGCATTTAGACTCTATCTCGGTTTACCGCAGTGTTACCGACTGATCTTACCGTTTGTGCCGTTGTCGAACGCAACGAAAAATTCCTGATTGTCGAAGAACGCTCGTCGAATGTAGTCGTCATTACTCAACCAGGCGGACACATCGAAGCGGGCGAATCGCCGGAAGATGCCGTCGTTCGCGAAGCGATGGAAGAGACCGGGTGCGTTGTCAGCGTCAGCGGCCTGCTGGGCGTTTATCTCTGGATCCACCCGCAGACCCGCCAGCAATTTCTACGCATCGCCTATACCGCTGATCTCGTTACCGAAAACCAGAAAAGCAAGCTGGATAACGGCATACATGCAGTCCACTGGTACACGGTTGCCGATATCAAGCATCGCAAGCGCGACTGCCGGTCACCGGTCGTTCTCAGGTGCATAGACGACTACGTTTCCGGAAAACGCCAGCCTGCGACGTTGCTCGCGGGAATCAGCCCGGTGCAGAAGAACGTGGGAGCCGTACTGGCGCACGCCTGCCTGGTCTGAGCAGGTCGAATTTCGCCGCCTGGTCGGGGCGAACGGTGATAAAATCACCGGCCCGATGAACACCAACAATCTCAATCCAGAGGGCAAGCGCGTCGTTATCGGCCTGTCCGGCGGTGTCGATTCCGCCGTTGCGGCGTTATTGCTTAAACGGCAGGGCGCGGATGTGCACGCGCTGCACATGACCAATTGGAACGATGACGACGGGTACTGCACGGCGGCACGCGACCTGCAGGATGCGCGCCAGCTTTGTGACAAGCTGGACGTGCCCTTGCATCATGTGAATTTCGCGAAAGAGTACCGTGATCAGGTATTCGAACATTTTCTGCAGGAATACCGTGCAGGGCGAACGCCCAATCCAGACGTGCTGTGCAACCGCGAAATCAAGTTTGGCGTATTTCGGCAATACGCCAAACGCCTCGGCGCGGACTTAATGGCAACAGGACATTACGCGCGGACTCGCGTGGTGGATAACCGTGTGCAATTGCTCAAGGCGGCGGACAAGTCAAAGGATCAGAGCTATTTTCTGCATGCGGTAGGTGCCGAGGCGCTTTCCGAGGCGCTGTTTCCTTTGGGAGAGCTGCAGAAGTCCGAGGTCCGGGAAATTGCGAGAGACAACGGACTGCATGTCAGTGGCAAGCGGGACAGCACCGGTATCTGCTTTATTGGTGAACGACCGTTCCGCGAGTTCCTGAGTGCCTACCTGCCCGCCAATCCCGGTCCCATCCGCAGTGCCGACGGAATGACGATCGGCCAGCACAACGGACTCATGTATTACACTATCGGCCAGCGTCAGGGGCTCGGTGTCGGCGGACGACGGGATGCGTCGGACGCGCCATGGTATGTAGCGGCAAAAGACCTGGAGAATAATGCTCTGATCGTTGTCCAGGGCGAACACGACCTGCTCTATTGCGATCACCTGGCAACGGGCCCTGTCAGCTGGATCGGCGAGCCACCTGAAATACTGGCTCGTAAAGGGGCGATGCCCTGCGCGGCAAAGATTCGTTACCGGCAGTCGGACCAGACCTGCCTTGTGCGCCGGGCCGGCAATGCCGGCATCGAAGTTCTCTTCGAATTGCGGCAGCGTGCCATCGCTCCCGGTCAGTACGCGGTGCTCTATGACGGCGACAGATGCCTTGGCGGTGCGATTATCGAGCAGCTGCTCTCAGGGACAGATGCGCTGCGTGCGGTTGGCTAACCCGTTATAATGCTGCACCGCAGTTTGCAGTAACACTCACCAATCCCGGAGAAAATAATATGACGGACAGCTTCGGCGCTCGTTCAATGCTTGAGGTTGACGGCAAGCAGTATGAAATCTACAGACTGAATGCCGTAACGGAGGGTCATGCAAATCGCCTGCCCTTCTCGCTGAAAATCCTCATGGAGAACCTGTTGCGCCATGAAGATGGCCGCGATGTAACGCGAGACGACATCCTGGCGCTTGCAAACTGGGACCCGAAAGCCGAACCCAGCACTGAAATTTCCTTTACGCCGGCACGTGTCATCCTGCAGGATTTTACCGGCGTGCCGGCCGTCGTCGACCTCGCCGCCATGCGCGACGCCGTCGTCAAGCTCGGCGGGTCGGCAGACAGTATAAACCCGTTGTCACCGGCGGAACTCGTCATTGACCATTCGGTGCAGGTCGACAATTACGGTGCCGCGAACTCGCTGGATCTGAATAACAAGATCGAGTTCAATCGAAACAAGGAACGTTATTCTTTCCTGCGTTGGGGCCAGGGAGCGTTCGAAAATTTCCGCGTGGTGCCGCCGAATACCGGCATCGTGCACCAGGTGAACCTCGAGTACCTCAGCCGGGTCGTGTTCGATGCCAAAAAGGACGGCAATCGCTGTGCATATCCGGATACCGTGGTCGGCACCGATTCGCACACGACGATGATCAATGGCCTCGGTGTTCTGGGCTGGGGTGTCGGCGGAATCGAGGCTGAAGCAGCGATGCTCGGTCAGCCCATCACGATGCTCATCCCGCACGTGGTCGGATTCAAATTGACGGGAAAGCTCGCCGAAGGAACGACGGCGACCGATCTCGTACTGACAGTCACGCAAATGCTACGCGCCAAAGGCGTTGTCGGGAAGTTCGTGGAATTCTACGGTGACGGACTGGCGCAGTTGCCACTTGCCGACCGCGCGACGATAGGCAACATGTCGCCGGAATTCGGCAGCACCTGTGCCATTTTCCCGATCGACGGAGAAACACTTCGGTATCTCGAGTTGTCCGGCAGGGACAAGTCGCAAATCCGTTTGATAGAGGCCTATTCCAAGGAGCAAGGCCTGTGGCGCAAAGACGGACAGGCGGACGCGCTGTACAGCGACACGCTGGAACTGGACATGGGCACCGTAGAACCCAGTCTCGCCGGTCCGAAGCGGCCACAAGACCGGATCGCCCTCGGTGATGCCGATACCTCGTTCCGCAAACATCTCGAGACCGCTGTAGCCAAGCGAAAAAGCGGCGGCTCGGCAAAGTTGACCCTTGACGGAAAACCTACCGAGATTCGTGATGGTGCTGTGCTGATCGCAGCCATTACCAGTTGCACAAACACGTCCAATCCGGCAGTCATGGTTGCTGCCGGCCTAATTGCGAGAAATGCCCGGGCAAAAGGTCTCAAATCAAAGCCCTGGGTAAAAACGAGCCTCGCTCCCGGATCAAAAGTGGTTACCGGTTATCTCGAGAAGGCGAATTTGCTCGATGATCTGGATGCGCTGGGTTTCTATACGGTTGGTTACGGTTGCACGACCTGCATCGGTAATTCGGGGCCGTTGCGCCCGGAGATCTCACAAGCCGTCAAGGACGGGGCCATTGTGGGATGCAGCGTGTTGTCCGGCAACCGAAACTTCGAAGGCCGCATACACCCGGAAGTTCAGATGAACTTCCTGGCCTCGCCCCCGCTCGTCGTGGCCTATGCACTGGCAGGCAATATGGATGTCAATCTTTACAAGGAACCGCTCGGTACCGGCAAGGACGGCAAGCCTGTCTACATGAAGGACATCTGGCCCGGGCAAAAGGAAATCCAGGAAGTCATCGCAGGCAGCATCAACTCCGACATGTTCACGTCGAGTTACGGCAGCGTATTCGCCGGCGATGCAAACTGGAACAGCCTCAAGGTGCCGCAGGGTAAGATTTATACTTGGGACGAAGAATCGACCTATGTGAAGAACCCGCCCTACTTCGAGGGCATGACGTTAGAGACGAAGCCCGTGCAGGATATCAGCGGAGCGCGTGCGTTGGCCGTTCTCGGCGACTCGGTTACGACCGATCATATTTCGCCGGCCGGCAGCATCGCCCCTGACAGTCCGGCAGCGGCATATCTGAAATCGCTGGGGATCAAGCCTGTCGATTTCAATTCCTACGGGTCTCGCCGCGGCAACCACGAAGTCATGATGCGCGGCACTTTCGCCAATATCCGGCTGCGAAACCGGCTTGCTCCGGGAACCGAAGGCGGCTGGACGCGATTTCAGCCAGACGATGAACAGATGTCGATATATGACGCATCGCTGAAGTATCAGAAATCCGGTACCCCGTTAATCATCCTGGCCGGCAGCGAATACGGCACCGGCTCATCGCGTGACTGGGCTGCGAAAGGTACCGTGCTGCTGGGCGTCAAGGCCGTGATTGCGAAGAGCTTCGAGCGGATTCACCGTTCCAACCTGATCGGCATGGGCGTCCTCCCGTTGCAGTTTCAGCACAGCGAAAGCGCCGAGTCTCTCGGACTCACAGGTCATGAGTTGTTTGATATCAAGGGGCAATCCGACCCGAAAGCCAAGCTGGTCACCGTGACTGCCACTCCGGCGAAAGGCAAACCGATCGTATTCAAAGCGGAGGTGCGCATCGACACGCCGAAGGAACGCGACTACTACGAGCATGGCGGCATCCTGCATTACGTCTTGCGCCAGCTGGCAACGGCAAGGAAAGCGGCCTGAGCATGGGATTGCGCAGTCGCCTTACCGACATCGTGACGTTGCCCTGGTGGAAGCAGGCAACGATCTACACCGTTGTGGTCTTGCTGCTGCTGCAGCTTTTCTTCGGCTGGTACTGGTCAAGGGAGCCGGCAATTTTCTGGGTTAATCAAAAGGCTGATGATGAAAGGACGGTCATAGGCTATCCGACCACCGACACGCTTATTCGGGTAGCTGAAACAATGCTCGACAAACCGGGCGGCTATCTGAGCAACGACGTCACGCCACCCAGCGTGTTTCTGGACAACATTCCCAACTGGGAATTCGGCGTGTTGCAACAACTTCGCGATCTGGCCCGGGTTATCCGAAACGACCATAGCCGAAGCCAGTCACAGTCTCGAGAGGATCCCGATATTGCGGCGGCCGAACCGCGCTTTTCCATAGATAACGAGTCATGGGCGTTTCCCCGCGCGGAAACCGAGTACCGGCTGTCAATCGAGGGATTTCGCAATTACCGGGACCGTCTGTCCGGCATCGGTGCGCCAGAGGCGCAGTTCTTCGCGCGAGCGGATAACCTGCGTGAATGGCTTGCGCAGGTCGAGAAACGACTCGGCAGCCTTAGCCGGCGGCTCGGCGACAGCGTTGCAACCACGGTAATCAATACCGACCTCGCCGGAGACCCCGCTGCCGAGGCAAACACGACGCTGGCCGACAGAGTGCCGGTGCGGACCTCATGGTTTGAGATCGACGACGTGTTTTTCGAGGCTCGCGGCACATCGTTTGCACTGGTGCACTTCTTCCGCGCCGCCGAATTCGATTTTGCCCAGGTGTTGGACGACAAGAATGCTCGCGCCAGCGTCCGGCAGATCATTCGGGAACTGGAAGCGAGCCTGCAACCGTTGCGCTCGCCAATGGTATTGAATGGCGGAGGATTCGGCCTTTTCGCGAATCACTCGCTGGTCATGGCCAACTACATGGCGCGTGCAAATGCCGCCGTCATCAATCTTCGCGAGCTGCTGGATCAGGGATAATAAGTAACAACAAGTTATTTATATAAAAAATTGTTTTTTATTAATAAAGTCCAAGCCAAGCGGGCACGACCTGCCAGCATTCCGTGAGCTCTCTATCCAATCGGCGATAGTTCGGCTCGAAGTTGCCAACCAGTTTCCAGAAGCGCCTGGAGTGATTCATGTGTTGCCCGTGGCACAACTCGTGAATCATCAGATAACGAACCAACGATGGCTTCAGAAACAGCAGGCACAGGTTCAGGCTGATGGTCCCGCTGGAACTTCGGCTGCCCCAGCAGGTGCGTTGCGCGCGGACATGCATTTTCTTGAAGCCGATTCCCGTCAGACGGGAATGTTCCGCGAGCGCGGGCGCAAACTCTTCTTTTGCAACGGAGGCGAGCCAGCGTTTGATGGCTGCCAGGCATTGACCGTGGTCCGTCGTATTGCCACGAAGTGTCAGAAGGCCGCCATTGACCCTGTATCGCACGCTCTTCAGACTTGCGTCCCTGCTGTACTGCACCAGCATCGAGCGGCCCAGAGCCGGCATGTCAATGCGTACGGGGAGCGCAAACGATTCCGGCATGTGATTACTGGCAAAGGAATCCCGCGCCTTGCGGATCCAGTCGCGGTTTTCGGCGACGAAGTTCGCCACTTCCACTGGCTTCGTACGTTTCGGTACGACGACCTCGACGCGGCCACGCGGAAAGACCTTGATAGACAGCCGCCGGGCGCGAGCGCTCTCACGAATGGCAAAGCCCGGCTCACCACTGCCGGGCTTTGCGGCAATCGCGTCTTCGGGAGGGAAAAGCGGTATCTGACGGGCCGTAGTCTGCACGGCCCCTAGTTTACGGGCGATTGCCGCTAAAGCGAACAGCGTCTTCCATGCTCATTACGCCGGAAACCGAGCCGACTGACGCCGAATCGTGAATGTAAAGCTCGACTTCGCGCTCCAGGTGAACTTTGCCTTCCACCGTCGATTCAGGCCCGATTACCACCCGTGGTTTGCGCTGATTCTTCCAGCCCCAGCCCGATGGCTTCTCTACCCGCAGGTCGCCTTTGATAACCGACCCGTCCGCCACCAGTACGTCGCCATTGACGGTGCTCAGGTCGCCGCCGATTTCGCTACCCAGAATCTCGAATTCACCGTTGACGTTGCCCACATCCTGCGCCACCTTCGACCCTTCATCCACGGAGATCTTGCCGTTGACAACGGATATCTCGCCATCGACCACTACCGCCTTGCCAAGCCGGATGCTGCCGTTGACTCCGTTTATGTCGCCGGTAGTCGCATTGGAACCGACCTGTATGCTGCCATTGACCGTATCGAGGTCGCGGACGGTCGAGTCATCGCCGACCCGAATCGCGCCGTTGACGGTTTCCAGTGACCCATCGACGATGGCACCGCTGCCCACCGTGATGCTGCCATTGACCGATGACTCGCCGGAACTCCTGGCGCCGTCTTCGATCTTCACACTCTTGTTGACGCTGCCGGCCTCGACCGGAGCAACCAGCGCCAGCAATAACAGCAGGATCAGCATGCCCATAAACGCCGACCGCGAATCCAGATTCTTCAGCATTGTCGTACTCCTCATCGTCTTCCCCACCCTTTCAATGCTTCATAGATACCGCCCACGACCAAATGGTTGCAAAGGCATGGCAAAACAGGGCTGCCTAAGGAATTTGTCAGGATCCTTCAAACGTGCAGGAACTTGCCATCAACTTGAAACGCAACGGCAAAAATGCCGTTTCGAGAGTGTCGGAATCAACGCTGTAGATGTTCCACGACGGGCCAAGAACCATTGATCCGGACTCGTAGATCGAGGTCGGCGCAAACATGGGATGGTCGAGAAAGTACCAAAAATCGTCCTTGGACCTTTGCCCACAGGTACATGCTCGCGTAGGCTGCTCGCGGCATTGCCAGCGCCTGAGGGCTAGCAGTTCTTGGCCTGCGACAGTGTTCTCACAGGCAATTGTCGGATCGTCCCAGCCGATCGCTATGTATCCGGGCCGGCGTTCTGCTTCCGCGTCCAGCCCGGTGCAATTCACCAGCTGATAGTTCGGATCCGTTAGCTCGCTTGGCGGCTGTTCCCCTGCCGCGTAACGATTCTTGAGAGATTCGGCGAGCAAGCCCACAGCGGATTGAGGATTGCTGGCCTGCAGAATCCGATCGATACGAGACGTCCGTTCGATTGCCGCTGCAGCAGCCGCATCCCTGATGTCAACCGCCTCGACCGCGACGCGCTTGATCGGAGTGCCGTCCCAGGCGGCAAACGATTTCAGAAAGCGCAGCAGATGAGCCTGAGCCTCGTCGTCACAGCAAAGCGTGCAGCCCTTCGCATATCCTGGCCAGCTTTCGTCGGAATACCAAACTGGCTCTTTGGTCATCGAGTCAGTCAGTTCATAGTAGATCGCATTGCCCGCGAATCGGAACGACAAAACGTACCGTGCCGAGTTTTCGTCCGGCGTCAAATTGGCTTTACCGAGAGAGAGTGTTCTCGTCACCGCGTCGGCAAAACTCTCTGGTGCGAGCCATAGTTTTGTTGCAGCCCAGGTCGCGCAGGTGTACGCGTCGGTGCCCGCCGAGCCAACAAAGACTGCATCCTGGACAGAAACGAGGACAGGGCTATCCGGCTCAGGCACGATCGCCCGAGGCGATGCTGTACCGCATCCCTGTAAAGCCGCCAGGCCTGCCAGAACGGCAAAGTGAAAGACCGATTTCATGAACATCTCAACACTCCGAGGCCATATTCAACTTGGGTCAGCCGTGACCTCGCGCAAGTCTATCACCGGACCTTGCGAAGACAGGTCAACAGATGAACACGCCGATGTCTGCAGTTCTGGAATCCTATCGATGAATCTATGACAGTCGACGCGCAAAAGGTAACCTTACGGATACGACCTGAAGAGAATGAGCCAGTCAATGCCTGCCGCCCTGGAAGCCCGACACCTGATCAAGACCTATCCGAAGGTTCTCGCCGTTGATGACGTGAGCTTTGCCGTTGAGGAGGGAATCTGCTTCGGGCTGCTGGGGCCGAACGGCGCCGGCAAGACCACAACCGTCGAGATCATCGAAGGCGTAACGCCGGCCAGCGCCGGCGAGGTCTACTACTTCGGCAAGCCAGTCGGCTCCAGTTTTCGTGAAGAAGCCGGCATCCAATTCCAGAATACGGCCTTGCAGGACCATATTACCGTCCTTGAAACCCTGCAGATGTTTCAGGCCTTGTACGATCGTCGAGCAGATCTCGAACGCATAATCGATGAGTGCTCGCTGCGGGAGTTGCTGAACCGTGACAATCGAAAACTTTCCGGCGGCCAGCGACAGCGGCTGCTGCTTGCCGTTGCGCTCGTCAACAAACCGCGGCTCGTGTTCCTCGATGAGCCGACCACAGGACTCGATCCGCAAGCGCGACGAAACTTCTGGGACCTGGTCAACCGCATACGGCGGGATGGTACAACAATAGTACTTACCACCCACTACATGGACGAAGCGCAGATACTGTGCGACGAAATTGCCATCATGGATGCCGGCAAGATAATTACTCAGGGCAGTCCGACGGAACTCCTCCATCGCCAATACAGCAATGCCATCATGGAATTGCCACTATCCGATATCAGCGGCGACCTTTCGACAATCAAACATCGCGTATTGGATACCCAGGGGCTCGTCGAAATTGCGACCGATGACGTAAACGCCTCTTTGCAGGCGCTCCGCGCACAGGTAACGGGGCTGAACCGGCTGCGAATTCGCCAGCCCAATCTCGAGGATCTCTTCCTGGATCTCACCGGGCATTCATTGCGTGCCTGACTTCAAGGCCGATTGATTCATGATCAAGCGTATCTACGCAATTTTCCGCGCGCGGAATCTCGAGTTTCTCCGGGACAGGGGTACATTGACATGGAATATCGTACTGCCGGTTGCGTTGATGTTAGGGTTGTCATTCATCTTTAGCGGCGATCGCCCGGAGTACACGGTTGGCGTATTGCAGCAAGCAGCAGAGATTGACGAATCGGTGCATCCGTTCCTGCGGACACGCTACATCGAATTCGTTGCCGTCCACGACAAGGCGGCCGGATTCCGTAAAATCGAAAGACATCAACTGGACCTGCTGGTCAGCTTCGAAGCGCCGCCGGAGTACTGGATCAATCCAGACTCGTCCAAGGGCTACTTTGCTGAACTTGCGCTACTGCAGACGGATACAGACGGTCGCATCGTGAAATCGCCAATTGAGGGTGATGCGGTTCGATACGTGGACTGGGTGCTGCCCGGCATTCTCGCGATGAACATGATGTTCAGTTGCCTTTTCGGCGTCGGTTACGTCGTCGTTCGATACAGGAAGAACGGTTTTCTCAAGCGCCTGCGCGCAACGCCGTTGCGGGCAATCGAGTTCGTTATCGCGCAGGTGGCGTCCAGGCTTATCCTGATTCTCGTGATTACAATTTTTGTATACGCCGGCACCGCGTGGTTTCTCGACACGCGCATGGATGGCAGCTACCTCGCGTTGCTGGTTGTCGCCCTGCTCGGCTGCATTACCCTGATTTCGCTCGGACTGCTGGTTGCCGCCCGTGTAACCAGCGAGGAGCTGGCCGGTGGACTGCTCAATCTCGCTACCTGGCCGATGATGATGCTGTCCGGGGTGTGGTATTCCCTGGAATCTGCGAATGAATGGGTCCGGCAGGTGGCCAATGTATTTCCGCTGACTCACATACTCAACGCTGCACGTTCGATCATGCTCGACGGATCGACGCTTGCAGAAGTTTTGCCGGAGCTGCTGATTCTCGCGTCGATGAGCGTCGTGTTTCTTTCAATTGCCGCCAGCGTCTTTCGCTGGCGATCCGGTTAATCCGTTGTGGTATCACTGGTCGACATCGGCGCCAATCTGACCCACGACAGTTTCGATACCGATCGTGACGCGGTCATACAGCGTGCCGTCGATGCCGGTGTGGAACGAATGATTCTCACCGGTAGCAGCGCTCAGGCCAGCCAGGATGCGGCCAAGCTCGCCGCACGTCACCCGCAGCTGTTCCGTGCCACAGCAGGCGTGCACCCACATCACGCCAGCGAGTACAGCGACGAGCTTCATGAAATGCTTAGGCGACTGGCGACTCAGCCTGAGGTCGTTGCAATAGGTGAGTGCGGGCTCGATTATTTTCGTGATTTCTCACCCAGGACCTGCCAGAAACGCGCTTTCGAGCGCCAGCTGGAACTCGCGCAGGAGTGCGACTTGCCCGTTTTCCTGCATCAGCGGGATGCGCACGAGGATTTCCTGGCGATACTTCGGCCTGCGATGCCAGGTTTGTCGGGGGCTGTTGCACATTGTTTTACAGGGGGCGTCAACGAATTGCAGGAATATCTCGATCTGGGGCTTTATATCGGCATCACCGGCTGGATTTGCGATGAGCGCCGCGGCGCGGAGCTGTATGAAGCGGCCCGCCTGATTCCGCTCGACCGGCTCATGATAGAAACCGATGCACCGTATCTGCTTCCCAGGACCCTGCAGCAGAAACCGAAAAGCCGTCGCAATGAGCCAATGTACCTGATTGAAGTACTGCGGGTTGTTTCGAATGCAATGAAGCTCGATGAGAGCGTGGTCGCAGAGGCCACAACGAAAAACGCCCGGCTATTTTTCGGTTTCTGAACAGACCGGTTGCGCGACTGAGTTCACGGCAACTCGGCGATGCTGGCACTGCGCAGCGCATTTGCCCACAATGAGCGCTGATCCATCATTCATGAAT
>JAOUGX010000157.1 GCA_029865385.1 Gammaproteobacteria bacterium
CTTTGCCACCTGGTCGAGCTCGGGCGAACGCGAAAAGCGATCGAAAACGGGATCCAGATCGTGCATCGCATGACCCATCTTGTTCAGGCTGTTGTCGCGGGACTGGCGCAGTTTTCCGGATTCGTCGAAGGCATCCGCCTCGAGGAAGAAGCGAATCTTGTCGCCCGACTCGATGAAATAACTGTCGCTGAGCTGATTCTGCTTCGTTGTCGAGAACACGCTGCGTACCTTCTCGACGTCGAATGACTCGACCAGCTCGGCCGCGCGCTTGCGCAAACGATCGCAATCGGCTCTTGTTACGAAGTCCCTGAGAACCATGACGCCGGCCGCCTCGTAGGCTTCAACCATCGCGGCACTCAGACGGCCGCCGGGCGGTTTGTCGAACTGGGGGATATTCGGTTGCGCGGAACGATGGGCGGTCATGCAGGCCTTTTTAACAGGTCCTCGAAGTTCGGGCCAGAGACCGGGACTTCGCAGGGCTGCGAAAGATCAATAACAGCTGTAGTGGATGACCGTTCTTTACTATAATGCGCCTCACATCGAGATAGGGAATCGCTCCATCCTAATAATTTAACTAACTGTTTTTAAACAGAATTCTCAAGGAAAAATCATGAAGACGATAAATCCGGCGCTCGCGGTGGCGGCTCTCGGGTGCGCGATGGGATCGACCGCGCTGGCCCAGGGTAACGACAGCGACTCGTTGTTCGAGGAAATTACCGTTACAGCGACCAAGCGTGAACAAAACATTTATGAAGTCCCGATGTCGATCAGCGCATTTTCCGGCGACTCAATCGAGGCGCAGGGCATTACCGACCTGGTCGACGTAGGCAAATTCGTGCCGAACCTGAACGTCACGACGTTCTCGGCCGGGCACACCTCGTCTGCAAATCCTTTCATCCGCGGCATAGGCTTGCAGGACCACCTGATCACGACCGATCCCGGCGTCAGCGTTTACGTTGACGGCGTGTATCTCGGTCGCCAGGTCGGACAGAACTGGAACCTGACCAATATCGAACGTATCGAAGTCCTGCGCGGCCCGCAGGGCACCCTGTACGGCCGAAACTCCATCGGTGGTGCCATCAACATCATAACGAAGACACCGGGATCCGATGAGGGTGCCAGAGCCGCGGTACAAGTCGGCTCACGCGGGCGGCTGAACGCCGATGTCTACGCCGACACCAGGCTTTCCGATGATTTGGCCGTATCGTTCTCCGGCGGTTTCAAGAAGCGCGATGGCATCGGTACCTACGTCAATCTGCCGAATGCCGGCGTCGAGGTGGGCGAAACCAAGGACGTATTTGCGCGGCTGGCACTGGCCTGGGAGGTCAATGACGACTTCACGCTGGTCATTGCGGCAGACGCAAACGACGGCGACAACGGCATGAACCCGTACACGACGCTGATCGACGAGGTCGGACTCGTATGCCGCAATACTCAGCCGGATCCGATCGATTGCCGGGCCGACGATCCCGACAATGACAATATCGCTTTCGGCGCTAACGGCGCCTTGTATGACGCCGGTTTCCGCAATACCGATGTGTCGGCCGATCCTTACGACAGCAATTCGGGCGAAGCCACCCAGACCCGCGTCACCAACGAGGCCAGTGGTCTTTCCATCACCGGTACCTGGGCCCTGTCAGATACGCTGGAAACGAAATTCATCGCGAGTCACCGGACCTCCGAGTACAAGGCCGGGCTTGATGATGACAGCATGCTGGTCAACTTCCTGGTGTTTCCGGAAGTCGGCGACGCGGACCAGACCTCGATCGAAGTGCAGTTCAACGGCGACATGGGTGCCTGGGATTTCGTCTCCGGTATCTACTACTTCACCGAAGACGGCACCAACTTCCAGGACGGCTACACCTTTAACACGTTCGGTCCTTTCGATTTCTTCCTGACACAGGAAGTCACCAGTACCGCGATTTTCGGCAACGTCGGCTATGACGTTTCGGACGAGCTGCGCGTATCCGGCGGGCTGCGATACACGCGTGATGAGAAAGATGCCGTAACAGACGTCGGCACCGGGCTTGTAAGCGGCAATCGCAGCTGGAACGAACTGAGCTGGGACCTTTCGGCCAATTACGTATTGAACAACGGTCTTTCGGTGTACGGCAGCATCGCCAGCGGTTACCAGTCCGGGCAGTTCCCGGCACGCCCATTCTGCCTGTTCGGCAATCCGAACTGCTTCGTCGCCGGCGAAAACATCACCGCAGTGAACTACGAAATCGGCATCAAGGGCCAGCCGATGGACAATCTGCAGATGAGCGCGGCCGTGTTCTACACCGATTACGACGACCTGCCGTACCAGGTCAGCACGACCGCAGGCGCCGGCTTCAACACCGTCAACCTGATCGTCAAGCAGCAGTCGACCGGCTTCGAATGGGAGAACACGCTGTTCATCACGGATGCTTTCCTGTTCCGTGCGAGTCTTGGTTACATCGACGTAAGTGTCGACCGGCAGCAAAACGTGCAGCCGGTAGCGCCGCTGACCCCGGAACTGACATTCTCGCTGAGCCCCGAGTTCCGCATGCCGATGGCCAGTGGTGCAGAGCTGACCTTCCGTGCCGACTACTCGCACCGCGACGACATGTTCGGCGAGCCAACCTCCGATCCCGCACGATTCACGATGATCGACAGCCGCGGAATCCTGAACGTGGACTTTGCCTACCAGTCGCCGGACGGCAGCTGGACCGCGGCGCTGTACGGCAGGAACGTAACTGACGAGCGCTACGACAACGGCCGCCTGAATACGGGTGACTACATCCTGCGGATCCTGAGCAACGATGCCAGCGAGTTCGGTGTGCGATTCGCCAAGTCGTTCGGCCTCTAGGCTACAACAAGAAGAAGCAACGGAAAAACGGAGCCGGTCAGTCGACCGGCTCTTTTTTTTGTCCGCTCGTATCGAATTCCGTGGTGTTACAATTGCGCGCAAAAGGACCCGCAATGAACACCCCTATTTGCCGCCTCGCCGGCCTCGTCACATCGTTACTGCTACTGCAGGCCTGCCAGCCCGATAGCGCTGTACAAACGACAGCAGAATCCAGTGACTCACGTGACACTGTCGACCTGATAGTCAACGGCGATTACGTCGTTACGATGGACAGCCAGGCTACGGTGCTCCGCGATGCAGCGGTTGCAGTCAACCAGGGCCTCATCGTCGCGGTCGGCCCGGCCGGAGAAATCGCCGGCCGCTTTAAAGCCAATGAAATCCTGGACGGTAAGAACCGGGTGGTATTGCCCGGCCTGATCAACGGCCATTCGCATGCCGCGATGACCCTGCTCCGCGGCGTTGCCGACGATCTTGCCCTGATGGACTGGCTCAATAACTATATTTTCCCCGCCGAGGTCGAATTCGTCGACGCGGAGTTCGTGCGAATCGGTACCGAGCTGGCCTGCTGGGAGATGATCCGTGGCGGCACGACGACCTTTGTCGACATGTACTACTACCCTGACGTGATCGCCGAGGTGGTCGAATCCTGCGGCATGCGCGCTTTCGTCTCGGCAACGGTCATCGACCAGCGAAGCCCCGACGCCGAAGGCGCAACGGATTCCATCGCCAAGGGTCTGGAGTTCATAAATCGTTGGAAAGGCCGCAACAGTCGCATCATGCCGATCTTCGGACCGCATGCAGACTACACGCTGAACGCCGAGCAGCTGCGTGCAACGCGGGAGGCCGCGAATGACGCTGGCGTGCCGATCAGCATTCATATGGCGGAATCGCCATTTGAACTGGAGTATTCCAAACAGACCTATGGCATGACGACCATCGCACTTTTCGAATCGATCGGGTTTCTGGACGGCCCGACGATCGGCGCACACGTCGTCTGGCCAACGGACGAGGAGATCCCGATCCTGGTTGAGCGCAAGGTCGGCGTTATTCACAATCCGACCTCGAACATGAAAATCGCATCAGGCATCTCACCGGTAACGAAGATGCTGAAGGCCGGTGTGCGCGTCGGGCTCGGTACCGACGGCGCGGCCAGCAATAACGACCTGGATATGTGGGAGGAAATGCGACTCGCCTCGTTCCTGCAGAAAGTGGAGCAGATGAACCCGGAAGTGCTTTCTGCCTCAACCGTACTGACAATGGCGACACGGGGTGGCGCGGAAGCCATAGGCCTTGGTGCTGTCGTGGGAGATCTGGTGGCCGGGCGCAAAGCAGACCTGATCCAGGTTTCTCTCGACGATGTGCACTTTGTCCCTACCTACGACGTCATGTCACATCTCGTCTTTGTCGCAGACGAACAGGACGTCGCGACAGTCGTGGTCGACGGTGTCGTGCTGATGAGGAATCGGCAACTGCTGACCATAGATACACAGCGCGTTGCCAGAGAAGCGCGTGCACTGGCAGCACGCATACAGGCGACGCTTGCCGAAAGAAACAAATAGCAGCTGATCGAAGGACCGTTTGAGGCCGGAGGTTTTCGTGGCGAAACGAAAGATTCAAAATCATACTGTCGCGCTATTACTGGTATTGGCGACCTTGTGCAGCGCTGAAGACGGTGACCGGGAGCTCGAGTATTCGGTTTCCGAAATTCGGCACACCATAGGCGAGTGGGACGTGGTAACCGAATTCCTGCGGGAAGACGGATCCGTGGCACGCAGCGTCGACGGGCATTACAGCTTTTCGTGGATCGTCGAGGACCGCGTAGCTACCGGTCGGAACCACATGCCCGAGCTTGGAATCAGCAGCGGTATACTTTTTTACGTCAACGAATCATCGCGAACTATCGAAATGGTCTCCGTCGGTCCCGACGGACGGCTGTGGATCATGACCGGGCCGCTGGGCGGCGATACGCGATACTCGCAGAAATATGACGATTCGAGCGGCGACACGGGGCAGCTTCGCTTTACCCGCTACAACGTTACGGATGACGGTTTCGAATCGAGCATGGAGTACACGGACGACGGCGGCGAAACATGGAAGCCGGGAAATCACCAGGTGTTTCGTCGCGCCGAGGTACCAGAGCAGGACGGCGACGGTCCGGCGCAAACCGACACGCTGTGAACCCGATGGCCTATGCACTTGCGCTCGGCCTGCTGGTGGCGATCTCGCTGATCGTCTGGTTTTTCTTCATGGCGCCACTTGGAAGGGAGCGCCACGCCAGGGAACTCGAAATGATTCGACGCAAACTGGAACGGCTCGAAGCCGGGCGGCAGTCCGCCGATGACTCGAGCGAGCGCGGCGACAGACAGCAGGACATTCAAAACTGAATGGCGATTGGGGCAAGAATGCGAAAACGATATCCGGGCGTACTGATCCTGCTGCTGACTGCCGTGAGCTGCGGACCCGGAGCGGTTCGCGATACGACTGACGGCACGGGCGAAGTCAGGAGCATCACTTTGTCGATTGTAGGCACCAACGACGTTCACGGCAGGATTATCGAGGACGACGGCGCCGGAGGACTCGCGCTGTTCGGCGGCTATCTGGCCAATCTCAGGGATGCCAGAGCCCGCGACGGCGGCGCCGTGATGCTTATCGATGCCGGGGACATGTGGCAGGGCACGCTCGAATCCAAC
>JAOUGX010000158.1 GCA_029865385.1 Gammaproteobacteria bacterium
AAAGGCCCGCGTGAACACGGGTGGCTTTGCCTGGCAAGGCCCGCAGTCTGTTGCCGCCGCTTGTGCTGCTGCCAGCGGAACCGCACATCGCTGGCATGCGGCGTCGGCGACGGGCAATGCGGCAAGGCATCTATAGCAAATCGTTCCGTAAGGCTCACCGGAACCGCACAGAGCACAGCGATCGGGTATCAGGTTGCTACGCAGTTTGGAAAAACACCATTGCAGGCGTTCCTTTCCGGACAAGAGCATCATGCACTGAGCTTGCCTGCCCGCACGACGCGCTTCGCCTGACATATCTGCACAACTTGCTGTGTTTATCTCGCCGCAACGCCGGATTCATCATATCCTTTGCTCATGAATGACCTGCCCGGCGCACTGAAACGCCAAGATGTGCAGCTCCGCTTCGAGCGGGCCGCGCCAAACTTCAACTCGGCAGATTTCGTACACCGGCATACAGCCGCAGGTCTGTTCGATCGCCTGTTGCCAATGCAGATCGATGCCGCTTGCGTCCTCAATCTCGGCTCGGCGACCGGCCGGGATCATCCGCTATTGAAGAAACGTTTCCGTGCTGCGCTGGTTTTCGGGCTCGATCAGTCCCGATCGATGCTGCTTCAGGCCAGGCGCAATCGTTCCTGGTTTTCAAGAGTTGACGATATACAGGCAGATGCGATGCGGCTGCCGGTTGCCGATGGCAGCGTTGATCTCGTCTATGCGAACCTGCTGCTGCCGTGGATCGATAACCTGCCGGCGTGTTTTGCGGAAATCGCAAGAGCACTGCGTAAGGGTGGTCTGTTCGTCTTTTCGACGCTCGGCCCGGACAGCTTCCGCGAATTGTGCGATCAATCGTCGGAGAACAGTGTCCGCACGTTTCCCGACATGCACATCGTCGGCGACGAACTGGTGAAAAGCCGCCTTCGCGACCCGGTGCTGGATGTCGACACGCTTTCCCTGGAGTATCGCGATCCGGATCGGCTTTTCCGCGACCTGAGGAACTCGGCCGCCGGCAACAGCCTGCGGTCGCGCAGGCGTACCCTTAGCGGTAAGGGCAGGGTCCAGGCGCTGCGAGACCGGCTGACGGGTAACGGGGCGGTGCTGCCTTTCACGATCACACTGGAGCTCGTTTACGGGCACGCCTGGGGCGATGGACCGGCGCCGGTCGCTGGCGAATACCGTGTAGCTGCCGGCGGAATCGGGCGTCGCCGGCGCTGAGCTGTGCCTCGCATCGGGTTTCACCGGCACGATACGTGTAGGCCTTTGTTTTCATGACCTTTTTTATTGTCGCCCCGGATCGGATTGTTTGCATGGCCGGAGCGCTTTCAGTACACTTCGCAGGCTTTTTTGACCGGCAATCCCAAGAAAGAGCATCGCAAGGCCTGAAGCCAACCCCGGTATCCAGTCGTTTCGGACCTGATCGCCGGCATTGACTGCTGCGACCACCGTCGTGAATTCTGCGGCTGGTACATATTGCCGTTCAAAACAGACAGTTGGGAAAATACTGGTATGCGGCTCACTTGACCGCAGGGTGAATAATCAATGATTCGAAGAACCTGTCTTAGCGTGGCCGGGTTGATTTTGGCCGGCAGCGCGAAGGCCGATTGGGCGCTCAACATGCCGCGCGGCGTGACTGAGTTAAGTGTCGAGACCTACGACCTGCACATGCAGGTGTTCTACTGGTGCGTGGCGATCGCGATTGTCGTGTTCGGTGCGATGATCTGGTCGCTGGTCCGACATCGCAAATCACTCGGTGTCGAGCCCGCTAAATTCTCGCACAGCATGGCTGCGGAAGTTATCTGGACGACGATTCCGATCATCATCCTGTTACTGATGGCGATTCCTGCGGCCGAGACGCTGGTCAAACTGGAGGACGGCCGCAAGCCGGACCTGACCGTCGTCGTAACCGGCTATCAGTGGCGCTGGCACTACGCGTACCAGGGAGAGGACGTTTCGTTCTACAGCAGTCTCGCGCGCACCAGTGCCGACGCCAGGCGCAAGAATTCCGGTATCGACCCGTTTACTGTCGAAAACTATCTGCTGGAAGTAGACCGGCCGCTGGTTGTGCCGAGGGGCGCAAAAGTAAGAATTTTGCTCACTTCGAACGATGTGCTGCACGCGTGGTGGGTGCCGGATCTCGCCATCAAGAAAGACGCCGTGCCGGGATTTATCAACGAAACGTTCTTTCGCGCTGAAGAAAGCGGTGTTTATCGCGGTCAGTGTGCCGAACTGTGTGGCATGGACCACGGCTACATGCCGATCGTCGTCGAGGTCCTGGAGCAGGACGAATACCAGGCTTGGCTGGACAACCAGAAAAACGGCGATGCAAAACTCGCGGCAGCGAAATGATTTCGGTTTTTTTGCGAGCGGCTCGGCATGACGCCGATCGCGTACGGAGACATACATAATGAGTAGTGCGGTTACCGATGCCCACGAGCATGATCACGACCACCATGGCCCGGCCAAAGGGCTGAAGCGCTGGCTGTACGCGACCAACCACAAGGACATCGGCACGATGTACCTGGTGTTCAGCGGCATCATGTTCTTCATCGGCGGGTTCATGGCGCTGATCATCCGGTCCGAGCTGTTCACCCCGGGCCTGCAGTTCGTCGCGCCGAACTTTTTCAATCAGATGACGACCATGCACGCGCTCATCATGGTATTCGGAGCCGTGATGCCGGCTTTCGTCGGCCTTGCCAACTGGATGATCCCAATGATGATTGGCGCGCCGGACATGGCGCTGCCACGAATGAACAACTGGTCATTCTGGATCCTGCCTGTTGCATTCAGCATGTTGCTGGCAACGCTCGTTATGCCGGGTGGTGCGCCGGCCGGTGGCTGGACCATGTACCCGCCGCTCGTGCTGCAGACAGGCGATGCGTTTCCGTTCCTGATTTTTTCGGTTCACCTGATGGGGCTGTCATCGATCATGGGCGCCATCAACGTGATCGTCACCATCATCAACATGCGCACACCGGACATGACCTTGCTGAAAATGCCTATGTTCGTCTGGACCTGGCTGATTACCGCCTACCTGCTGATTGCGGTAATGCCGGTTCTTGCAGGTGCGGTCACGATGTTGCTGACCGACCAGTTTTTCGGCACCAGCTTCTTCCTCGCGGCCGGTGGCGGTGACCCGGTGATGTTCCAGCACATCTTCTGGTTCTTCGGCCACCCGGAGGTCTACATCATGATCCTGCCGGCGTTTGGCGTCGTGTCCGAGATCATCCCGACTTTTGCACGCAAACCCTTGTTCGGACACGACTCGATGGTTTATGCGGCATCGAGCATTGCGTTCCTGTCGTTCATCGTCTGGGCACACCATATGTTCACCACCGGCATGCCGCTCACCGGGCAGCTGTTCTTCATGTTCGCCACGATGCTCATCGCCGTGCCGACAGGGGTAAAAGTGTTCAACTGGACGGCGACGATGTGGAAGGGGGCAATGACATTCGAGACGCCCATGCTGTTCTCGCTGGCCTTTCTGTTCCTGTTCACTATCGGTGGCTTTTCCGGATTGATGCTGGCCGTCGTGTCGTCGGATATCCAGTACCACGATTCGTATTTCGTTGTCGCTCATTTCCATTACGTACTGGTGCCGGGATCGATTTTCGGCATCATGGCTGCAGTCTACTACTGGCTGCCGAAGTGGACCGGGCACATGTACAACGAGAAACTCGGGCAGGTGCATTTCTGGCTGTCGACAATTTTTGTCAACGTCACTTTCTTCCCTATGCACTTCCTCGGGCTGGCCGGCATGCCCCGACGGATTCCGGACTATTCAACCCAGTTTGCCGATTTCAATTCTATTGCCAGCATCGGTGCGATAGGTTTCGGCCTCTCGCAGCTACTGTTCGTGTACGTCGTTATCCAGTGCGTGAGGAAGCAGGGCGCGAAAGCCAGCAGCGAAGTCTGGGAGCATCCGAAGGGCCTCGAATGGACCGTGCCGTCGCCAGCCCCGTACCACACCTTCAATGATCCGCCGAAAGTCGCCGCAGAGGTCGCCTTTTCGTGAACGACAATGCCGGCAACAAACGGGAGATTCGCAAGACAGCACTGATCCTTGGCGGCATTGCCGTGTTCTTTTATCTCGGCTTCATCCTGCTTGGCGTGCTCCGCGCGTAGGGCCTCATGAGCATTGAAGCGCAGAGCAGGAAGTCATCGGGCCGATCGCTGGGCTGGAAGCTCACGATCATGGCTGTCGGCATGTTTGCCTTCGGCTTCCTTGTATTGCCGCCGTTGTACGACGTTTTCTGCGAAGTCACAGGACTTGGCGGCAAGACAAACAGCAGTGCTGCCGAGGTTGAAATAGCGGTGGACGAAAGCCGGCAGGTCCGGCTGGAGTTTGTAACGACTGTGAACCAATACGCGCCCTGGGAGTTTCGCGCCGAGACCGATGGCATGACCATTAATCCGGGAGCCCTTTACGATGCGACCTTTGTTGCGAAGAACCTGACGGCGAAAGACAAGATAGCCCAGGCTGTGCCAAGTGTAGCGCCGCAACAGGCCGCCAAATATTTCAGGAAACTCGAATGCTTTTGTTTCACAACACAGGAGTTCGCCCCTGGTGAGGAAAAGCAGATGCCGGTCAGATTCATAGTCGGTTCTGATCTTCCGGATTACATCGATACGATCACGCTGTCCTACACTTTTTTCGACACCGAAAGACTCTCGGATAATTCTTCCGCGATGTCGCACAGTTCGCCGCACGAAACCCACTCAACTCAATAACCGGTTCCGGACTCACCATGTCACAGACTGCAGACCACTATTACGTACCCCACGAGAGCCACTGGCCGATTGTCGGCTCGATAGGCCTTTTGCTGCTGATGGTGGGCGTTTCCTCCTGGCTGAACGGGTCGGCCCCCGGGTTCTGGATCATGCTGAGCGGCGTTGCCGTTGTGGTCTTCATGCTCTTCGGCTGGTTCAGTAATGTAATTTCCGAGAGCGTCGGCGGCCTGTACAACGGCCAGGTCGATATGTCTTTCCGCATGGGCATGTTCTGGTTCATTTTCTCGGAAGTCATGTTCTTCTCGGCATTCTTCGGTGCTCTTTTCTACGCACGTAACATGTCCGTGCCGTGGCTCGGCGGCAGCAGCAACAATTTCTTCACGAACCTGCTGCTGTGGAGCGGATTCGAGAACGTGTGGCCGACCAATGGTCCGGGCAACGTCGGCGGCGAATTCATTAAGATGGGGCCCTTCGGACTGCCGCTTGTCAATACCGCGTTGTTGTTAAGCAGCAGCGTTACCGTCACTATCGCCCATCACGCCCTTATCGAAAATCGCCGCGGCCTGCTCAAATTCTTCCTGGCTGCGACTTTTATCCTCGGCTTTATCTTCGTCTTCCTGCAGGCGGAGGAGTACGTCGAAGCCTACCAGCACATGAACCTGAAGCTGACTACGGGAATCTATGGTTCGACGTTTTTCATGCTGACCGGTTTTCACGGCATGCACGTGACC
>JAOUGX010000007.1 GCA_029865385.1 Gammaproteobacteria bacterium
GCGCATTCGACAACGCCAACCTGAATCCGGATGGCAGCATCGGCACCATCGGTTCCGGTAATGCCTATGCCGATACCACCCCATGGGGTATCGACGGCGGCTTCTGGTACGCGCGTTTCACGGCTAATTTCGACTAGTCGAAAAACAGCAAGCTGAAAAAGGAAAGGCGCTCTTCGAAAAAAGAGCGCCTTTTTCTTTGGCGAAATCAAGGGGACGGTTTCATCATTGATGTCGCCTGCATTGCAGGCTCCTACAAGAGCACTATCGCCGCTGTAGGACACCGAACTGCGCGACTCTTGTGTAGGAGCCTGCATTGCAGGCGACCGTATGATACTGCGATTTGCATCGCGCTCAAGGCCAATTTGCACCGACCAAAATCCGTTCCAATCGGTTCCGTGGGCAAATTGGCCTGCATTGCAGGCGACAACGAAGTTAAAAAGACCTGTAGGAGCCTGCACCGCAGGCGACCGTCAAATGTTCGATTCGATCCATCCAAGCACATCCGCCGTAAACTCGTCTCGATTGATCTCGTTGAACATCTCGTGTCGCGCATCCGCATACACTTTGACCGACACATTTTGATGACCCGTGCCGCGATAGGCGTCGGCAAGAAGATTCATGCCTATCTGCCCGCCCACAGGATCCCGCTCGCCACCCGTGATCAGGATAGGTAAGGGGGCCGGAATCATTCTCATGGAGCCAGGCTTTCGAATTTTCAGGAGGGCAGCGGTCAGGTCGACCCACAGCCCGTTGCTCGAGTCGACACCGCACAGCGGATCGTCGATGTAGCGATCCACTTCCGCGTCGTCTCTGCTGAGCCAGTCGAAAGCCGTGCGGTTCGGTGCGAACCGCTTGTTGAAATCGCCGAAGCCCAGTTGATTCAGCATCGTACTGCGAGCACGGGGCCCGCGGCGCCATGCAATGAATCGCGCAATCAGGTGCCCGGGAACGAGCTGCAGGCGAGGCGCCAGCGTCGAAGCGGAAAGAATCAGCGCGTCAACATCCTGCGGATGCTGCATAACGAATCCCTGTGCGACGTAGGAGCCCATGCTGTGACCGAGCAAGACGAGCGGCTTGTCGTGAAAGCGCTGCCGGATTTCTTGTTGTACAACGCGGACGTCCGAAATGACCCGTTCCCAGCCATTTTCGTCGGCGAAGTAGCCGAGATCTTCCTCCGCACAGTTCTCGCCGTGGCCACGGTGGTTGTGTGCGAATACGGCATATCCCTGCCTGTTGCATTGTGCGGCAAAGCGAGCGTAACGCGCGGGATGCTCTGCCAGCCCGTGCAGAATCTGCACAACGGCTGTCGGCTGCGCATTGCCCCAGTAGTCGAGCAGGATTTCACGACCGTCCTCGGCCGAAAGTGTCGAACGTTGAGCTTTTGCTTGCATGGTGTCCACCGAACCGGATCGGCACGCATGATAAGCTATTCGAGACCCTTATTCAGGAGCGCGTGAAAGCAATGATCGATTTGTATTACTGGCCGACGCCGAATGGCCGAAAGATTTCGATAATGCTCGAAGAGACCGGGCTGGAGTACAAGATTATTCCGCTCGATATCGGACGGGGCGATCAGTTCTCGCCAGAATTTCTCGACATCAGCCCGAACAATCGCATGCCGGCTATTGTCGATCACGATCCGGACACCGGCGATGGCAAGCCGCTTTCCGTATTCGAGTCCGGCGCCATCCTGATGTACCTGGCGGAGAAAAGCGGCCAGCTGATGCCCACTGATACGCGAGGTCGCTTCGAAGTCATTCAGTGGCTGGTCTGGCAGGTTGCAGGACTCGGTCCGATGGCCGGGCAATTGAGCCACTTCGTAAACTATGCGGAGGATCCGGATCCCTACTCACTGAACCGTTACAGCAACGAATACGATCGCCTGCTAGGCGTCATGGACGTGCGCCTCGCGGACCGCGACTATCTTGCCGGGAACTATTCGATCGCCGACATTGCGTCCTTACCCTGGGTCATGAGTTACAAGCGGCTTGGCGCGAGCCTCGATCGTTTCGGCAACTTGCGGCGCTGGTTCGACAGCCTCAAGAAAAGACCGGCCGTGATTCGCGGCGTCGATACCGGCGAGGACTGGAAGCGTACCGAACTGACGGATGAGGCCGCCCGCAAGATCCTGTTCGGGCAGACGGCCGACGCGGTACGAGCCCGCAAAAGCAAGACTGCCGCGCAGGAAACCAGAGAGTAATGATTCGATGAAATTCTACGACTGCGCCACGGCGCCCAGCCCGCGCAGGGTAAGAATTTTTCTTGCGGAAAAAAGCATTGAAATCCCCATCGTGCAAGTGAACCTTGCAAGCGGCGAGCAATTCGGCGACGCGTTTCGCAGCATCAATCCGGACTGTACTGTGCCGGTGCTTGAACTTGACGACGGGCGCCATTTGTCGGAGGTGTTCGCCATTTGCCAGTATCTCGAACTCGTGTATCCCGATCCCCCGCTGATGGGGCGCGATGCGGCCGAAACGGCTACCGTGACGATGTGGAATAGCAAACTCGAGTGGCAACTGCTTGCACCGTTGGCGGATGCATTTCGCAACCGGGCCCGGGGACTCAAAGACCGTGCGTTGCCGGGCCCGGAGCCTTACGAACAGATTCCGCAACTGGCCGAGCGAGGCAGTAAGCGGGCTCTGAGCTTCCTTGGGAAGCTGGATGCGCACCTCGCAAAAGTCGAGTACCTTGCCGGCAAGCGATTTTCGATTGCCGACATTACTGCTGTCGTTGCGGTCGACTTTGCGGCGTGGTCAAAGACACCGGTCAGCGATGAGCTCATTCACTTTAATCGCTGGTATCAGCAGGTGTCGGCGCGAAAAAGCATGGGGGCCTGATGCGATAATTTGTCGGAAACCGATGGGTCGCCTGCATCGCAGGCGACAACGATTTCGAGAAGAATTTGTAGGAGCCTGCATCGCAGGCGACCCGTAGGGCCGGTCAGGACAGGCGCTTGGCGCCGCTGCTGGCTTCCGCGATCCATGTTTTCTGCGCCTTGCGGTAGTGGCGGGGAGCCAGTTCGGCACTTGTGACGATGTCCTCGTATTCCGCCAGCGCTTCCGCGGGCTTCCCCTGGCGCTCCAACAACTGGGCGAAACGGACCTTGGCTTCTGCGCCGGGATAGTAGGCAGCCACGGCGCGGTATTCTTCTTCGGCTTTGTGCAGGTCTCCGCATTGCTCGACACTTCTCGCATAGAGCAGGTGTCCTTCGGCGGAACGAAAATCGGGATTCTTTTCAATCAAAACGTCGAGTGTTTCCCGTGCTTTCGCAAAATCGCCATTGCCGAACCGGGCCTGCGCAAGCCCGAGCATCAGGTCGGGGTCGTGCTCGTAGAGGCCGGTCAGCGCCGCTTCATAATGCCGGATCGCTTCTTCGTAGCGTCCGGATGCCGTCAGTTCGCCCGCAAGGTGCCTCGCTGCATCAACGCTGCCCGACAACTTGTGCATCCGCTGGTGCTGCCGGATGTCGGCTTCGGGGTCCAGTTTCTTTCTTATGCTGCGAAGCGCCCCGCGCGCCTGCGGATTGCCGGACAGTTCCGGCAGGAGTTCGACAATCAGGTATGCGATGGAACCGATCATCGGCACGAACACGATCAGGTAAATCCAGTACACAGCCCGGCCGGTTCGCATGACGTGTACGACCAGTGCTATTTGCACAATGACAGAAAGAATCAGTAGTGGCATGAATTTGGACCAGCTATTGTTGTGACAATGACGAACTGTTGCGGTTCATCCCCAGTGCGCGGAATCCCAGCACGAGCAGCGTCACCAGCTTTGCGAGTTCGAGCACTGCGTAAGCGCCATGCGCGATTGACGCGGACGGTTCGGCACCGGCCACGATCTGTTGCGCTCTTGCCGACAACTCCGGCAGCAACCAGGCAGACTGTGCGATCAGTATCAGGGTCAGCAATGCACACTCCCCCCAGAAGCGGCGGGTGTTGCCGGAAACGCGAACCAACACCAGCAGCAGCACCAGCGCAACCAGTTCGACCTTGTTGAGCAGCGCAAAGACGACCCTGCCGAGGTCGAGCGCTGCCGTACGGGAAAGCACCCCGGCTGTGAACCTGGCCGGCGATTCGAGCAGCGATATGCTTGCGGTCATGCCGAACCAGCTGAAGCACAGCCAGGCGGGATTGACGATTCCCCGGCCCAGCGCTTTCAGCGCTGCCTTGTTTAAAGGCATAATTCCCCACTCCTGACATCATGTAGCGACTCGCAGTTTAACCAATGCTCTGCCGGACTGCCCGACGCAATCGACATTCCTATAAATATGACAACAAGCAAGGAATCCCAGCTCGCCAGCGCGGTACTGATGATTCGCCCAGTGCGCTTTCAAAGCAATCCGAAAACTGCTGAGTCGAACAAGTTCCAGGGCAAGACCCGCGCTACGCCGGCCGAACAGCAGGCGTTGGCCGCCGCTGAGTTTGAAGGGATTGCCCGTGCGCTCGAGGATCGCGGTATCAAGGTTTTATGTTTCGATGACACGCCGGAGCCGCACACGCCCGATGCGATATTTCCCAACAACTGGGTGAGTTTTCATGCCGATGGCACGGTAGTCCTCTATCCAATGATGGCGGTAAACCGGCGTACCGAACGGCGGCCCGACATCATCGAGGCGCTGGATGAAAAACATGGCTTCGAGGTCAGACAAGTTGTCGATCTGTCACAGCACGAAGCAAACGGGCATTTTCTCGAAGGCACGGGCAGCATGGTGCTGGATCGTGTCAATCGTATTGCCTATGCATGTCTCTCGCCAAGAACCCACCTCGATGTGCTCGGCGACTTTGCGCAGAGAATGGATTATGAAGTCGTCGCGTTCGATGCCGTAGACAGGGATGCTGCGGCGATCTATCACACGAACGTATTGATGAATGTCGGGCGAACCCTTGCAGTTATTTGCGACGAAGCCATACCGGACAGCAAGCAGCGGGATGCTGTCATGAAGAGCCTTGTGGAGACCGGCCACGAAATCGTGTCACTCAGCATGCAGCAGATGGAATCGTTTGCCGGAAACATGCTGGAACTCGTGACGCCGGCAGGCAAGCCACTGATTGCCATGTCCGAACGGGCGCGACGTTCATTGACGGACGCACAACTTGCCACGATCGGAAAACACGCAAGCATCGTCAGCGCGCCCATAGACAACATCGAAAGTTCCGCCGGCGGCAGCGTGCGCTGCATGCTCGCGGAAATTCACCTGCCCGGAGGCGCGGCATAGCGCCGCACGCAATGACTGCAACCCGCAACAGAATCCTGATGTGTCCGCCCGACTTTTTTACGGTCGATTACGTCATCAATCCCTGGATGGCAGGTCACGAAGGCTCCCCGGACATCGAACTCGCACAAGAGCAATGGCAAACACTTCGCGATTCGCTTGGCGAATATGCGGATATCGTGATCATGGAGCCGCAACCGGATTTGCCTGACCTGGTTTTTACCGCCAATGCCGGCGTCGTCTACGGCAACAAGGCGATCGCCAGTCACTTCATGCCCAAGGAACGGCGACCCGAAGAACCTCACCTGAAAAAGTGGTTTCGCGAGAACGGATACGAATTACTGGAACTCGACGAGAAAATTGGTTTCGAGGGCGCCGGCGATTGCCTGTTTGATCGTGGTGGCCCCTGGCTATGGACGGGCTATGGATTCCGCACCGAAATAGAGGCGCATGCAGAGATCCAGAAATTTTTCGATGTCGATCTGGTTTCCATACGCCTGACCGATTCGCGCTTCTATCACATCGATACCTGTTTCTGCCCGTTGACGGGCGGATTCCTGATGTATCATCCGCCGGCTTTCGATTTCGATTCGCGCATTGCAATCGAGAGTCGCATTCCGTCACACAAGCGCATTGTCGTGGACACCGCGGACGCCGGAAATTTTGCCTGCAACGCCGTCAACATCGGCGACCAGGTTTTCCTCAATAAGGCATCTGCGCCGCTGAAAGCGCGGCTGATGATTGCAGGTTTCGAGGTTCACGAGGTGGGGCTTTCCGAATTTCTGAAGGCCGGCGGTTCCGCGAAGTGCCTGACACTGAAGCTCGATGAGCCAGTCCGGAAGTGGAACCGGCGTGCCGGCGACCGATAACAACGCCATCCGGCATCGGTATCGGATTCGCCCTGCAAACCCGGGCGCGCACCTTTACGAAGTAAGGCTGGAAGTCGAAGAGCCAGACGCGGCGGGACAGTTGTTCCGTTTGCCGGCGTGGATACCCGGCAGCTACATGATCAGAGACTACGCGAAGAACGTCGTATCGGCGCGCGCGGAAGCGGATGGCCGTGAGGTCACGCTGCAGAAAACCGACAAGAGCAGTTGGCTGGCGGATCCTGTCGAAACACCGCTGACGCTGGTTATGGAGATATTCGGCTACGACCCGAGCGTGCGAGGCTCGCACCTCGATACGACACATGCCTATTTCAACGGTCCCTGTGTCTTCCCCGAAGTGGTCGGCCAGCACAATTTACCGTGCGATCTGATAATTCAGGCGCCGCCAGAGGGAATCGGCAGCGACTGGCGGGTAGCAACCTCCCTGCGTTCGGCCGGCGCCGAGAAATACGGTTTCGGCGCTTACGCCGCATCCGACTACGCCGAGCTGATCGATCATCCGGTCGAAATCGGCCAGTTGCAGATCGGCGAGTTCGAAGCTCGCGGAATACCGCACACGATTGCGATCCGCGGCACGGCCAGGGTCGACATGGCGCGGATATGCCACGACCTCGCGACGCTTTGCGATTGCCAGCTTGGTTTCCTCGGCCCGCCGAAGAATCTCGATCGCTACCTGTTCCTGTTGATGGTGCAGGAAGAGGGCTATGGCGGACTCGAGCATCGCTGGTCGTCCAGCCTCGTGTGCAGCCGCTCGGACCTGCCGGTGCGTGGCGAGTCGACAGTGAAGGAGGGCTACCGGAAATTTCTCGGGCTGTGCAGCCACGAATATTTTCATCTGTGGAATGTCAAGCGTATGAAGCCGGAGGCGTTCACGCCGTATGACCTGCAGAAAGAATCGCATACCGGCCTGCTGTGGGTATTCGAGGGCATTACCTCCTATTACGACAACCTGATGCTGCTGCGTGCCGGGCTCATTACCGCCGAGAGCTACCTCGAGCTCATCGCCAAAACGATCACGCGGGTCATTCGCGGTCAAGGTCGTTTCCGCCAGAGTGTGGAAGAGTCCAGCTTCGACGCCTGGACCAAGTTTTACAAGCAGGATGTCAACTCGAGCAACGCCGTTGTCAGCTATTACACAAAAGGATCGCTGATCGCGCTCGCGCTGGACCTTACCCTTCGGCACCAGAGCGATGGACGCTGTTCGCTGGATGATGTCGTGCGGGAATGCTGGCGGCGCTACGGAGAAACCGGCGAGGGCATGCCGGAGCGCGGTATCGAATCCGTTGCGGAAAGTGTGTCCGGCATCGAACTCGGCGATTTCTTCGAAAGATACGTTCGCGGCACAGCCGACCTTCCGCTGCGGCTATTGTTCGAGGAACTCGGAATCGTGCTTGGGCTTCGTCCCGCCGAGGACGCGAAGGACAGCGGCGGCAAGCCGCTGCGCGGAGAACGGCCAACCGGCGGGTGGCTGGGAGCCGGTCTCGTTTACCGAAATAACAAGAATTCCATTTCGCTGGTACACGCTGGTAGCCCGGCAGAGCGGGCCGGATTGGCGCCCGGCGACGAGCTCGTCGCACTCGATAATCTGAAACTGACGGTTGCGAATGCCGATACCTTGCTTCGGGATTATCGCGAAGGGGACTCCGTGCGATTGACGGTGTTTCGCGGCGACGAATTGCTGCGATTCATCGTGACGCTTGGCTCGCCGCCGGACGATACCTGTTACCTGACGCTGGCGGACAATCCGTCGACGCGTGCAGAATCCAGACGCAAGGCCTGGCTGGAAGGCGTGGTACCGGGAGACGGTCTGAATTAATCGGCAGTGGAAAAACGGGTCGCCTGCAATGCAGGCTCCTACAGCCTTTCTATCGGTTTTGTAGGAGCCGGCATTGCAGGCGACAGCGATACTGACAGCAAAACTATCTGGGCCGGCATTGCAGGCGACAGCGATGCTGACAGCAAGACTATCTGGCCCGGCATTGCAGGCGACAGCGATGCTGATAGCAAAACTATCTGGCCCGGCATTGCAGGCGACAGCGATGCTGACAGCAAAACTGTAGGAGCCTGCATTGCAGGCGACAGCGATGCTGACAGCAAAACTGTAGGAGCCTGCATTGCAGGCGACACCCGGTTGACCTGCGACTGCAACGAATCAGTCTGCGTTGTTCCTGGCGCTGCGATGCACGAAATACGAATAAGGCAGCGAGAAAAGCAGCAGTGCGAAGACCGCCACCAGCGTCCAGCCGAGATAAACGCCGGTACTCGCGTAAGCGAGCAATAGTAGTCCGGCCAGCATGAACAGTTTGCTGCCCAGCCGATGGGTGCGATCCCAGACTTCGTCGTTGGCCAATGTCCACGGTGTGCGAATGCCCATGAATTTATTCCTGCGCACTTTGCCGAAAGAATGGCCAATAACCAGGAAGAGAACTCCCACACCACCGGGAATCAGGCGATCCATGCCGGTGTCGTAGCCTTTCGCTTCGAATAACACCAGCGCGGCGACGCCAGACATAAAGGCCACCATCACCAGCTGAAAAAGACTCAAGACAGGGCCGGCCTCGTCTCCGCCGGGCTTCCTGCGCAAGACATGCGCAACGAATTTCATCAGCAGGAAAACGAAAATGGCGGCAAAAGGAAGCGCAATGACACCCCAGGGTTTGGGCATATAGCCGTCGACCTCACCGGCCGCGTTCCAGTGGGTCGGCATGGGATCCGGAAGATCTGCATAGAAAATCAGCGTCAGTGTGATAGTTGCCGCGATCAGCAGCAGGCTCAGAATATCTGCGACAGTCCTGTTCATGATTCGGGTCTACTGATTCCTATGGCTCGCCGGTTCGTACGGAGGCCGATGATTTTCGTCGACGCGCGAGCCCGATTCTACCTCTTTGCCAGGGACTTGGCGGATTGACGGTGTTTTGGTTATCGTGACCTACCGCATTGACCCGCAGGAATTCCCCGACCTTGTATTCTTCTTTTGAAAATCCGCGACTGCGGCTGTTCGCCGGTGCACTGATGATCAGTTTCTCGCCGGTGTTCGTGAAGCTGACCGACGTTGCCCCGACCACCAGCGGCTTCTACCGGGTGCTGTTCGGCGGCGTGGTCGTCGCGATCTACCTGTTGCTCACGCGGCAACGGCTTACTTTTAAAGCCGCGGCCTGGACTGCCCTGGCGCTTTCTGCGGTATTTTTTGCGCTTGACCTGTGGTTCTGGCATCGCAGCATTCTCTACATCGGACCGGGGCTGTCGACGCTGCTCGCCAACTTCCAGGTGTTCATCATGATGGCGGCGGGCATCGTGTTGTTCGGCCAGAAGCCCGGGCCGAGGCAGATCGCCGCCGTGCCATTGGCTATTGCGGGCCTTGCGCTGGTCGTCGGTTTCGACTGGCAGGAGCTGCCCCGTGACTACCAGCTCGGTATCGTATTCGGCTTGCTGACGGCGGTCTGTTATGCCGGCTACCTGCTGTGCATGCGCCAGGCGCGCATGGTTTCGGCACATACCGTGCCGACGCGGGAAATCGCAGTGATGTCGTTGCTGGTTGCGGCGATGCTGGGAGCCGCTGCATTTGCCGAAGGCGTGTCGCTCGAGATCCCCACTGTCTCGGACCTGGTCTGGTTGCTTCTTTACGGTGTGCTGGCGAACGCGCTTGGCATGTTGTTTATCGCGAGCAGCCTGTCGAAAGTAACCACGACGGAAGTCGGCCTGGCGCTGTTGCTGCAACCGACCTGCAGCTTCATATGGGACATACTTTTCTTCGGCCGCTCGTTCTCGGTTACCGAAGGGACCGGCGCTGTCCTTGCACTGGCTGCGATCTATCTGGGATCGGTTCGCAAATCACATCAGGCGTAGCGCCCCCGGAAGAATTGCGATATCGAATTGTGTTTGCAGCGGCTGTACTTCGCCATCCAGGTGTGACGGCAGCGGTGACTTGCATTCGATGCGGCATTCGCGCATCCGCTGGTGCGAAATTTCCGCCTGGCCGATGTGTGTCCCGCCAATCAGGTGCGGCAGCAGGCGCAGGATGCGCAAACGGCTGACCGGGTCTGCAATGACCAGATCCAGTTCACCGTCGTCGATCCGCGCTTCGGGCGCAATGTGAAACATGCCTCCGACCCAGGCACCGTTGCTCACGTTCGCAAGCGTCATGGGACCCTCTTTGGTTTTGCCGTTGCAGTGAATCGTCATCCGCGGCGTGATGACGCCATCCCACAATGCCTGGAATACGGCAATCAGGTAAACAAGGTCGCCGATCGGCAGGCGATTGGACCGGGCAATGCGCGTTACTTTGGCATCGAAACCAACGCCGGCACCGTTGGCAAAGTAGCGCTCGTTCATCCGTCCGACGTCGATCGCTCGCGGCTGTACCTTGCCGCGCAGCCGGTCGGCAAGCAACGTCGCAGCATCCTCCCAGTGCAGAGGGATGCCGCAGGCTTTGGCGAAGTCGTTGCCGGTACCGATCGGAATCACGCCCAGTGCGACATTCCTGCCGGACCGCATTATGCCGTTTACCGCTTCGTGAATGCTGCCGTCGCCGCCGGCAATGATGATGCGATCCGTGCCGGCAGCCGCGGCGGCGAGTATTCCTTCTTCGAGATCGCCGACGGCATTGCTTTGGACTATCGAATGATCGACGCCCTGACGATTCAGCAGCTCGCGCAAGTCGTCCAGTGTGCGGCCGGCCCGGCCACGGCCGGCCATCGGGTTGATAAAGACGGGAATCGGCGTGCTGGTCACGGCATATGCCCGCGCGAAGGCGGATCCGGGTCGATGCTACAATGCGCCACCATATTGGCACAGAGAGCATGGCGCAAGCAGTGCTGGAACTCGGAACAAAATTCCTGCTGAGCTACTTCATCGGTTCGCTGATGGGGGCACTGATCGTTGGTCGCATCAGGGGCGGTATCGATATCCGCAATCTCGGCAGCGGCAACGCAGGCGGGACAAACGCCCTGAGAACCCAGGGCATCGTATTTGCGATAGCCGTGGTGCTGATCGACGTCGGGAAAGGTGCATTCTCGACGGCCGTGATTCCGGGGCTTGACCTGCCGTTTGTCGGGATCGATCCGGAGGTTTCCCGTGTCTGGCTGGTGCTCGCTTGTGCGGCGGCCGCCGTCATGGGCCACGTGTGGCCGATCTGGCACAAGTTTCGCGGCGGCAAGGGTGCGGCGACGCTGCTGGGGACGCTGGCTGTGCTCGCACCCGGAGTTATCCTGCCGGTACTGCTCGTTTGGGCCTCTGTTTTCGTGCTGTCAGGTTACGTCGGTCTTGCGACGATGATCGGCGGCCTGGCGGCACCCGTCTATCTTGCGGTGTTGCGCTTGCCAGCGGATCAACCGCTATTCCTCTATTGCCTGGCAATGGCCGCTTACCTCGTTTTCAGCCACCGCTCGAACATTGCGCGGATGCGGGCCGGCACAGAGTTCCGCAACACGCGGCAGATGGTATTCCGGCGCCGCTCCGAAACCGAAGACGATGTCGAATCCCGACGCTGAGAACCTGCGGCGGTTACTCGATCCGGGGACAGAGCCGCGACTCGATCAGCTCGAGTGTTTTCCTGAACTCGATTCGACCAACCGCTACCTGCTGGATCAGGCCGGACCTGCGGCCGGACGATTCCGGGTGGCGATGACCGACCACCAGACGGCGGGACGGGGCCGGCGCGGCAAGACCTGGCGCACACCGCCCTTATCGTCGATCTGCCTGTCACTGGCCTATACGTTTCGCAGGCAGCCTCGCCAGCTTTCCAGCCTGAGCCTGGCTGCCGGCATTGCTGCAGTCGATGTTTTGCGCAATCTGCCGATGCAAGGCGTCGCGTTGAAATGGCCGAACGACCTCATGGCCGCTGACGCGAAGCTGGGGGGCATCCTGGTCGAAACGCGCGGCAATTCGATGCAGACCACGGCGGTCATCGGCCTGGGAATAAACATCGACCTGACAGGTTTCGATCACGCCGATATTGCACCGGACCGCATCGGTCCGATCACGGACCTCAAACATTGCGTCGAGGAGATGCCGTCGCGCGGCGCACTTGCATGCAAGCTGATCGACAGCGTGGCGCGCACCGTGCAGCAGTTCGACGCGGAAGGCTTCGCTGCTTTCGTCGAGCGCTGGAATCGTTGCGACTGGCTGAAGGGCCGGCAGATGTCGATCGAAACTGCGGCCGGACGCATTTCGGGGGCTGCCGAAGGCGTCGACGATGACGGCGGATTACTGCTGATGACGCAGAGTGGACCTCGGACGATAGTATCGGGCAGCGTCATTCTCGCACCTAACACAGGTGCCGGATGATACAGGCGGCAGATGCACTGTTGCTCGACGTCGGCAATACACGCCTCAAATGGGGCATATACAAAGACGGCCATATCGGGAGAAGCGGCAGCGTCACCCACGAATCGCTGCGTGAAACCGCATTTGCGGCACTGACAACGAAATTGCCGAGATCGGTAGTCAGAATAGTAGCCAGCAACGTTGCCGGCGCCAGTTTCGCCACCCGACTGTCCGGTGCGATCGGCATTCACTGCAACAACGAAATTCATTTCGTGCGCTCTGAAAAGAAGGCCTGCGGCGTTACCAATGCTTACGCGCAGGTTCGCCGCCTGGGGGTCGATCGCTGGGTTGCAATGATCGGCGCTTATGCAGAAAAACGCTCCGCTGCCGTAGTGGTCGATGCCGGAACGGCGGTGACTATCGACGTGATAGACAAGTCCGGGCAGCACCTGGGCGGCCAGATTATTCCTGGCATTCGATTGATGTTATCGAGCCTCAGTTCGGAAACCGCAGACCTTCCGACGCCGGGGCGAAGTCGACGTCCTGTGCCGAGCGGAATAGAAATGTTGGCAGCAAATACGAGTGGCGCGATGATGAATGGCAGTTACAACGCGATTTGCGGTGCAATAGATAGAGCAGTGCGCGTGGTGCGTGCCGACGGCATTCGACCGCGGATTGTCTTGACCGGTGGGGATGCCTCCAGCATCCTGACGCAGCTCGATGGCAACGTTCTGCACCGGCCCAATCTCGTCCTTCAGGGTCTCGCACACATAATCGAAAGTGAGTCATGAGAAATCTTCTGCTGTTATTGCTGCTGGCCAATATTCTCTATTACCTGTGGGGAAGATTCGTCGATGAACCACCGGAAACGGGCGTTGCCACCGTGATGGAGTCGCAACTCGGGCCGTCGCTCGAGGTTTCCAGAACGGCCATTGCCGAAGCCGCAACCAGCGTGGGCGCCGTGCTCGGCTCCGGCCGGCCGTCGGATTTGTCTGCCGTGGTCGGCCGGTCCTGCGTCTCGATCGGACCTTTCAAGAGTAACGTGGATGCCAACGGCGCGCTGGCCGAATACGCAGGCGAAGGCATGCGGGCGAGCGTCAGAACCACTCAGGGCCAGATATTCGTCGGCTACTGGGTACAGATTCGCAATATTCCGGACCGGGAAACCGGCAATGCCATGCTGGAAAAGCTGAAAGTCGGCGGGCTGGGCGATGCCTACCTGGTGCCGACGGACGACGAGGGCCTGAAAATATCGCTGGGCCTGTTCGGCGACATGAGCCGCGCCGAGCGAGTGGAGCTGCAGGCCCGGTCGCTGGAACTGCCTGCGGATATCAGCCAGCGGACCCGGGAGGACACGGTGTTTTACGTGGATATCGCGCTGTCGCCGGGCAGGGGCGCCGGTGCGATGATCGAGAAATACGGCGAGGAGAAGGTCCTTTTGCGGGAGGCCGCCACGTGTCCGCGTCAAAACTAGTCGTTGACCTCCAGGGGCCTAGTTGCTGAAATAC
Source organism: Gammaproteobacteria bacterium (assembly GCA_029865385.1). Classification (GTDB taxonomy): domain Bacteria; phylum Pseudomonadota; class Gammaproteobacteria; order Steroidobacterales; family Woeseiaceae; genus JAKEGN01. The sequence goes on from JAOUGX010000007.1 coordinate 13,875, forward strand.
CCGCCCGCATTTGCCGGCATAGCTCAGTTGGTAGAGCAACTGATTTGTAATCAGTAGGTCCCGGGTTCGACTCCTGGTGCCGGCACCATTTTTTCCAAGGCTCACCTTGTGTGGGCCTTTTCTCTTTGTCAGCTATTCGTGAGTCTTCGACGACCTGGTTAGTAACCAAGGAGGCACGCGCGCAAAACCGTGCATACGATGACTGGGCGGCGCGGCGCAGCTAGCGAATGAAGGTGATGAATATTCCGATTGAGGTGAAGTACGAGATTATTGCCACTATCGCGGATTTCAAAATGCCAAGATTCTGCGAGTAGCGAATTGTGACGGTATACAGGACCAGGTGACTGACGTTGTACGCAATTATGTAGCCCCACACCAATACGAGTAATGGCCCGCGGCTGGTTGCTTCCTGATACTCGGGAAACGGTACCCATCCGGTCGTCCACAACATACCTTGAATGAAGTCTGGTATGAGGCTGAAGTAAGCGCTGATAAATGCCGCGATTCCAAATCCACCGAGGATCGTATCGTAAGAACCGTTTCCTCCGATCGCCTTGGACAACAGGTAGGCGGTGCCAGCTGCAACGATCCACACGACAAAAAACACGGGAATCGCGAAGATCAGCTCATAGAAATAGTATCGGTCTTCCGGAATTTTCAGAAAGGCGGGCATCGTCACGGTTGCATCGCCGAGCGCCCAAAGAAGGAACGCGAGCTCATAAAGTACGGCAAGTATGAAAATGTGTTTGAATCCCACAAATACTGCACGAGGGTTACTCGCCAATCTCGTAATTGTGGACTTGGGTGATCGGATAAGCTCAAGTTGCTCTTTGAGGATAGCCATCACTCATGCCTCCTGTTTTGTAGCACCCGATAAAACGTGATTGCCAGGGCAAGGTAGAGCACGTTCCAGACGCCGTAACCGATTAACCCTGCGATTGAAAACACTCCGGCAAGATCGATTGATGCGATTACTGCGCCGAAAACGCTGGCGATGCCATTCAGAATGAACAGGGCTTTCGCGATTTTCTCAAGACGGCTCGTGCCAAAGAAGCCCGCAGCCAGCCAGGTGCCCAGGCCGATCAGGCCATACCCCCACATCTCCAATGCCCAGGGCAAGGAGCTCGGATTGGACATGGACAGTGTGGTAAGCACCGAGCCAAGCTCCGCAGTATAAGTTTTGACAACGGCGGGAATGACCGTTGTCTGTGTCACATAATTGAAGATTACAAAAGCCGCGCCGATCGACATGAAGATAAGTGCGGTCAGTGCCGTAGCTCGCTTTTTTGACAACAGGTAAACCGATACCAACATCATGATGCTGCCCATCGCCAGCAAAAAACCGAAGTAGAAAGGTAGAGTTTGAATACGGTGGAAGCTGTCAACAAACAAGTCAGGTCCGTCCCACAATGGCTGCGGTTGCACGAGGGCGACCACGAGAACCGCTAGTGGCCCCGATGTGAGAATGCCGATCGCGCTAAGTACGGCTCCCAGCATTCCGATTCTGTAAGCATCCGAGTGACTTGACTCTTCGACCATGGCCATACAAAACTCCAATTCAAGCGTGTCGCTGGTAATCGCCGCTCAGTGCAGTGTCCTGCCCGATAAGCTGTTCGCGGATGCCACGACAATGCGCGAGGAACAGCGTCCCGATTGCGAAGAGTGCCAATAACACGTTGAACCAATTGGCGACCGGCGCGTACCAGGTCGTGAGCCAGATTACGCTGGCAACGACTCCGGCACCCCAAGTCTTCCAGGTGAGGCGGCGCCAGCAGAGCAGTGCCAGTGCCGTCAGAAAAGTGAAGAGTGTGCAAATGAACGTGAAGAGTTCGAGGTATTGGATCCACATCGGCTCGATGTTCTGCTCGACCCGCTGCTTCACACCCTGGAGGATTTTGCGCACGGCGATGTGATCGGCGAACTCTGTGAACAGCTCAAGCGCAAAAATACCGATGGAGTTCGGGTGATAGGTCCAACGAATGCGGCTGACGAGACGGGTCCGGCCTTTGTCCAGCGGATATAGTGCCCACGTGAAGGCGCCGGGGTTGGTGACCTCGCTTCCCAGCCAGATCAGGTGGCGGTTCGGCTCGATCGTGTGAAACCTCATGCTCACGACAGCGCTGATCGGTAACTCGTCCCCAACAACGAAGCCTTGGAATCGGGGTAGGATTTCGTCGGCGCTCCGTAGGCCTTCCAGACTGCCTGCATTCTCCAGTAAATCGTAGCCATAGTATCCGGCTCGGCCGTAACCCATCTGCACTAGCCAGGGCCAAATCTCCTCCGGACTGCCCTCGATCGTGATCGCCCGCGTGGCGAGGAAAGACGGACTCAGGTTGAGTTCGTCGCCTGCCATTGACCGCTCGATTTCAGCATCAGTTGCCCCCCAGTGCAGTTGATAGGGGCGGCATAGCACCAGGTAGCCGGTCGTGACGAACAGCAGGATCGTCACAAAGGCGAACCCCCGAGTTGCTCGCGACCGCCACATCCTGTCTGTCTTCGTATTCATCGCTCACCAAATTCGTATCGGCAATGCATCGCGGTCAGGCCGCCTCGGGCCGGTCGACGGCCTCGACATCTGCGACAGTTATCGTCCGCCGGTGCTGTTCGTGGAGGCGTGTAACGAGGGAGATACATATCTTCTGAATCAGATACGGCTTGCCGGCAGTTAGCGAGATAATCCTCTCGACGACACCATCGCCCAGTTTGAACATGCCGCCGATCGGACGCTCAATTAGCTCCTGCGCCTCCCGAGGTCCGAACGGTTTAACCTCGATTTCCTCGAAAAAGTTGTACCAGGGGCTTCCTTCTCTCTCCCAGTGCTTCTTAATTTCCACGCCGGAGACGACCGCAACGAGGCTCTCCGCAAAACTCTTCATGAAGAGGCTGCGAAGCTTCTGATTGACTCGGGGGTCGTAGTCATTCAGCTCATCGACTTCGTCTATCAGCAATACCAGCCTGACCTTTTTGGAGGTCCGCATTTCGAGAGTCTTTAGAACAGCGCGGACGTCGCGAACGAAGTCTCGATAGGTATACTCGCCGGATTTGTCGATGCCGGGCCGCAGGCCATCGAGCACCGGTGCCAGCTCCTGAAAAATGTCTTCGGCGATGGTCTGGAAGAAGCGCGTCTCGGGTGTACCTTGCAGATCGACGAAGACCGGATGGAATTCATACAGTGGATCGTCGAGCTCACGCAGCCGTTTTTTGAGCTGATGCTGAATCGAGGTTTTTCCGATTCGTCGTTCGCCGTATAAGAGCAGGCTGTTGTTGTGAATCGTCTGCAAGATGCGGTCGACCAATTCGCGCCGGCCGAAAAACATATCCTCGTCAAGGACCGGCGCGCCCGCCACGTAGGGGTTGAACCTGCGTCTGCGCAGTTGCAGGCCGCGCCGGTAGCGTCGCCACATAAAAAAGGCACCAAGCGTCACAGCGCCGCCGGCCACGAGAGCGTAAAACCAGGGAGCCCGAAAGAAAGGGCGAGCATAGATCACGGTATACTCGCTGCTCGAGGCCAAGTCCCCGGAGTCCGTTGCGACGAGTCGGAAGGTCGATAGGCCGGGCGAGAGTCTTGATTCGACGTTGAACTCTGTGAGGAAGAATTCGCCGAGCGGCTGGCTGTTGAGACCCGCTTCAATCACTCCGTCATCGGCACCGTAGAAGATTACTTGCACCGGCGAGTTGTCAATGACCACGCCATTTAGCCGAAAATCTGGCGCGCTAGTCGTCTCTACCAATGCGCCGTCATCCGCCTCCTGGCGGAGATCCACGAAGCGTATGGCAGGCGGGATGTTTCCTCGCGGCCCTGTACCGAGGAGCTTTCGGCTTATAGCTCCATAGGCCTGCGCGACATATTTGAGCGCAGTGCTATTGCCGGGGTCGAGAGCCAGGACCCGGTTCGCGGCGGACAGGGCCTCTTCGGCCGATCCGGCTTCGAATCGCAAGTCGGCGTCAGCCAGGAGTTGGTCGATGCGTGCCTGCCTCGCCCTTGCCGTTTCCGCGTCCTTGCGTGCCTGCAGAAGGCGACTCTGGATTGACCGCGCCTGATTGTTGGCGGGCTGCAACGCGAGAATGGACTGAAGTCGTTCGAGTGCCGCTGCAAGCTCGCCCGCGGATTCCATGGCGCGCACCGCATCCAGTTCGGCGTCAAACGAAGTCACCTGGTCCTCAAGTCTCTGGCGGGTTTCGAGCTCGGCCAGCAGTTCGCTCTGCGCTGCGTCCAATAGCGCCTGAATCTCGGGTCTGGGATCGAGGAACAGCGCCTGGCGAAAGATGCTCGACGCCTCGCTGTAGTTCTGCTCGTTGAATAGAGCCTGGCCAGTGTCTACGAGCTCGGACACTTTTCGATCCCGATCCTGCGCGCCCGATTTTTCTGCGAACAGTTGCCGAAGTTGGCTCATGGCGCCCTGAGCTTCGACATTATCGGGTGCCACGGCCAACGCCTGGTCGAGAGCGGCCATCGCCTCGTCCAGAAGCCCTTTATCCTCAAGATCTCGAGCAACGCTGAGGCGCTGCGCAACGATATCTTGAATCCGTTGCTTCTCTTCCGCCGCGGCCGTTGCTTGCGCCTCCTCGGCAAGACCGCGGTAGCGCTCGAGTTCCGCAGTCGCGGTATCCGATTGTGCGATGGCCCCCAATCGCGCCTCGGTCTCGAACGCCTGGAGGGCGGCGTCGAGCTGACCCAGATGGTAGTAGGCGATGCCTAACTTGAGATACGGGAAATAGGCGGTAACCTTCATCCCGTAGCTGCGCACACGCGCTCCCGAGTCGCCTTTCTTCTCCAGTGCCTCGTTGATCTCATGGACGACCGCTGCCCAGTTCTGATCTTCGATGCTTTGTTCGGCCTTGGCATAATGCTCATACCACGGATCGGCCGTGGCCGGGTGGGTGACCAGTATCAGTGATACACCCACCAGAATAATCAGTCGCCTGATGGCTATGAGCATCGGGGCACCTTCATTATGGGACTACCGCACAGAGCCCAAGGGAGCGCAATACGAAATTTCCGATGGGCATCTGCGTGTTGCTTGCCTGTTACGAATCTTGTCTACAGTCGTGCTCTATCCAGTCCTCCTGTGGATTTCGAGTCAGTCATTGCACTTTATTTATTGCGCTAGGGCCTCGTTGCTCCGAGTCTTTCGACCGATGACAGCGCGCCGGTCGTGACATTCACTGTGACATTCGTGCCGTAGTAGTACAGTCTCGATGTGCCTGACACGGAACCGCTGATGGTCGATCCGATATCCATGTTGAGCGTTGCAGTGCTGACTCCGCTCAAGTTGATATCTGCGTTTCCGAGTGGTCGGATATCGCCGAAATCCAGTTGACTCACGCCGGCGACGTTAGCGGTCAGATCATTGATCATGAGCGAATTACTATGCAGGCGGCTCACGCCACCAACGGTTGCAGTTAACTGCGTCTGACTGAAATCGTTCAGCTTGACATTGATGACCCCATCCAGATCTATGCTGTCGAGCACAGGCAGCGTGACAACGGCCTCGATGGTTTCGATTCTGTCGTTTCCAGGCTCCGGTCCGACGCCGATGCGAATATTTGAACCGGTCTGCGACACATCCAGCCTGTTCACGTCATCATTGTCTATCGTGGTCTCAACAAGGTAGTCAGGGCTTTGAGAAACTTCGACGTGGAATACGCTGAAGATCGATATGTCGGTAAAGTTTTCGAAGTTGAATGTGCTTGTTGTGGTCGGGCCGACTATGCTGCCGAAGCTAATTTCATTCGACAGGACTCTATCGCCACCCGTAGCGAACTCCCCATCAATCGTGATATAGGCGTTTGCCGCCAAATCACTGATTGTGCCATTGGAAAAGCGGGTGTTGGCATCGGCGAGCGCAGGGAACCCATTAATATCGAAGTCATCCGGTGACGCAAACCGCGTAATGACTCCTGAGACCTGGACCCGATCGCCCGGATTGTCGTCCCAGTCATACAGACTCAGTATTTCGTCGACCACCAGGATGCCGTTAACCAATGATCCTTTTACGATGACGAACATGCCATCGGTCGGCATACCGCTTGGAAGATCGATGACCGCGGCGCTGCCGTAGTCAACGGTTAGCCGATTGATGCCGAATACCATGTTGGCCAGGTCCAGTCCAATGACGCTGCCGATGACTTGCACTTCGGTACTGGTGGTATCGGGTTCGACGCGCGTTGCGTTGAACTCGCCGCTGGAATCCAGAAAGCCGCTGATCTGCGCGTTTGCCCCTACTGCAAGTCCGGCAAATGTAGCCGGATCGATGCCGGCATCAAATATGGTGTCGGCATCGGTTCGAACGATTTGCCCCATGACGACCAGCCGGCCGAGCGCGGCGTCGATGCTTTCCACTGGGCCGATGACGGTCGCTTCGTAGTCGATGCGATTGGCCGTTCCCCTCGGGCCGTCGACCTCGATCGTGCCCTCCAGCGAGACGATCTGCCCTAGCTCGAGATCAGACAGGTTCGCGAGCTGCCCGTTTACCGTCACAGTCGTTGAAGGTGTTTCGTATCGCACGCCGTTGACCGTGACACTATTCAGTCCGGAGATCACACCCAGCGTCGATATGTCCTCCGTGGCAGCCGGGGGCGGTGGGTCAGGTATCGGGGGAATGTTGACGGTCGGAGAAACACTGACGCTGCCGCTGCAGGCGCCGAGCAGGCCCAGAAAAGCCAGGCCCAAATAGTGTAACTGCTGTAATTTTGCGTTCATGACGACACCTCCTCGGCAATGACGCGTCCAATGCGAAATTCTTTCCCTAGCACCTATTGAACATCCACTGACAGGGTGCCGCTTGATGACAAGTTGATATCGTCTTGATTTCTTTCTCGGGAACCGTCAATCAAGCTGGATTGCGTGAATCTAAGTACATCCCCGAGTTGCTGCTGAGCTTCGCTGGGTGTTAGCTAGCAGGGGACTGTTTCAGTTGGCTGTGAGGCGAGTATTGGCTACCGAGACACATGCACCTGTCGGGTTCACCGTCGATCCGCGCGAGGGCACAGTTGCCGGCACGGGTGGCACCGTCCGACTGGAGCCCAAGGTAATGGCGGTGCTCGGGGTTCTCATGGATCACCCCGGTCGCGTAGTCTCGCGGGACGAGCTTCTGGAAACGGTATGGCCTGGCGTGGTCGTAACAGAGCACACCCTGAGCCGCTGTATCTATCAGCTCCGCCACGAGCTGGGCAAGATTGGCAACGAGCCGGGGCAGGCCAAATTCAACCCGATTGAAACGCTGCCCAAGCGGGGCTACCGGCTCTTGGCGAATTTCGAGACCATGTCACCCGGAGATTCCTTAACGTCGAGAGATCTTTCGATCAGAATGCCGGCAATCCCTTACGTTGTCGGCCAGTGGGTACGCGGTGATCGGTTCTACGGCCGCAAGTCTCAGATTGCCGAGATTCTCGACGGCAATCGAAACTGTATCTGGCTGCTTGGGACGCGACGAATCGGCAAGACGTCGCTGCTGAAACAGATCGAACACATCGCGGACACATCCGCAGATCGGCGCTACTTTCCAATCTTCTGGGACTTCCAGGGTGCGGAGACACCTCAGGAGCTGCACCTCAATTTCGCCGATGCAATCCTTGACGCGGATGAACGGCTGGAGCGCATTGGCATCGGCGTAGAGGAGGTGGAGGCGGAGGACTTGTTCGTCTCCATGGAGCGGCTCCGGCGCCGATTGCGTGCACATAAGATGGAGCTTCTGCTGCTCTGCGATGAGGTTGAGGAACTGATCAAGCTGCATCGACAAGATCCATCGTTGCTGCGCAAACTGCGACACGCAATGCAGAGTCGTGAGGGCATCCGCACAGTTCTGGCATCAACGATCCGCCTGTGGGCACTTGCTGAGCATAAGGAAGATACGTCGCCGTTTCTGCACGGATTTACACCGCCGCTTTACATCGAGCGACTCACCGATGCAGAAGCGCGATCGCTGATTGAGCAATCGCATCTCGGTCCGGAAGAGAGGCCCCAACTCGCGGATGGCGTTATTGAAGAAATCCGTGAGCACTGCAATAACCACCCTTACCTGGTCCAGCTCGTCTGCAAACGCTACCTCGAATCAGGGCGCCTGGAGGAGGCGACTGAACGGGTCGCGACCGATCGGATGGTGAGTTATTTCTTCTCTGTCGATTTCGAAATGCTGTCGGACATAGAGCGCCAGATTATTCAGGCGGTGGTTGGATCGCCTGAGGCGACATGCAACTCGATTCAGGAAGAGCTGTCACTCGGATCCGATGCGCTTGAGGGCGAACTGCGCCGCCTGGAAAACTTAGGCTTCATCCGCAGAAACGACGAGCAACATGTCGTGCTGGCGAACTACTACTTCCGCCGCTGGATGCAACAGATGCAGGACGGCAGCATGCACCTGGACGCCGATGCAGTGCCATTGCGAGTAGTAGAAGAGAGCGAGCTGGAACTCGACAGCGATGACACGCAGCCAGCCGTTGGGTTCTTCGCCGAGCTAAGGCGCCGCAATGTGGTCCGTGTCGGTATTGCCTACTTTGTTGTAGCCTGGCTGTTGCTACAGGTCGGAGAAATAGTCCTGGACTTTCTCGAAGTACCCAACTGGGCTGGCAAGCTGCTACTCGTGTTTCTTGTCCTCGGTTTGCCTATTGCGCTGATTCTTGCGTGGGCATTCGAATTGACGCCGGAAGGCTTGCAGCGCGAAAAGGATATCGACCGGTCGAGAACAACGACACATCAGGACTAGAAATCGTAAATAGCCGAAAGCGAGACGGTGTCCACTCGATCCGCGAAATCCACGCCGACATCGACCTGGAAGTTCTGCATGGCCACGCCGATACCCGCTGAGTAATGCATCTCGTCATCGCCGCGCGGCAGCAGTGCGCGGGCGAGCAGCGAGTCGCTCGTGGCTCGCATCTGGTGATCGGGGTCCAGCCAGGCTCCGAACCGAATGGCGATGATGGGTGTCGATTCGAGAAACACATACTCTGCACCCAGGCGCAGCTCGTTCACATTATCGATCGCCCGGTCGTCGAGCATGAGGCTGTCGACAATATTCGAGTATTCGACGCGATCCCATTGCAGGGACACCGTCAGGCGCCCGTCGGGGGCCCGATACGCGAAGCCGAGTCCGAATATCGATGGCAACTCGAGCGTGGCCGACTCCTGACGGAATACTTCGCCAGGCGGTACTCCGAGATCGATTGCCTGGCCGGCTGTCAGTATTACGCCGACGTCGATCTCTGGTGCCTGCCGGTAAACGCCGCCGACGCTAAAGCTATCCGACAGCCTCCAGAGGAAACCCGCTGTCAATGCCCAATCGGCGTCGTCGAAGCTTATTCGCTCGCCAAATACCGATCTCTCCGGGAGATAGGAGTTCGGCGCGAAGACGCTGGGGATTGTGTCCTCATCCCAGAGGAATATCTCCACATCCGAGAAGAACGACGCATCGTAGTAGACCACGCCGAGCCCGAGATGGAACCGGTCGCTGATCTGATACGCAGCGGAGAGCCCGTAGCTGAGGATGTCCAGGTCGGATTGCGATCGCTGGTCCCAGAACCGGTCCTGGCAGCAGGAGCTTCCGCCGAAGAAGAGTCCCTGGGTTTCGCCGAGGAATTGAAAATTCGCGTACTCGTGCCGGAAGAACGCGAGCGACCAACTCTCCTTCGGATAGACCAACGACAGGAAAGAGAGCCCGGCGAGGTCATCCTCCGACGTCGCGCTTCGAAGGCCGGCTGTCGTGTCAATCCCGAAGCCGCTGGGAAGGTTTTCCACTCTTCCGTGTTCGATGAACGGCGACGAATAGCTCCAGCGACGCCCTTCGATCGAAATTTCCGGCTTAATCAGCTGCGTCAATCCGGCCGGATTTGAAAATGCGGCTGTGGCGTCGTCGGCCAGGGCAACAAAAGCGCCGCCGAGACCCATGCTGCGTGCACCCGGGTCGGAGAAGCTGAACTGAAGGGGGACGACCGCCTCCTGGCCGGAGACGCTGGCCGGTGCCAGTACCTCGACCAGAAGAAATAGTAGAACCCCGGCGTGGGCGGTAAATCGATTATCTCGGATCGCCACAGTCAACTCCGTCCTAGAAGTCGTAGATCGCTGACAATGACAACGTATCCGCTCGATCGCCAAAATCCATCGCGAAATCGACCTGGAATTGCTGCATCGCTACACCAATACCCGCAGCGAAGTGAAATTCGTCGTCGCCACGTGGCATCAATGCGCGGATAAAAGGTTCGTCGATCGTAGCCCGCATCTGATGATCCGGATCCAGCCAGGCCCCGAGCCGAACGGCAATGACCGGGGTCGAACCGAGGAAGACATACTCGGCGCCCAGGTGCAATTCATCAGCGTCGTCGATTGTTTGGTCGTCGAGGGCGAGACTTTGCGGGATGTCGGAATACTCGATGCGATCCCACTGGAAACTCAACGTAAGGCGTCCGTCGGGGTCGCGATACGCGAATCCGAGCCCGTAAATATCCGGGAATTCGATAGGGCCGCCCGACGCCCGCAGAAACACTTCTCCAGGGGGCACGCCAAAATCGACGGCCTCTCCGGCAGCGACCTCGAACTCGATGCTGGTTTCAAAACCCTGCCGGTAAACTGCGCCGATACTCCACGCTTCCGACAACCTCCAGAGAATCCCGCCCGTAAGCGTCCAGTCAGTGTCGTGGACGCTGCTTCTTTGGCTGACCCGCAGTCTTTCAGGAAGGTACGAGTTGCGCCCGAAGAAGCTCTGCAGCGTGTCGTCATCCCATAGGTACTGGGCCACATTCGACTCGATAGCGGCATCGTGATAGACCACCCCGAGCCCGAGATCAAACCTGTCGCTGATCCGATAGGCAGCGGAGAACCCGTAGCTCAAGAAATCCAGATCGCTCGTCGCGCGCTGGTCGAAGAAGCGGTCCTGGCAACAGTCGGTTCCGGCGAAGAAGAGTCCCTGCGTTTCACTGGAGAATTCTAGGTTCGCGTTCTCGTGACGGAAAATCGCGAGCGACCAATTCCCTAGTGGATACGCCAACGAGAGGAAGGAGAGCCCGGCGAGGTCATCATCCGATGTTGACCTTCTAAGACCAACCATCGTGTCAATGCCGTTACCGCTCGGGAGGCCTTCTGCCCTGCCTCCCACCGTGTATGGTGTTGAGTAGCTCCAATGGCGCCCCTCGATAGAGACCTCGGGTTTCAGGAGTTGCGCGAGTCCGGCAGGGTTGGCGAATGCAGCGGTGGCGTCATCGGCCAGTGCTACGAAGGCCCCGCCGAAGCCCATGCTGCGTGCACCCGGGTCGGAGAAGCTGAGTTGGAGCGGTATGATAGGCTGCTGGGCTGAGACGACGGCCGGTGCCAGCAACCCGAACAGAAGTAGGATCGATACTCCGGTGTAGCTGGATATTCGGTTGACGCTGCTTGTCATTGGTGCCGCCTGCACGACTGACCATGAGTGAAAAGGCTACGCGCCATAAAAAGAGACCACAATAAGGAGTTCCCGATGCGCGCATCGAAGCCTGCAGCAAAGCAAGCATTGTCAGGAGCAGCCCCTGGAAGCTGTAGATCGCGGACAGAGATACCGTGTCGACGAGGTCTGAGAAGTCGGCACCGAGGTCGATCTGGGAGTTGTCGAATGCCAGTCCGATACCTAACGACCAGTGAATAGTATCCGTGCCCGGTGACAGCAGCGCATGCTCTATCGGCTCGCTGGCTGCAGTGGCCCCTGGGCGATGGTCGGGATCAAGCCATACGCCGAGCCGAGCAGCAACAACGGGTGTGGATCGGAGGAACACATATTCGCCGCCCAGGTGAAATTCATCGCCGTCGTTAAGCTCAAGATCGTCGGTGTCAAAATCCTCTGGATTGAGTCGATCAAGGATGGTCGAGTACTCGACCCGATTCCAATCGAAGGCTATCGTCAGGCGTCCATTCTCTGACCGGAAGACAAATCCCAGGCCATCCTCTCCGGCAGATACGAGGTCGAGGCGAAGATCTGCAGGATGAAGTCTTCGTCGGGCAGAAATGCGTTCCGAACGATATCCACATTGCCTTGGAAATAGACGAGCGACAGGCCGAGACTCAATGCGTCGGTCAATCGATAGGCACCAGAGAGCCCGTAGCTGACGACCTCGAAATCAGTGTGCACCCTATCGTCAGTGAATCGGCAACAGGTGGTGTCCACGCCCGCGAAGAGTCCCTGCGTCTGGCTAAGAGATTCGAAATTCGCTGGCTGGTGGCGATAAAGGGCGATCGACCATTTTTTGTACGGGTAGACAAGCGACAGGAAAGAGACGTCCGTAACGTCATCGGAAGAGGTGCCGCCGCTCAAACCGGCCACGACATCGACGCCGATGCCCGTCGGTTCGCCCTCGACCCGACCGCGAAGCGTAAAGGGTGTGGCGTAGCTCCAGGATCGGCCTTCGACAGAGATCTCGGCCCTGGTGATCTGCATGAGGCCGGCGGGGTTGGCGAAAGCGGCGGTGGCATCATCGGCCAGTGCAACGAAGGCACCGCCAAATCCCATGCTGCGCGCTCCAGGATTCGAGAAGCTGAACTGCAGGGTGGGCGGCACCGTAATATCCTGGGCAGGGACGGCGCCAGCCGCCAGACACAGCGCCAGGGTCGTGAACAGGGCCTTTCCGGATTGTTGGTCCTCGAGAAGGTCGAGGAGGGCGTTTGAGAGCGCGAATATGTTGTCTTATTTTCCCATGATTCCGCCGACTGGCGACAGACGATGTCAGGTCATACTACTTCCGAGACTCCGAAGTTTTCTTGCGACGGGCGATGAACTACCTTTGCCGCTGCATTCTGCGAAAGGGGAAACAGACGCAAGAACTATCAAAACCAGGAGCTTTGATATCAGCTGTTTCCTCTTTCTTGTTGTCCTATTCTTATACGCGCTCTATAGAGCAAGAAAATAGCGGCTTGTACGCACACAGTGGAGCCTAGGCTAATTCAAGAGCAAATCGAGTCCTTCGGTAACTTATGAATTTACCGTGAAATAAAATCGTGAATCTGACGACCGGAAATATCAGGGATTATCTAATTCGAGAATAGACCGCAATCAGCCGGCCAAAGTGCAGCCCAGCCGCCCGAACCGCATGGTTAGTAAGCAAGTCTGCCCCTGCCCTCCAAAGGCAGGGGCCACAGCCCAGCGTTCCGCAAGACTCTGACACTTGTTTTTACTAATGTGCAAAGTTCTCAACATTGCGGAGCGAGTGTCTTCTTCCAGATCCGATATTTCTGCAGGTCTTGACGGTCTCTGAGTCGACGAACCAGGCGATTTTCTTCTAAGAATGTACCAGCATACGGCATGGTTACGAGGTCAAATCTCGACAAAATTCTAAAGAAACGGAGCTGAAGACCGCATTGTTCCTCGATTGCAGAGTGGATTTGTAATCAGTAGGTCCCGGGTTCGACTCCTGGTGCCGGCACCACTTCAGATCTGCCAGTTGCTCCGTGCCGCCGAGCGATTGTCCAGCGGGCCCCGATCCGCGATTCCGGCGGGGGTAAACCTCGCATAAGTAAAAACCCCGGTAGCATGCCAGTCAAAGTCGGCCAAAGGGTGAGATTCAGGTGCCCTGCCGACGAAGGGCCGGGTCGGCGCGCTAGCATTGCGGCCTCGTTCTGCCGTCGTTCGCCCGGTTTCATCCAGGCCCGACGGATTGCGTCGCTGACATAAGGCCCCTTATACGTACTATCCGCCTTGATCATCTCGGCTCTGCCCCGTTGATCGCTCCCCACAGTTGTTGCGCACGATCATGCCAGCCCATCGCTTCCTGGAAATCCGCATAGCCGCCGATTGCATCGCCCGCAGCATCGTCGATAGCGCTCTGCGCCTGGTCTGTGATCCATCCTTCCACCTGCTCTGCCAGCAGTTCGTCGTAGCCGGACGTGAAGGTGCCATCCATCAGGATGATCGCAATCGACGCGCGCCGCAGATGTTCCAGTTTCGCTTTCTCGAGTTCGACCCACACCTGGAAAGCCGGCGGCGTGGCGATGAGCGCCTCCATTATCTCGGTGTAAGCGTCAATGACCAGTGACAGCAGTTCGAACTTTCGGTTCGTATCTTCCACCGTTGCACCACCCGATGCGTCGGGCAGCATCCCCAGCACTGCGCCGCTGGCCGTATCCAGTTCCCAGTAGGCAACCCGCGCCGGGTCTGCCGGTAGCAGCAAGTGGTGCCGCGACGGATAGCGGCCGCGGTCGGCAACCGCAATGGGCCAGCTCTTGCTGTCATCGTCGCCGGCTATCGAGGTCACCCATTGGCCCAGTTGGTACGACGGTCTGAACAGGTATTCCGTGTCACCGGCGATCGACATTGTGCTGGTTGTGAAGTTTTCGGCCTCAAGTATCGACAGCTGCAATGTGTGCCGCAGGTTTGCGGCGAACTCGTCCTCGCCAGGTGCGATCGTGCGCCAGTCAGAGAACGGCAGTATGTCTACCTTGCGGCGAAAATGGCCGCCTGCGCCGGGCAGGTCGCTGAACAGCATCATGCGGTAACCCGCCTGGAAACTGGCACGACCGGGACCGTTGGCGCCGGGCAACCGTGTGTTGAGTGCAAGCCAGCGTTTCGGCAGCCGCTCAACGCCGGCCTGTGTGGCGGCAATGATCGAGTCCTTGTCATGCGTTGCCGCAGCGGCGACCAGCCCCTCGCAGGACAGGTTCGACGAAATAATGTCGTCGAGCGCCGCTGCCGGGGTCGGTGCAGACGCCTCGACGGACAAATCGAATTTGCCAAGCAGGGCGAGCCGGGTTGCCTGCACATGCTCCTCGGTGAGTGGCGTGAGCGCCGTGCTGAGCAGCGGAAAACCGGCAAGCCGGCGCATCGTGCGCTGGTTGCCGATTTCCAATGTCAGGAACAAGCCACAGATGGCGCGCGCGGCCGGTACATCGCTGTCCGGTCGCTCGTAGGCAATCGTGGTTGTTGAATCGCCGGCCGGCACGGACAGGCGAATTTCCGCTTCGGTATTTTCAAAACCCTCTGCCACGACTTCGAAAACATAGGGCTTCGTCACATTCGCGTCGGCGAGCGTGACGATCCTGTCGGTTGCCGCGTCCAGTGCCTCAACAAAAAACAGGTGGCCGCCCGAAAGTTGTGCAAGCCTCGCAAAATGCTCGTCACGGGTCAGCGCGGAACGTACGCCGACGATGACCGCGGGGCAGCCGGTACTGATTTGCGCGGCATAGGCCGGTTGCTCGGAATCGGAACCGTCCGCATCTGTGATGAGCACGACGACGTTGGCGTCCTCGTTCGTGGCCCCGGCCAAAGCCTGGAAGTAGGTCGAGGTTTGTGGCGCGGTCGGGGCCTTGCGTCGAATCGATTCGGCCACGGCAGCAGGATCATCCGACCATTGCGAGAAATACTGCACCGTGCCGCTCTGCGGCGTGCCGGTGAAGGCGCCGGCGCGAAACGAGGAGGTTGGACGCTGCCGGGCAACGGCCTGGCAAATGCGTTCGACGATCGGCGCAAGACGGACGCCACGGTACCGTTCGTCGAGGCTCGTGGACAGATCGAGCGCAAACGCGATGCGCGGCGCTTCGGGAAGATTGCGGGTCAGCCGCGCCGACATCGGGCGGCCGCCGTGATGCAACGCAAATACAGACAGCGGCAGTCCGTCGACCGGGCTGCCGTCGGCGCGAAGCAAGGCTGCTTCGATGCGCATGCGCGGATACTCGCTGGTGTTGATGGTTGCGTCGATGCGCTGCACCTGCGAGGCGAGCGCGCTGTCTGCATTTCCGAGCGGCAAGGGCCGGCCATCAATTTGCACACCATCACCGTCGGCCGTGATGCGCTCACCTTCGACGCTCAATACGTCACCGCTGAAGCCGAACCTTCCGGCGTCAGCCTCGTCCAGGTCGTCGCCCGAGACCAGAAATGTCGGCAGCACAGTGCGCAGCTGTTGCAACGGCATCGACAACAGGTCGTCGACTGACTGCGTCGGCAGAAAGCGAAGTTGCACGCGCCGGCCGATGAGGTCGCCAATCGGCCATTCGCCATCGAGTACGGGATCCGGCACGCCGGGAGCGCTGCGACGTGTAATCGAAACCGTCAGGCGCAGCGTCGGCGTTGGCACCGCATCCTGCAGTGGAGATTTGCGCGGTACGTTCACACAGTAGTGCTCGCCGAGGGTTGCGCCGGGCACATTCGGATTGGCAAAGACAGACGCACCGTCGTGCTCGATGCGCAGCAGCGGCAACCAGGATGAAAGCGCGGACCAGTCGGTGTTTGCAGCGCGCGCCGTTGACGGTACTGCGGCCAGCAGCCGGTTCGACACCGCATCGAGCGTGGCTGCATCGAGAGTGGCCGGCCGGAGATGTTGCGCCGCTGCGGTGCCGAGTTGTTCGAGCCAGCGATCGACCGGCGCCAGCGCTGCATCGGGTGCGAATGCCGGACGTGGCGGGCTGGTGTAAAGCGCGGTGTCGCCGAGCGCCGCAAAATCGATATTGCCATCGACAATTTCGGCGGCAAACCCGGCCTGTTGTAGCAGTGTCTTCAGCAGTTCGGTTTTTTCGCGTGCAGTGCCGATTCCGGAGCGCAGAACGCCGCGAATGCCGGCATGACCGGCGCGCTGAATTTGCGCGGCGTGCGTCGCCGAGACCCAGGGCCGCAATGCGATGTTGTCGCGCACAAAAGCGAAGATTGTTTCGATACTGCCGCTTGCGACCGCATCTCGTGCACGATAAGCGAGATGATCCGGGCTTTGTTGCACGGCTTCGCGAATCTTTCGCCACAGTGAGAACGGCGCGCCCGCCGGCAGCGCATCGTCCCGGGAGCAGGCGTTCAACGCTGGCAACGAAGCCAAAGCTTGCAGAGCAGCAATTCGCTTGATGATCTCCCGGCGACTTATCGTCATCGGTTTTCGTCGGCGCGCTCGTCCATGCCGCAATCATACCGTGGCGGCCTCCGGGTGTTCCGCTTTTGGCGCAAAAATCGTATCCTGTGCGACGAACCGCGATTCTTCGCTGCGTTATCGGCACGGCTGGATTCGACAACAAGGAGTTGACATGGCCTCATCCAGAGTTTCGATGCTGCTTGTTCTTGCATTGCTAATGGTCGTTTCCGCGGTATACGCAGGAGCTCGCATTCCCGGTTCCGCGATTGTTCGCGTCGCTGACAGCGAGTACATCATTCCAATCGAATGCAACGACGCATCGCAGCCGGAGCAGGGCTTCTCAACCGAGCCCGCACGGATTACCAAGGAGAGAACCGGGCGCACGAGTGGCGTACGCCTGACGGTGCGACCATGGAAGGAGACGGCCTACCTCGTCATTTCGCTGGATCGGTATGTTGCCTGGGCAGAGTCGCCGGCCGCGAGCGGCGGGGTCTTGCGCATGACGCTCAACATGAGCCCGGCGAGCCTGTTGGTCGACGGCACGCAAAAATTGCTCACCTACGATGAGTGGATGGCAGGCAACCGCCCGGCCGGACTGGATGGTGTGATGTTCGAGGCGAACTGTCGCGAGCGCGACCCGAATGCGCCGGCGTTCAGGAGCGGAGTTCAATGACGTGACAAACACAAAATATCGTTTTGCAATGGTAAGCGCCCCAGCCGCTGTGATGATATTGCTCATTGCTTGTGGCGGTGACAACACGGATCTTGCCGCCAATGACCGCGGTACTGCAGAGTCACAGCTGCCCGAGGACTTTCCGCGCGAGCTCGTGCCGCCGAGCTACGACAGGATCGAGTACGTCGATATGCGCGCATTCGGCAGCATCGAGGGCGCCAGCTTTGAAAGTGATGGCGCGGTGCATGTCGCGATCGATCATTACGTCGATTTGCTCGGCGGCCCGACGATCAATGTAGATTCCGGGGACGGTGACCGAATCAGCCAATGGCACTCGACTCCGTATCCTCCATGGATGCTCGCAGTGATCGGCAATGACGGGGAAACGATCGTTACGGTTAGCAAGCCGCCGCAGAAAAAATGAGGAATTCTCCACGTATTCAAGTTATTGAACCGGGTTTTGGATTGAGACGATCCCAGGCGTTGTCGGTGGTAAAAATCACAGAGCAACGAATCGGTTAGCTCACATCTCCGCTACATCGCCGTTATTTGACTCAGCAGCGGGTTTGGTGACAGGGGACGATTCGCGCGCCTGAACGCCGAGGGGTCGGGCCGGCTTCGTCGGATGGCGGCCTCTATCTGCCGTCAACGGCCCGGTTTCAGCTCGCTACGACGGTCTCGCTCCTGACAAAATGGCCTTTAAACGTACTATCCGCGGTTTGCCTGCAGATAGTCGATGCAACGGAGCGGAGCGAAAACTCCATTTCGTTCGATTCGAAATTGCTTCCGATGGATACGAAATAGAGTGAGCCAGTTTGAATACATAATGGTGCTGATCTCCATCGTGCTGGGGCTCGGCATCACGCATCTTCTGGCAGGCGTCGGCAGCCTCGTGTACAGGCTGTCCGGACAAGGGCCGCGAGTCCGACTGTACTGGGGCCACCTGACGTGGGTGGCATTTGTCTTCTGCTACCAGATCGGCTTCTGGTGGTGGGAGTTCAGTTGGGCGGAAGAGAACACCTGGGGCCTTCTGCTCTACTTCTTCCTTATTCTTTACGCCACTGCGCTCTTTCTGTTATGCGAAGTCCTGTTTCCGCGCCGGGCCGACGAGGTGACAGACTTCGAGGCCTACTTCATGGCAGTCCGGAAATGGTTTTACGGACTCATTCTCGCCGTTACGGCGATCGACGTCGCAGAGTCCATCCTCAAGGGGCCGGACTACATGGAGCGCCTCGGATGGATGTACTGGAGCCTGATAATTTCGCTGGTGGTGATCTCCGTGACAGGCATGCTCAGGGACGGGCGCCGCCTGCATGGAGGCTTGGCGCTGGTTGCCTTTATCTTTCAATTCGTCCAGCTTCTGACGACCTACCCGCTATTGAATTAGCACTTGCGTATACTGCCCGTCTCTACTGGTTGCTAACGATGAAAGCCCCGAAGACACCCGTCCTCTACGCAACTCTCTTTCTGCTGCTGACGGCTGTTGCCTGCTCGTCGCCAGAAGACTCGGCGTCGGCTCCTGAAACCGACACTCCCCCACCGCGGCTGCAGGCACTCCACGTCGAGATGCGAGACGGCGTTCGAATCGCGATCGACGTCTGGACCCCCGAAGGGCTACAGCCGGGCGCCACCGTTCCCGCGCTGATGCGCATGACCCGCTACTGGCGGGCCGAAGACGTCGTGGCCGCCGACGGCGGCGACGTCACCGCCGACTCCAACTACGAGCAGGCCGACCGCATCAACGGCGCCGGCTACGCCTATGTCGTCGTCGACGCACGTGGCACCGGCGCATCGTTCGGTACGCGGGACTATGAAATTACCGAGGACGAGGTGCGCGACTACGGCGAGATCGTCGACTGGATCGTCGCCCAGCCTTGGTCCAATGGCCGGGTGGGCTCC
Organism: Gammaproteobacteria bacterium; assembly: GCA_029865385.1. GTDB lineage: Bacteria > Pseudomonadota > Gammaproteobacteria > Steroidobacterales > Woeseiaceae > JAKEGN01. The sequence goes on from JAOUGX010000007.1 coordinate 33,226, forward strand.
GTCGGGGTCTCCTACGAGGGCACCACTGCCGAGATGCTCGCGGTGAACCGCAACCCGGCCGTGCGCGCCGTCGCCCCGCTCTACCCGGACTTCAACCCCTTCGATCACCTGGTCTATCCGGGCGGCGTGTTCCTCGAGTTCTTCACCGATGAATGGGGACAACTCGTCTTCATGATGGACAACGACGACATCTGCGGCTTGACCGGCAGTACCGCGGAGGCGGCCTGCGCAGAGATGAAACAACAGAGCCGCGGGGTCAAGCCGGTGGACGCCGACACCGATCGATCGCTGCTTGCCGCCGCCGTCGAGGACCATGCCGCCAACTACAAGGTCGCCGAGGCCTACCGCTCGCTCGAGTTCAGGGACGACCCCCTCGGTACCGGCCCCCGTAACGTCGACCGCCTGTCTACTCCTTCCTGGAAAAAGCAGGAGATCGAAGGTTCGCGCGCCGCCATCTTCAGCCGCGTGGGCTGGCTCGACGCCGCTACGGCCGCGGGTGCTCTCAGCCGATTCAATACCTTCTCCAACCCGCAGCGCGTCGTGATCGGGGCACTCAGCCACGGCGGCAACTTCGACACCGACCCGTTCCGGCCCGCCGACGCTCCTCCCGACCCATCCGCAGACGAGCAGTTTGCCAGCCTGATCGCGTTTTTCGATCCGCTTCTGAAGGGCGAAGTCGAGCCGGCCCCGGTAAGCTCCGAGATCCGCTACGTGACACTCGGATCCGGCGAGTGGCGCAGCACGCCGGTCTGGCCGCCAGAGGGCTTCGACGACAGGACCTTCTACCTGGGCGCCAACGGACACCTGGATCCCGAGCCGCCCGGCGCTGCCGGATCGGACTCCTACAGCGTCGACTACACAGCCACCACCGGCACCGCCAACCGCTGGCACACCAACATCGACGGTAGCGACGTGGTCTATCCCGACCGGCGCGAGGAGGACCGCAAGCTGCTCACCTACACGTCGGCGCCGCTGCAGCGAGACACGGTGGTCACCGGCCAACCGATGATCACGCTGTACGTGCGCTCGGCGACCGACGACGCCGCGTTCTTCGCCTATCTCGAGACGGTGGCAGCCGACGGCCGCGTTACCTACGTGACCGAAGGGCAGCTGCGCGCCGTCTCCCGCAAGCCGGCCTCCGTCGAGGCCCCCTACTGGCATGCCGGCCCGTACCGGACCTTCCGGCGCGCGGACGCCCGGCCGATGCCGATCGGTGAGATCGAAGAGATCACGTTCGAGCTTTGGCCCACCTCGGTTCAGGTGCCCGCCGGGCATCGCATCCGGGTCGCCCTTGCCGGCGCGGACGCCGGCAACTTCGCCCGTTATCCAAAGAGCGGAGAACCCGCGCAGTGGACGATCGAGCGTAGCGCGGAGTACTCCTCGAAGATCGTGTTGCCGATGCGTGAGGAATGAGCCGCTAATGCCGCCTGCCTTTGCCGGCGCGCCCCGGATTTATCTGTATATCGTGTGGAGAACTGATTGCTGTCGGATTCGAACAAGAACTGGGTTGAACTAATCGGCGTTCTCGGCGTCGTCGCGTCGTTGGTCTTTGTCGAGCTGGAGGTCAGGCAGAATACGGCAGCCGTCAGGGGCGCAACCTATCAGGCGATAGCAGATGCATCGCTTCAACAGGTGATATGGTTCGCCGACAATGAAAAGCTTCGCCCGCTCTGGATTCGGATACGGGATGACGGGGCTTCGCCCTATGATTTTACCGCGGAAGAAAATCTTGTAATCCGCGCCAATTACGTGATGACGATTCGGCGCATAGAAAATATCTATGTGCAGGTCCGTGAGGGACCCGTCGATCCGGCGTATCCGAGCCGAGCGCCGCCTAAGGGCGATTGCCTGGTCTGAGCGCTCCGTCCTGTTCATCACCACCCGGGCCACCGTGCCGGGACGGGCGGGTTTTGGCTTGCGCCGTGATGCGCCGGCATTTCCGGGTGACAGGGGACGATTCGCGCGCCTGAACGACGAGGGATCGGGCCGGCTCCGCCAGATGGTGGCCTCGATCTGCGCTCATCGGCCCGGTTTCATCCCGGCCCGACGGATTGCGTCGCTGACATAAGGCCCCTTATACGTACTATCCGCCCGCTATTTGCAATGGTCGTCCCCGATGTGCGGAGGATTGAGTATGGCAGCAAGTGAGTAGTAGATAATACTACTCAGTAGGCGCATTTCGCCTGCTCTCTGGAAGGTGACACATGCCAATGGTCAAGAAAAGTATCTCGGTAACCGGCCAGCAAGATAGCTGGATCAAGGCACAGATTAAGACGGGGCATTACGGCAACGAAAGCGAAGTCGTTCGCGAGCTGATTCGTGAGCGGCAACTTAGGGACCAGGAAACCCCCGCCTAAATCGAGGCGATATGTGCCGCGCTAATTGAAGGTGAGCAGAGCGGCTTTAGTGATCGTAGCGTCGACGAAATATGGGAAGAAGCCCGACAACGTCACAGAGCGAAGGAAGCGTAAGTATCGGCTGGCAAAACGCGCCAAAGACGATCTGATCGCGATCACACAATACGGTGATGAGCATTTCGGGGTCGCGCAGTCCAACAGGTACCGTGACAAGCTCAAACAACGATTTTCAGTATCAGCAAAACAGCCGCAGCTATATCCCGCCGTTGAGCATATTCGACCAGGCTATCATCGGAGCGTGTGCGGCGCGCATTCGATTTACTACCGCGTCGAGGCGGACGGCGTGGAAGTCATCCGCATGTTGAAGCATCAAGACCCGAGCAACGCGTTTTAAGCAGCCCGCCGCTCATCGCTGCTGCGTTTGGAAAAGGCATTTCGAGTACATTCTCTGCACTTCACGAGAAAGCCACTGGCGGCAAATCACAATTTCCGACATTTTTCCGACATCAGTGGTGCGTTGTTGTGCATCGTGACGCGAAATCGCAACGGACGCCGTCTTACTTAGCCCTATAAATCAACTACTTACATAAGCCATCACGGCTTCGAACCAGGTGTTTTTCTTCTAAGAATTTGCCCGTGTACCGAATATATAGGTGCCCAAATCTCGGCAAAATTCTAAAGGAACCTCGCTGGAGACCGCATCATTCCTTGATTGCAGAATTGATTTGTAATCAGTAGGTCCCGGGTTCGACTCCTGGTGCCGGCACCAAAACACAACAGGCCCCATGAAGGGGCCTGTTGTGTTTTGAAACCAGATCAGGGCCGCCCGGGAAGCATTCATTACGCGCCGACACGGGAGCAGTAAAGATCAATCGGCATCGGCCGAGAGTATCAAACCGTTCACTGCGGGCCGATTGGGGTTCGACTCCTGGTGCCGGCACCATATCTGTCGGTCACCTAGCTGCGACAAACGAACGTGGCTGCATGGCTGTCTTGATAATCGTATTCCTGCTCTTTTGTGAATCCGCTCACACTCATTACGCGTCTGTATAAATAGACTTTTTGGTCTGGCTCTTGGAGTTGGAACTGATGGAAAAAAGCATAATTATTCTCGCGAGCCTCGGGCTGGTTTCATCGGCGTGTAGCAATTATGGTAGTTCTGGGCAGACTGTGCAGCGCACGGCTGCAATTCACGTGCCCGCTGCACCAGTGTCATTGACTGAGGCCGATATCAGAATGATTCGGTCGTATTACGCCGATACTAGTCCAGGTAACGGACGAGGCCGAAAAAGCAGCTTGCCCCCTGGAATAGAAAAGAATCTACAGCGGGGCAAGCCATTGCCGCCGGGAATTGCAAAACAATACCTTCCGCAACAATTGTTAGTTCGGCTTCCGCGAGCAGGCGACGGACTTGAATATCTGGTAGTCGCCGGCAAGCTCCTGTTAGTGGAAGTTGCCACTCAGATCATAAGAGAAGTTTTGCTCGACACTGTCTTCGATTAATACATTGGCTTATCGCTAATACTCCGAGGTTGACCGATTCGGAATCAAAATGACGGTTATCCTGAAGACCGGATGCGCAAACCCCGACTGTTTCGAGAATCGTGCATGCCGATGCTTCGCATGAGACAAATTCTGATCGTGTTACATAACGGCTTGGCAAATGGACAGTTTTGAACACTTGTCCACGCATTCTTGATGTTCTGGATACTTCGAATGTCGGAATCGAGCGACAGTAGAGGCGCTTTGCGGAACAGTAGTAAAATGCCGAGATTCAGAAAATCTTACGGATCTGCTGGGGGCGATTGTGACAAATCTTCGACTGAAAACGCTGGTGTCTGCAATGTTGGTCGTGACGATAGTGCTGGCCGGCTGCTCGGGCGGCTCGCCAGGCTCTGAATCCGGTAGCGGCCTGATTAGTCTTGGTGTAAGCGACGCCCCGGTACAGAATGCCCGGCAAGTGTGCGTTGAGTTTACCGAGGCGGAATTCAAAAAGTCGGATTCCGCCAGTCAAGTGTTTGTTTTCGATCCACCGGCAAAGGTGGATCTCCTGTCCTACCAGGGCATGAATGCAGCACCGCTGTTAACCAATGAAAAACTGGAAGCTGGTGCGTATCAGTGGGTGCGACTTGCCGTGGACGCAGCACAGGGCGCTAACGGTGGGGCTGGGGCCGGCATGAACGACACTGAGTGTGTCGGTGACGGATCTTACATTATTACTGAAAGTGGCGCCGTTCATGGCCTTTACATTCCCAGTAGCGCCCAGTCGGGCCTGAAACTCAATCGCGGCTTCACAATGCCAGCAGGCGGTAGTGCCGACTTCGTCGCCGAGTTCGATTTGATGAAGAGCGTTCACGCGCCAAAAGGGTTGGATCCGGATTACATTATGCGGCCAACAATTCGATTGCTGGACCGAGCTGAGACCGGCAGCATCGCAGGAGAAGTGTCTGCGCTTCTGGCAACTCAGACCGACTGCATGCCGGCAGTGTATCTCTACAATGCGGGCGAATCGCCGGACGACAACGAAGATGATGGCGAATTGGATAGCATCGACCCGATAGCCTCAACAATGGTGAGCATGCAGAATGACGGTCGGTATCTCTACGAAATTGGACCGGTATTGGCAGGCATGTATGACCTGTCATTCAGTTGTGACCCAGATGATCCTGTTGCCGATGAAATGCTCAACTACGAGCAGTCAGCGGATAATCCGGTCGAGGTGCTGGCCAACCAGCAGGCTATCGCCAACTTCTAGCTACCAATAGGGCTGTAGTACCTGAAAATTCGTCCGCGCGCGTCGCAATGGCCTGTAATGCAGCTGTGAAACGGGTCTCCGGCAGTTGGAAATTTGTTGTGAGTTTTCGGGTCGTTCTAAAAAAGGAGTTTTTCAACGGAATAGGCCGTTAGCAGATCGTCCGTGCTGCGGTCCAGGCGAAGTTTGAATGGAGGGAGCCGGCGTCGGACCGGATTGATTCCTTCCAAGAAGGCGCTTGCGTACCGCATAGCTACGTGGAAGATGCTCGCGCAAATTCCATTGGAATCTGGCCAAAAGTCCCATCGCAGCTTGCTTCCAAGCCCGATTTGTAATTAGTAGGTCCCGGGTTCGACGCCTGGACCCGGCACCAAAACTCTGGGTCCCTGCGGGACCCGAGTTTTGTCCGGCCGCAGGAATCCCCCGGGAAGGCATCGTCGCTCTTCAATGCGGCATTACTAAAGATCAATCGGCACCGACCGGGAATATCAAGCCGCGCACTGCAGGCCGATTGGGGTTCGAGTGGACTCGCGCCATCCCTGGCGCTCGCCCTTCGGGCGCGCTTCGCGCGTCCAAATCGGCTGTCCTGCCGATTTGTCTGGTGCGGGCACCAAATTTTAGAATTTTCGGCCGCTTTCTGGATCATTCTATTTTGGTCGTAGGCGGCACAACGGGGAGTCACTCGCTGGCAAGGCTGTACCACGTCCCACGGCCAGCACCGTGCTTCTTAATATGTTTTGCCTTGGTCAGCGTTTTCAGGTGATCCTTGATCGTGTTGCGGTTTGCGCCCGTGATCTTCGCTGCATCGGCAACAGTCACTCGTCCACGCTCGCGACACAGCTCCAGTATCTGAACTGAAAGTTCGGGCAGGTCGCCCAGGATCAGGCGCTCGCGCTCGATCTTCTTCTCCAGCCGCACTTTTTGCTGCTGCAGAGCGCGCAGGAAGAACTTCAGCCATGGTTGCCAGTCAGGCGTTTCTGTGTGGATCGTAACTTGCGTCTGGCGCAGGCTTAAGTAGTAGGCATCCTTGCTCTGCTCAATAACACTTTCGAGCGAACTGTAGGGCACGTATTCGTAGGCTGCACGGAGCAACAGGAGTGTTGTCAGGATACGTGAAAGCCTTCCATTGCCATCCTGGAACGGGTGAACTGCGAGGAAAACGACAACAAAGACCGCTATAACGATCAGCTTGTGCAGTTCTCCGTTCTCCAGATTGGTCCGCGTCCATTCCAGAAGTTCAGTCATCAGGCGCGGTGTATCGAACGGGTCTGCCGTTTCAAAGACGATGCCGATGCTCTCGCCATCCGGCCCAAAGGCTTCGACATGATTGTTGTGCGTTTTGTACTCTCCGCGATGACGCTCGTCTTTAGACGAGTACTTCAGCAGGTCGCGGTGCAGTTGCTTGATGTGGTTTTCCGTAAGCGCAATTTCTCGCGAGTTCGCAAAAACCGTTTCCATCGTCTCGGCGTAGCCTGCGACTTCCTCCTCATCACGAGATGCGAATGTCTTGATTTCAAGGCCCTTGAGCAGCGCCTCGACTTCCTTGTTGCTCAGTCTGGCTCCCTCGATCCGGGTCGAAGAGCCAATGCTTTCAATGGTCGCAACGCGACGTAGCGCATCGAGGCGATCCGGCGAGATTCGCCCGATCGCTGTCCAGGCGCCTTTGAATTCGTCGATTTCGGCAATCATCTGCAGAACTGCCGGGGTGATCGTCAGCGTTTCTGTTCGAATAGCGCCAGCCATTTCGACCTCCAATTCCATCCATTTAGAGAATGGCACGGGCCCATCCGTTTGTCCACCCATTTCCATCCAATTACTATCAGGCACACCAAGATTGACGATTGCGAGGCATTACAGATCGCACGGTGCCGATCGCTCCGCGTAGGAAGATTATCTCGATACGCTCAAAAAAAATCCCCGCGCGAGGCGGGGAAAAGCGTGGGCGCTGTTAAGCGCCAGGGGGATTCGAAAAGTCGTGAGACCTTACCTCTGTGGAGAAAACAGCCGACGGTGCAGGCCCGGGGGATAGAAACCTGACCGCCGGCTATTCCCATTACGCCGTTATTGACGACGTTCTTTCCGATCGCTTTTGCGATCTTTGAACTCGGCGAGCTTCGCCCGCTGCTCATCGGTCAGCACCGCATCGATTTCACCGCGGACGCGGGCGAACAACAGCGTGGCTTCGGTCGCGAGTTCGCCGTTGGATGCCGCGATGTTCATCACCTCGGGGTCGCCCGAGTCAAGCGCTCGCAATACCTCGTGGTTTGCTCTGGCTTTGTCGCGCAACGCCTCCATCTCCGGTTTGGCTGCGCTCATGATGTTGTCCACGCTTTCACGCTGGGTCTCGTCCAGGCCAAGATGCTCGGCAATGCGCCCGGTTATCATGGCCGGATTCGGCAGGCCGAATCCCGGCCCGTCGAAGTGCCGGTCACGCGAACCTTTCTTGCCGTCGAAATCTGCGTAAGCGCTTGTGGCGAGTAGACTTGTCGTCAACAGCGCCAGCAATGCCGTCTTGTTTATCTTCATGGTGGTACTCCTCGGGTCGTGTTTAATAGGTCGTCTGTTCGCCCTTGCGGGTCGAGTGTCAGATTACGGTGCCCTGTATCGAGTTACGTCATCGCCGTGCAAAGGATTGTCAAGAACTGTCAGGATGGCCCGCCCGTCGTTGCAGCGGGCGCAGGTTTGTTTCACGATGGCAGCTGACACCACGCGCCCCTGCCATGAATGCACCAAACGCAAAGATTCTTATCATCGACGACGACCGCGAACTCGGCGAGATGCTGGCCGAATTCCTGGCGCCCGATCATCTCGATGTCAGCGCCTGCCTGAGCGGCGAGGACGGCCTGCAGGCGCTGCGCGACGGCAGCTACGAGTTGCTCATACTCGACATCATGTTGCCCGGCATGAACGGGCTCGATGTGCTCAAGGAGGTCCGCAAGGGCAGCGACATTCCGGTCATCATGCTGACGGCGAGGGGCGAGGATGTCGATCGCATTCTCGGCCTCGAGTTTGGCGCAGACGATTATCTTGCCAAGCCCTTCAACCCGCGCGAGCTGCTCGCGCGAATCAAGGCGATCATGCGACGCACCCGATCGAACGAACGGCGGGAAGGCAGCGTCAGCGTGGGCACGCTCGAGATCGATGTCCGTTCCAGGCGAGTCGTCGCCGGCGGGCAATCGATTCGCCTCACCGGGACCGAGTTCGAGTTATTGCGTTGCCTGGCCGAATCGCCCGGCGAAATCGTTTCCAAGGAACAGCTCGCGCGCGACGTCCTGGGCCGCCGGCACATGCCCTACGATCGCAGCATCGACACGCATATCAGCAATGTGCGACGCAAACTGTCGGACGCCGGCGTGGACAATCCATCCATTCGAAGCCAGCGCGGAGTCGGTTACCTGTTGCTGGTCGACGAGCACGGGAGCTGATCATGCGCAGCCTGCTGTTACGCATCTTCGTAGCGTTCTGGTCGATTATCCTCATCACGATCGCCGTGGCGGCCGCGATTGGCCACTCGTATGCCGAGCGTACACGCATCGCGTTGCAGAACTTTGAAGTTGGCGATGCCGTTCTCGAAGCAAGTGCGGCGTTGCAGGAGAACGGTCGTGAGGGCTTGACCGACTGGCTGCGCAATCTGCCTGGCCCGGCCGAGAAACTCTTCTATGTCGTAGATGACAAGGGCAAGGACCTGCTGGGACGACGCCTTCCCGAAATTGTCCGAATCTCTTTGCGGCGATTCGGCGACAGGGAGTCGCGGCCGAAACGGGCCCAACGCGACCAGCCCAACCTGCGTCCGGCACGACCGTTCACACAGCTGATCGGTCCCGACGAACGGGAGTACACGGTGTTCGTCGTGCCGCCGCACAGCGTAAGGGCAAAGTGGCTTGCCGATCGTGGCCTGGGCGGCCTGATCGTGCTCGCCCTCATCGTCAGTGCGGTGGCGTCTTTCATTCTGGCCCAGACCCTTTCGCGGCCAATCAGGCAGCTTCGCAGCTCGGCCAATGCCATCGCGGAAGGAAGGCTCGATACCCGGGTGGCGGAGGGCGTCGGCAAGCGTCGCGACGAGCTTGGCCTGCTAGCCGCCGATTTCGATCGCATGGCAGATGAGCTGCAAAGCGCCTGGCAGAAACAAACAGAACTGACTCGCAATGTGTCGCACGAGCTGCGCTCGCCGCTTGCAAGACTACGCGTAGCTTTGGAACTGGCACGACGCAAGACCGGCGACCTGGCCGAACTCGACAGGATAGATTTGGAAACCGAACGTCTCAACGAACTGATCGGACAAATTCTCGAGTACTCCCGGCTCGACGTTGACTCGGCCGAACGCCTTTCGAATATCGATCTTGGCGAGTTGTTGCATTCTGTCGTCGACGATGTTCGCTTCGAGCACGGATACCCGGATAGCGGCGTCAACATTGAGTTTGATTCCGAGGATAGCTGCACGATTAACGGGTTCCCGGGTGCACTGAGAAGCTGTTTCGAAAACGTGCTGCGCAACGCAGTCCAGCACGGACGTAACGGCGGCGATGTGCGTGTCCGGCTGGGGATAGAAAGCTCGCAGGCTATCGTTGCGGTTGAGGATCAGGGCGGTGGTGTTCCCGAGCAAGAACTCGCCAAGATCTTCGAACCGTTTTATCGTTTGGGGTCAAAGCAAGGCCCTGCGCGACAAAGCGGCCTTGGGCTGGCTATCGCTTCGCGAGCGGCAACGCTGAATGGCGGAACTATCCGTGCAAGCAACCATGCGAACGGTTTGCGTGTCGAGATCCGCTTGCCACTCGCGACATAAGCTTAACGAAGAGTCCGCAAAATACTGTGTTTTTGTCGGGCGTGACAATCGAGGTGATAGATGTACTACATAGTTGAAACTGAAAAGTCATTCGCTCAAGCATCGGCAGATCTTGACATATCGGTTAAACATCATGGTTTTGGAGTGCTGCATGTACACGACTTGGGCGCCACACTTCGAAATAAAGGAATTGAATTTGCGGAGCAGTGCAAGGTTTTTGAGGTCTGCAATCCCGTACAAGCTGCAAAAGTCCTGTCCAGTGATATGCGGCTGAATATGGCGCTGCCGTGCCGAATATCTGTGTTTACAGACAAAGGCAAAACTAAAATTGGCCTTATCAAGCCAGTCCAAATGCTATCGGCGCTAACTCAGGAAGCGGCGTTGGCTAAAGTTGCGCAAGACGTTGAGGCAAAGACCATTCAGATGGTCGACGAGGCAAAATGAACGAGCCGCGAATTTAAGGAATCGGCGCACTGGCCGCTACTGGCCGAGGCTGTGTGATAACTCATCATAAATTACCGGTTTGGCTTCATCCTGTCAGCAAGTCACCGATTGGCTTCCGGTATTCGTCGTTTTCATTGTGATTTTTTCGAGACGAACGAGCTTATGCTCGGATCGTGGCAATGATTTTCTCGGTTCCCAGCAGGTTGATGGCCCGTTTCATGTTGTAACTCAGAACATGCAGGCTCATCTCCGTACTGACCCTAGGTAAGGTCTTCATCTGGAAGTGCGTTGCGCCCATCCAGGACTTGATGGTGCCGAACGGATGTTCCACGGTCGCGCGTCTCACGCGCATGCTGTCCGGTTGTTTATCGTGGCGCGCCTGAGCGCGATCCAGAACGTCCGCATGCACCCAGCGACTGACGCGGCGCTCGCTGCCGGTAGTGCATTGGGTTTTGATGGCGCAGCCTGAGCAGGTCGATGTCCAGTAGCGCTTGATCTGCTTGCCCTTCTCGGTGCTTGTCGTGCGGTGCGTCAGCCGTTCCCCGGCCGGACACTGGTACTCGTCGTCTTCATCGATGTACGTGAACGCGGAGCGATCGAACAGGCCCCTGGCCTTGTTGGGCGAGGTCTTTGGCTTGGGCAAGTAAGCATCGATGCCGGCCTGTTCGCAGGCACGGATCTCATCGCCGTTGTAGTAGCCCCGATCAGCAACGACGTCCAGCGCCTCGGCTTGCAGTGTTTCTTTAGCCTGTTTTGCGACATTGGCGAGCTGGCTGCGGTCGCTGCCAACGTTGGTCACTTCGTGTGCAATGATCAGATGATGCTGGCTATCGACGGCGCTTTGCACGTTGTAGCCCACCATGCCCGTGCCGCGACTGTTCATTGAGCGTGCGTCAGCATCGGTCAGTGAGAGTTGTTTGTCCGGTGCCTCAAGCATCCGGACTTTGAACTTTTTTAGTCGTGCTATCTCCTCTCTCAACTGGCTGATCTTGTCTTCGAGTACCTGGCCTTTATCGTCGTCCGTCTCCGTCGCGTCATACTCGGTTAGTTGCTCGAGGTAGCGATCGATGCTTGCTTCAACCTCCGCCAGACGGCGCTTCATCTTGGCGCGCGTGAAGTTCTTGTCGCGGTTGTTGACTGCCTTGAACTTGCTGCCATCGATCGCGACCAGCGTGTTGTTCAACAACCCAAGCTTCCTGCACAACATCACAAACTCGCGGCACACCAGGCGGATGGCTTCACCGTTGTCTTTCCGGAAGTCAGCAATGGTCTTGAAGTCCGGCGCCAGGCGGCCCGTCAGCCACATCAGTTCAACATTGCGCTGCGCTTCACGCTCAAGACGTCGGCTCGACTGCACACGGTTCAGGTAACCGTACACGTACAGCTTCAGCATCATCTTCGGGTGATAGCTCGGTCGTCCGGTGGCGTTGGGTTCTGTCCTGAAGCCAAGGCCCGAGATATCGAGGTCATCGATAAACACATCAACGACCCGCACCGGGCTGTCTTCAGCAACGTAATCGTCAATGCGTTCGGGGAATAAAGTCGCTTGGGTTCGGTCTTCGCCTTCGATAAAACCGCTCATGCCACGTACTCGTACCGGAAAGCATGATTATAATCGTTACAGAGTTTTCACACAGCCTCGGCCGATAGCTGCCTTGCTGGCCTTGAGAAACTAGCGCGTTCGAGCGTCAGCTCAACGCCAAAACCAGACGCGTCGTCGGTCCAAAGTTTGTATCGGCAGGTCTCGGGTTGGACTCCGGATGCCGGCACCAATGCCCCGCCAGCGTCCTGGATAGCGCATCAATTTGTACGGTTGGAAGCGGAAACCAACTTTCCTACGCGACGGCGAACTCTTGCCGTAATCTCTTTTTCGCCAACGCGCCAGCGCCAGTTGTTGCGGGACGTGCCGGGCGTGTTGATGCGCGCTTCGGAACCCAGGCCGAGGAAATCCTGCATCGGTGCAATCGCGACCTTGGCGGCACTGGCGAACGCCACCTTGATCAGGTTTGTGTGAATTGTTCTTGCTGTGCCGCCGGTTACTCGCAGGGTTGCTTTCCGTGTTCGCCTGATTTCATCCTTGCTGCGGATATCGTTCGGGCTGCCGCGAAACCAGCCGAGGGTCGTATCGTTGTCGTGGGTCCCCGTATAGCAGACGCAGTTTTCCGGCACCTTTGACAGGTCGAAATCGTCACGGGCGATGTCAAATTGAAGTACCACCATGCCCGGAATCTTGTGCCGGTCTCGCAGCGCCTCGACGGCCGGCGTTATGACGCCGAGGTCCTCGGCAACGATAGGCAGCGGCCCGAGCGCGTTTTTCAGCGCATCGAAGATCGCGTCACCGGGACCGGGTTCCCAGCGTCCGTGTCGTGCTGTTGGCGAATCGGCAGGAACCGACCAGTAGGATTCGAAACCGCGAAAATGATCGATACGCACGAGGTCGGCGAGTTCCACGGACGCACGCATGCGTTCGATCCACCAGCGATAGCCGTTGGCGGCATGCGCCTCCCACGCATATAAAGGGTTGCCCCACAGTTGCCCGTCGATGCTGAAGTAGTCCGGCGGCACACCGGCAACGTGCGCCGGCCTGCCATCGGCATCGATTTGCAGGATATCCGGGCGCGCCCACGCATCCGCGCTGTCGAGCGCGATACAAATCGGCATATCGCCGAACAGGCTCACGCCCTTACCGTTCGCGTACTGGCGCAATTGACCCCATTGCAAGTGAAACAGAAACTGGCTGATCTTGATCGCGTCGATCTCTGTTGCCGTGGAAACTTCGAGCTCACGTATTGCCGCCGCGTCGCGGTGCACGTAGCGCGGCTGCCATTCGGGCCAGGGCCGTTCGCCGTGTTGCGTTTTCAGGATGCGGAACAAGGCGTAATCGTGCAGCCAGCTTTTGTCGTGCTTCTGCACGAATTCCTGAAAGGCCGTCCTCAGCCCGGGGTCCGTCCGCGCGGCGAATCGAGCCGTAGCCTTTTGCAAAGCCTTGTTCTTGATGGCAATCAGGCGGCCATAGTCAACGAAGTCTTTCGGCAATACGGCGAGTTCCTGCACATCGGTTTCATCGAGCAGGCCCATCGCGATCAATTCACCGACATCGATCAGTAGTTCGTTGCCGGCAAAGGTTGACAGCGGCTGATACGGCGAATCTCCATAAGCGGTTGGGCCTGTCGGCAGGAATTGCCAGACGCTCAGCCCCATATCCACCATGGCATCGACGAAGTCGCGGGCATGCCGGCCGATTTCGCCGATACCGAAAGGACCCGGCAGCGACGTGATGTGCAGGCAAACGCCAGCCTGTCTGCCCCGCGGCAGCGCCTCATTCTTTTCTTTTTTGGTCATTTATTGAATTCTTGAGGCACCCGAACCATCAAGGGCAGAAAAGCAAACTAATGGCCGGACTGCTTGCCGGCAATGGAATGCATACGTATTCAGAGCATGAATACGTATGCATTCCATTGCCCCCTGCCCGAGCGGTTCATAAGATTCAGGGAGAAGGTCTAAAAATTCAGACTTCCCCGGGGGAAATACCATGGTCTCAAAGAAGCGCGGCAAAGCGCCGTCGGTTTTATCTCACGCAACATTTATGACGCCCATGACCAGGCGCCGCAGCGCATTGTCGCTTGCAATCGCCGCGGCGTTGCCTGGTGCCTCGCTGATGTCGTATACGGCCGCGGCAGCCGATGACGATGTGATCGAAGAGATCGTAACAATCGGAATTCGCAGCAGTATCCTCAATTCGACGCAGACCAAGCGCCAGTCGGACACTATTGCGGACGTTGTCGATGCCGGCGTTCTGGGCACACTGCCCGATGTATCGATCGCCGACGCGTTGGGTCGTGTCCCCGGCGTCACCACCATCCGCGATTCCGGGCAATCATCGCAGCTGAACATCCGCGGTATGAACGGTGATTTCATCCAGACCACATTAAATGGTCGCGAGCAGGCGTCGACGGCCGGCTTTTCCGAGGGCACGCGCTGGATGTCCTTCGACCAGTATCCGTCGGAGCTGATCAATCAGGCGGCCGTCTACAAATCGCCGAAAGCCAGTCAGATCGAAGGCGGCGTTGCCGGCCTGGTCGACCTGAAAACGGCAAATCCCCTGGCTGCACCGAAGCCGCATAACTTTGTCCTGAACGGTCGCTTGTCCCTCAATGACGCGGCCGATTCATACGGTGCCGACGACTCGGGCAGCCGAATCAGTGGCTCCTACCAGGGCAAGTTCCTGGAGGATACCCTCGGCCTGGCCGTGGGCGCCGCGTACCTCGACCAGCCGAACGCGTTCGTCTTCTCACGCGCCGGCGCCGACAGCCAGCTGGGCTACGGCACTCGCGATGTCAACAACGATGGCTCGACCGAATCGCTGCCACGTGCGTTCCAGTGGCAGTCGGGCAACGGCTCCGACGAACGTACCGGGATCATGGCTTCGGTTGTCTTCACACCGAACGAAAAACTGAAGGCACAGGTCGACTACTTCCGTTCGGAATTCGATCGCGGCGACCAGCGCCAGGGCATCACCGTCGGCGGTCTCGATAGCGGCGCCCAGGCAATTATCAGCAACCCGACGATCAGCAACGGCCTGGTCACCGGCGCAACGATCAGCGCCGCCAATCCGGCATTGGCGGACCAGAGCCACCCGTGGTTCGAGTCGCGTACCGAAGACCAGACCACATCGGCGACATCCGACAGCTACGGCCTGAACGTAGAATGGTATATCAGCGAAAGCAGCACCCTGGCGTTCGACATTGCCTCCAGCAAAGGTGACAAGACCCGCGAGGACCGCATCGCAACAATGCATGCGTATGAATTCGATACGCTCGGTCCCGGTACCTACCAGGAGATTCCCGGGCAGGCATTGACCTATGTCCTGAACGGACAAGGACTTGCGACTGGTCAGTTCTCGGGCGCCGATTTCACAAACGTCAACCAGATGCGGCTGTCGCGCTATGAGCGATATCCGCACGAATACACCGACGACATCGATTCTTTCAAAGTCGATTTCAAGCAGGACGTCGAATGGGGCGCGATTTCGTCGTTCGAAACGGGCGTTCGTATTTCCAGGCGCAGCTTCGGCGCGGATCGGGGCACGTTTCTCTATGGCTCACGCAGCGGTCAGTTCAACGACGGCAGTTCAAGCTATTGTGAAGACAATACGTCCAGCATAGCCTGCGTACCTCAGGCGGTGGATGGATTCGTTTCCGTGCAGACCCTGCCGGGCGTACCCAACCACCTTGTGGTTAACGACCTCGACGGCCTGGCCCAGAGCATTTTCGGTGCCGGCAACTACGAGGGCATCAAGCTCCACAGCCGCGACTGGACATTCATCGAGTCCAACGTGATCGACGAGGACACCGACGCGTTCTACCTGATGGCCAACCTCGACTTCGAGTGGGGAAGCATACCGGTCAGCGGCAACATCGGCGTTCGTTACATAAAGACCGACCTGAAATCGAACGGTCTGCAAAACGTAGGTGCCGGCAATGGTACGCCGATTGTCGATGGCGTCGGCGTGACGCAGGACAACCTGGCCTTTATTTCTTACGGCCCGGATTACTCCGACACACTGCCGTCCCTGAACCTCAAGTTCGACCTGACCGACAACGACATACTCCGTTTCGGGGCAGCAAAAGTCATGGGCCGGCCCCCGGTCGGCCAGCTGAAAGGCGGTGCAGGCTCCTGGTTCAGCGGTCCTGGCAATTCCGAGTACAACGTCTGGACCAATGGTTCTCCGTATCTCGATCCTTTCCGCGCCAACCAGTTCGACCTGTCGTACGAGCACTACTTCGACGACGGCGGTGCGGTCACGGCGGCCGTGTTCTTCAAGGACATCGAATCCCTGATCGAAGGTCCTACACAGTTCACGGGGCTGGATCCGGACCAGATCGGCATCATCGTTCCGCCGGGCTCGACACTGAATATCTTTCAGACCTTCCTGAACAACGACAAGGGCGGATACATTCGGGGCCTGGAATTGGCGGGCACCAGGACCTTCGACACCCTGCCCGGAATCTGGGGCGGTCTTGGCGCGACGGCCAGCTATTCATTCACCCAGAGCGAAACCGAGGTGGGTGGCGGTCAGTTCTACGGTCAAAATCTGCCGTTGCCGGGCTTGTCTGAGAACGTCTGGAGCGCAACATTTTTCTGGGACATAGAGAGCTTCAGCGCTCATACGAATATTCGTTACCGCGACGAGTTCGTGCAGAATTTGCCAATACCGGGCGCCAATTCGCCGGTCTTTGCCCAGTCTTACACAACGGTTGACGCGCAAGTGTCTTACGCTTTCGAAAACGGTTTCAGCGTGGTACTGGCGGGCAACAACCTGACGGATGAGGAAAACATCATCGAATACGGCGTGCCAGGCGGCTTTGGAGAATACAAGCAGTTCGGTCGCCAGTACTATATCGGTGTCAATTACAAATACTGAGACCGCCTGAAAACTTTGACGTCGTCTCGATTCCGACGTCAGTTAGCGGAAGACAGAAAGGCTGACCGGAAAGTGGTACTTTTCGGTCAGCCTTTTCTTTGGCAGTCTCATTAGCCTTCGAGAGCAATAATGCGCAGCGGCACCAAAAGCATAGTCATCCTGGGCGGTGGCACGGCAGGCTGGATAGCCGCCAATCTGATCGCCACGCACTGGGGGGGACGGGGTATGGACATTACCCTAGTCGAATCACCCGATATCGGCATCATCGGTGTGGGCGAGGGTTCGACTCCTCCGCTGAAAGGTTTTATGGAAGTCATCGGGGCGAAAGAGTCCGATTGGATGAGCCGTTGCGATGCGACCTACAAGGTAGGCATCACCTTCAGGGACTGGTCCACCAAACCCGGCTTCGATGAATATTTTCATCCGTTCCTGTCGCAGCCCGACGAGTTTTCGGTGCCGGCTTTCTTCCACAACAGTTACCTGCGCCGCAATGGTGTCGATCTCGACGGGCATCCGAGCCAGTTTTTTCTTGCATGGGAGCTGGCCAGAAAAAGACTTGCGCCTGTCGCGCCGCCGAATTTCCCGTTCGAGATGAACTACGGCTACCATTTCAACTCCGGCCTGCTGGGGCAGTTCCTGCAGGACTGGGCGGCAGCGAAGGGAGTCAAGTACCGGCAGGCAACGGTCACCGAGGCAGTTCTCGATAGCCAGGGATTCATCGATTACCTGAAGACCGATGCCGAAGAAAACATCAAAGCCGATTTCTACGTCGATTCGACAGGCTTTCGCAGCCAGTTGTTGCAACAGGCACTTGCCGTGCCGTTCGATAGCTGCGCCGACGTGCTGTTCAACGATTCGGCCGTCGTTTTTCCGACGGATCCGGATGAGAACCCGCAACCGCAAACGATATCTACTGCATTGAAGTATGGTTGGGCATGGAAGATTCCACTGACCTCGCGTTTCGGCAACGGCTATGTGTACAGTTCGAAATACGTCGACGACGATGCTGCGGAAAAGGAACTCCGCGAACACCTCGGGCTGCTCGATTCGGACATCGCTGCCCGCAAGCTGAAGTTCCGTGTGGGGCGTGTCCGGGAGCACTGGTTCAAGAATTGCCTGGCGGTCGGCTTGTCGCAGGGATTTATCGAGCCACTCGAAGCCACCGCCCTCGACATGGTGCAGGAGACGGTCGTACGGTTTATCGAAGCCGCAAACAAGGGCGATCTGACGGACCGGTTTCGCGACGAATTCAACACGCGCATCAGCAAGCGCTTCGACGCCGTGCGCGATTACATCGTGTGCCATTACCGGATCAATACGCGATCGGACACCGACTATTGGCGCGACAACGGCAGCAACGAAAAGATTTCGCGGTCGCTGCGCGAAATTCTGACTGCGTGGCTGGCAGGGAAGAACATCACGGACGAGCTCGAACGTCAGAGTCTCGACGCCTATTTCCCCAGCCTGTCCTGGAACTGCCTGCTGGCAGGTAAAGGCATCTATCCGACCAAGGATCAGGTACGGCCGGGCAACGAGCTGGCGAACAAGTACGACCTGAAAAAAAATGCCCGGTATTTGCAGGGCTGCGCTCTCAACTTCCGCTCGCATCGGGAGCAGCTTGACGCGTTACGCGCCCGGACTTGAGTTTTTCTCCGAGCCGGAGGCGGATCACTCGCTGCGTAACAGCCATTCCAACTGATCGCCGACACGGGCGCGCCAGGCCGATTCGTTGTGATCGGCACCGGGATACTCGCGGACGATAAAATCCTTGCCTTCGACCCGGCCCTGATCGACCAGCCATTCACGGACCGCCAGGTGCGTTGGCCCGTAGCTGGCATCGGGACCGCCGGTCCCATAGTCGAAAAAGAAACGCGAGTTTCGCGGCACCGTGGCACCGCCCCTGATGTCTCCCAATATGAACGGAGTCTCGTCGGCTACAGCCGGATCCTCACCCTTCCAGCCAGCCAGCATGGCCGCCGACAAGGGAAAATGCGTCGAGAGACAGCCGCAGGCACCGAAGACGCCGCCATGCTCCTTGACGAGATAATAAGACAGCAATCCGCCGGCCGAGGAGCCCATCGCGAAGGTATTGGCAGGCCCGGTCAAGGTACGGAATTCGGCGTCGATGCGCGGCATCAGCTCCTCGATCAGGAACCGGGCGTATCGCGGCGCATCGGCCCACGGCGAGTATTCGTCACCTCGCCGCGAAGTGCTCCAGGCACTGACGACGATCGCGGGATCGATGCGGCCGGCAGCGCTGCCCTTTGCGATCGCCTCGTCGATGCCCCAGTCGACGCCCCAGCTCGCGATGCGCGGATCGAACAGGTTCTCGCCGTCGGGCATGTAGATCACCGGATAGCGGCGGTGCGGATCTGCGCCGTAGCCGGGCGGCAGCCATACCTGGACGTTGCGAGCTTCGTCGAGGAATGCAGAACTCACGTCCCGCCAGTAAATCAGCGTCCCGACGAGATTGGCGTTGTCGATGTCCTCGACATAAATGTCCGTATCGAGCAGGGATTTGAATAAGGCTTGGCCGACCCGAAAAACCGTGCTCTCGAGCGGCTCGAGTTCTACCTGCAATAGCCCGCTTCCCGCGTCGATCACCAGTTCGCTTTTTTTCCCGCCGTACAGCAGTCCATCCAGTTCGTATCGGCCCGGCCCGAGTTGCCAGGCGCTGATGACCTCTTTCGGTATCTGCAACGCAAGACTGTAGGAAGCATAGCCGCTGAAGTTGCTGACAACGACGAGCCTCTCGTCGCCCGCCCAGCGAACGAAGGAAAAAAGCCGGTCGTCGTAGCCGGAATTTCGTGCCCGATTGAGCGTGTGAAGCTCGGCATAATCGCCATTCATCGCAGGACTATTCTTGCTCAGGTTCAGCAGCCGGGCGTAGAAATCCCGCAATGCACGTTCATCGCTCGTAAGCGCGCCGCCGTCAAACTTGCCGCCATTCATCCAGCGTTGATGAGCCGGTACGCCCCAGTAGTCAAAAATGCTTGTACGGGTCGGATCGCCGAATCCGGCATCTCCATCGCCCGGTTCGCCGACTTCCTGAGCGAAGTAAAGCATGGTTGCTGCACGGCTGATCAACGCCGACACGACCATAGCCGGTTTTGCCCTAGTTGCGTCGCCGGCAAAGGCCGGGCTTGCGATGCGCTGCTCATCGTGGTTCTCGAGGAAGTGCAGCATGTATTGCTCGATGTCGAGCACTTGTGCCTGCGTCGGCACAATCGCGTCGGTGCTTTTCTCGCCCCTGATGATGGGCTTCAGCGTGTCGTACAAACCGACCTTGTTGTAAAGATAGTCCATGCGTCCGAGGCCGATGTAGTCGCGGTACAGCGATTCGTTGTAGACCTCGGCAATCAGGAACGCATTAGGGTTTGCTTTCTTGATCGAGGAATTGAGGTAGCTCCAGAATTCCACCGGGACCAATTCGGCGACATCGTAGCGAAATCCGTCCACACCCTTGCCGATCCAGTACAGCGCGATATCCTGGAATTTGTGCCAGCTGTCCGGCACATCCTTGTCGGACCAGAACAGCGCATGTTCGCTAACAGACCAGTTGCGCGCCGCGTCGGGCAGGCGGTCGAACGCATAGCTTCCATCCGGGCGCACGCCGTAGTTTATCTTGACCGTCTCGTACCAGTCGTCCATTTGCGGTTGAGCGGAACGCGATCCATTGCCTGTCCATTTCGCTGGCGATTCGTCGAATAGTCCGTCTGCCAGTGCATGATGCTCGCCGCCGAGTGGTGCATAGCCGTTAACAGGTTTCGGTACGGCAAAATCCTCGCCGACGACGTAATAGAAATTGTTGTCGCGAGCCCACTCGACGGCGGTGTCGTCATTGGCGCCGAAGTCCGTGACACCTTCCGGGGACGCTGTCGAGTGGTAGTCGCGAGCCACGTGATTCGGCACAATGTCAATAATGACCTGCATGCCGTTGCGGTGCGTCCGCTCGATCAACGCTTCGAATTCCCGCAATCGTTTCGCCGGGTTTACCGAAAGATCGGGGTTGACGTTGTAGTAGTCCTTGATTGCATACGGTGAACCCGCCCGTCCCTTGACGACATCCGGGTCGTCATTGCCGATGCCGTACCTTGTGTAGTCGCGAATTACGGCATGATGCGGGACACCGGTGTACCAGATGTGCGTGACTCCGAGTTCCCGTATGCCCTGTAATGCCGTGTCTGTGAAATCCCTGAATTTGCCGACACCGTTTTCTTCGATGGTTCCCCAGGGTTTGTTTGTGCTTTCCTTGTTACCGAAAAGTCTCGTGAACACCTGATAAACAACCGGTTTGCCGATGATCCTGGCCTGCGGATTGATTTCGAGGCGGGTCGATTCGTGATTCCAGTTGACGCGAACGGTAAGGGTTTTCGCGCGGCGGTTGTGACGAGCACGAACCGGCTGGCCGCCAAACAAAGCCTCATCGACAGCGTCCGTCCAGTTGTGAATGACGATATTCAGTTCACGCGAATTCGGCCGGCCCGGGTACTCGCCGCCGTCGCGGCCGAATTTGATCGTCAAAGACTTGCCTTGCTGGTCCGATTCGAAGCGCAGAATCTCGAACTGGCCACGCTCGATGCTTTGCCGCGACGCGCCGTCGTCCTCGAACATCTGCCCTGTCGATTGCGTGACACTCGGATCGGCATAGTAGTGAAGCGACAACGCTTCGCTCGAATAGTCACGGGTCGTCCGGATGTCGTCGATCATCGGCACGAAGGAGCCGGCGCGCACCAGCACCGGAATGGTTTCCAGGTTCACCGGAACAACGACGGTCTGCCCACCGTCGTATCGCGTGTCGTCCTGGAAGGCGAACCAGGCTCCGGCGGGAAGTCTGACATCAACACTGGCGAGGTCCGGGTCCACTACCGGTGCGACGAGGAACGCGTTGCCCCACAGGTAGGCGTCTTTCTCGTCTATCAGCCCGATATCGGATTCGTCTTCGAAAAACAATGGCCGCATGAGCGGCATACCAGTCGTGCTGTTCTCGTACGCGAGCGTGTAATTGTAGGGCAACAGTCGATAGCGTAAACGGATGTAGTCGCGTGCGATGTTCCGTGTTTTTCGATCATGAAAAACCGGTTCGGACGCGATGTGCTCCTGGCCGTGCGGTCGATACACTGGCTGAAAGACACCGTACTGCAGCCAGCGAATATAGAGTTCCTTGTCGAACTCGGTCCCTTCGGCGAAGCCACCCAGGTCGGAGTGCGTATAGGCCAAGCCCAGCAAGCCCATCTGCAGGCTGAGTTCGACCTGCGGCTTCAGCCCGCCCCACGAGCGGCTGACGTCTCCGGTCCATGGAACGATACCGTAGCGCTGGGTCCCGGCGAATCCCGAACGCATCAACAGCATCGGGCGCATGTCCGGGTATTCTTCAACTTGACGCTCGTAAACCATCTTGGCCCAGGTGTGACCGAAGGCGTTGTGGACTTCGTCGCCGCGTGCCTGGATGCCTTCGTCGCTGAGCCAGTGCCGGATATCGTCCGGGTGTACTTCCGGTTCGCCAAGATCGCCCCAGGTACCGGCGACTCCCTGGTCGAACAGTCGCCGGTATGCGCTCCAAAACCAGTCCCGTGCGCGTTTGTCGAAGATGTCAATCAGTCCCGTGTTGCCGAAATAGAATTCGAAGCGGTAAGGATTGCCATCGGCATCCTTTGCCAGGACTTTGTTATCGACCGCTTCCTGCCAGCGCTTCGATGTACTCAACACGAACGGTTGTGTTACAGGGATGGTCTGCACACCGGCCTTTGCGAAATCTTCGATCATGTCTTCGGGCGTCGGAAACGCGGCGCGATCCCAGTCGAGATTACCAACATGCCCCTTGATATCGGGCCCGTACCAGAAAAGATCGAGAATCACCCCGTCGACCGGTATGCGCGCGCGCCGAAACCGTCGCACGACGTCCCGCGTTTCCTTCTCGCTGTGATAGCCGAAGCGCGATGCAAAATTGCCGAACGCCCAGCGTGGCGGCAATGGCTGTAGACCGGTGACGTCGGTATAGTTTTTGAGCAGGGCCGGATAGGAGTCACCGGCAATGACAAGATACGCCGTGCGGCCGCCGACGGCCGCGAAACTCAGTACGTCACTTTCGCTGCTGCCGATATCGAGCCAGCCGCTGGCCGAGTTATCGAAGACGATCATGTACTTGTCCGACGAAAGGATCGCCGGCACGCTGTAGTACATCTGTTCCGCGTAGGTTTGATATCCGTACGCCGCTTTGTTGTATAGCGGCAATCGATGACCGCGACGGTCCATACCCAGCACACGTTCGCCGCCACCGAGAATTTTTTCGCCGGGGTCAAGCCGAAACCGAAAGCCGCGAGTGGATTCGTCCGCGATATAGCCGCTTTCCTCCGACACCAGGCCGGTGCCATTGCGGGTATAGTCGATGCGTACCGGGGACTTGTTGATATTGGCGGTCAATCCCTTTACTGCAAAGGAGATTGTGGAATCGGTTTCCGCCACCCCGGCAGCTATTTCCGCCGACTGTTCGGCCAGCGCGAACGAGGGCAGTTGCCTGATACCTTGCTCGATGTAATGCACCTCGAACGCTGCCTCGTCTATGGCTCTCACGTGCAGCTGCCCGAGACTGGTAGCGACGGATAACGTCTGTCCGTGCAGTGTATGGCCTCGATAAACGCCGAATTCCGCGCGCGCAGGCGCTGCAATCAACAGTGCCACAACAGCGGTAAAAAGAAGCGGCCGCGGTGCAATTCCTGGTTTCATTCTGGTCCCCTGCTGCCGCCGAAATACTAGTCAATTCAGCGTGATACCGGGGATGAATACGATTGCAGGAAAACTTCCTGGCAAGCATCCGTTGCTACAATGCCGCGAGATCCGGGGGGAATCATGCAGCAAAAACCGCAGCTCAGTTTCTGGCAGATCTGGAACATGTGTTTCGGATTTCTCGGTATTCAATTCGGTTTCGCACTGCAGAATGCCAACGTCAGTCGGATCTTTCAGACGTTGGGTGCGCCGATCGATGAAATTCCGATCCTCTGGGTCGCGGCGCCATTGACGGGCCTGATCGTGCAGCCAATTATCGGCTACCTGTCGGATCGCACCTGGAACCGGCTGGGGCGCCGGCGCCCGTATTTCCTTATTGGCGCGATTCTGGCGTCACTCGCATTGTTTGTCATGCCGAACTCGCCCGTGTTGTGGATCGCCGCCGGCATGCTCTGGATCATGGATGCCAGTATCAACATATCGATGGAGCCGTTTCGCGCCTTCGTCGGCGACATGCTGCCGGAAAAGCAGCGCACGTCGGGATTCGCCATGCAGACGTTTTTCATTGGTATCGGTGCGGTTGTTGCCTCGGCGTTACCGTACATGATGACCAACTGGTTCGACGTCGCCAACACGGCCGCGCCCGGCGTTGTGCCGGATTCGGTCAAGCTGTCATTCTATCTAGGCGGCTCGATTTTTCTACTTGCCGTATTGTGGACCGTATTTCGCACCAAAGAATACTCCCCCGAGCAGTTGGCGGCTTTCGACGCGTCCCGTCCGGCTGAACACGTTGCTACCGATGACAGTCTTCGACCCGCGTCGCGCTACTTGAATAGCGGGCTTGCCTGGGCCACGATCGGCGTCGCGTTTTGGTACTGGATAATGAGCGCGGGCCTCGACAAACAGCTCTTTGTGCTTGCCGGTGGCTTTGCGGCATTCGGCATGCTGCAGATCGCTGCCAGCTTACTGCAAAAGAACGGCAATACCGACAATGGCCTGTATCACATCATGCATGACCTCTTTCATATGCCAAAGGTCATGCGGCAACTGGCTGTCGTCCAGTTTTTTTCATGGTTCGCGCTGTTTGCAATGTGGATTTACGGCACATCGGCCGTCACAAGCCATCACTACGGCGCGATAGATACGGCGTCGCAGGCTTACAATACTGGTGCCGACTGGGTTGGTGTGTTGTTTGCCGCGTACAATGGTTTTGCAGCGCTTGCTGCCATCGCTATTCCGTTCGCCGCTCACCGGCTGGGATGTCGTGTCTGCCATCTGTTCAGCATGACAATCGGCGGCATTGGCCTGATCAGTTTCTTTTTTATCAGTGACCCGAAATGGTTGCTGATCCCGATGGTCGGTGTCGGTATCGCGTGGGCTTCGATTCTGTCGCTGCCGTACGCACTGCTGTCGAGCAACTTGCCCTCCAACAAGATGGGCATCTACATGGGAATCTTCAATTTCTTTATTGTTATCCCGCAGCTGGTAGCGGCCAGTGTGCTGGGATTGGTATTGCGCGAGTTTTTCGATTTGCAGAGCATCTACGGGCTGGTGATTGGCGGTGTATTGATGATTGTCGCCGGGTGCGCAACCCTGCTTGTCGACAAGGAAGCGGAACCGCAGTAACCACAGTTCTTATTTCCGGTTCGTTCGCGTTCCGCTGTGAATTGCGACAGCGCTCATCGGTGGCAAAGTTGTGCTCAGTGTGCCGTCAGCCCTGACCTCGAGGCGCGGGCCCTCGCAGCCCGTTACGGCATTGCAATATTCGCCCGGCAGCATGCCGGATTGAATCGCCGGGTTGATTGGTTCCGCCCCGATGTTAATGATGACAAAACCTCTGTCGCCCCGACCGAAGGCGATAGCCGTACTGCTCAGCGCCTGCCAGTTGCTAACTGCCAGGCCATCGGTCGCATTGCGAAACCGCACCATGCCGGCAATCGATGGCAATCTATGCTCGCAAACCCAAGCCTCGCCGCATGAACCCGAGTTGTTATCAATCGGTCGCGAATCCGGCGGTCCCTGATCGCCGCCGTCGAAACGGTAGCTCGACATGACCATCGGGTAACCATAGGGCCAGGCGAGCATAAAAACATTGGCGAGCTCATAGATTTTGCCACTTTTGTAGTTCAGGACGTCGCCAGCCCCGGCATGGCCGCGCTGGATATCGTGGTTGTCGACAAATACCACCGCAGCGTCCGGTGGCAGGAATCCCGGCCGCGAAGACAACTCGTTTAGTCCGTCGAGTTTTCCTGCCGTGAACGCATCAAGCAGCACCAGCGGGTATTTGAATTCGGAAACCAGTCCGTTTTTCAGGTAATCGTGAGCGTTGATTGGTTCGCCGCCACGGTCGATAACTTCCTGGTATACGTGCGCCTTCGTTTTCAGTCGATTCAATATGCCCGCAACGTCATCGACTGCCATGTGCTTGGCCGCGTCAATGCGAAAACCGGCGACGCCAAGATCCAGCAAATCGTTGAGATAATCCGCGATCTTTGTCTGGACTGCGGCTTTGCCGGTATCGAGATCGGCCAGCTTGACGAGTTCACAATTTTGCACTTCCCACAGATCCTGGTAGTTCTGAATCGTGTCGTCGCCGTTCCGACCGCAGTGATGGAAGTCTCCATACGTATACGGAACCGGATACTCGTATTCCGCAAAGCCGGAACCGGCGACACCGGTGCCAATGCCGACGTAGGACATGTGATTGATGACAGCATCGGCATAGATGCCGACGCCGGCGTTGCGGCATCGGCGGACCATGTCCGCGAATTGCTCACGAGTTCCGCCGCGGCTTTGCAGTTGATAGCTGACCGGCTGGTATCTTGTCCACCATTCCGGCCCGGGGACGTGCTCGTTCGGCGGCGACACCTGCACCGCGGCATAGCCTGCAGGCCCGAGGAATTCCTCGCACTCCCGGGCAACGTCCGGCCATTTCCACTCGAATAGCTGCACGAAAACCGTGCGTGACGGCTCGGGCCCCTTGGCAATCGCGTTGCCGGTCGGTCCAGCCTTGTCACACGAGGCAAGGAATCCCAGCGACAATGCCGCAGCCGTCGCGCAAACGCCGCTGGCAGTTCGGGTCATAGTCGGATTTGCCATTGCCCCATGCTACTTGGGTGGCGTGAGCTACATCAACGCGCTGAATACGTATTCAGGGTCCGCATCTTGTGGCCAATGCGCCGCAAGACTGGCGAATGATCAACTTCGGTGCCATCAACTTCGATTCCACCGGCCGGCCCTTGATCAGGCCGACAATTCCCTCTACCAGGCCTTCGGCACCGGCCTGTGCGTTCTGTTGCACGGTGGTAAGGGCCGGGGACACATATGCTGCGAGGGGCATGTCGTCGAAGCCGACAACGCTGACACTTTGCGGTACCGATATGCCATTGTCCGCCAGGGCTCGCATTGCGCCGATCGCAATCAGGTCGGTGCCGGCGAAAATGGCATCAAACAGCGCTCCTTTTTGCAGCAATTGCCGCACAGCCTGATAACCCATCGCTTCCGAATTGTCGGCCGGAACCTGCAATGTGACATTGGGTGTGATGCCTGCTTCCCGCAAGGCCGCAACATAGCCTGTGTAGCGTGCCGCATGTTCGGGGCTGCGCAGGACCTTGCGGCCCAGGTAGGCAACGTTTTTGCGACCGAGGCTTAGCAGGTGTCGCGTCGCCTGATAGCCACCGCTTTCATTGTCGCAGCCGAAGGAATGACCGGGTTGGTCGTTGATAATCGGCCCCCAGATCATGAAGCGCGTATGAGCGGCAGCCAAAGCGTTCAGTTTCTCGCGGTATTCGGTGTAGTCGCCATATCCCAGCAAGATCAGTCCGTCCGCCCGATGACTTGCCTGGTACTCGATGTGCCAGTCGGCTGTCAATTGCTGCAAAGATACCAGGACGTCGTAGCCGCGTCGGGCGGCCGAGCGAGTGATGTTGTCGAGCATCGCCCAGAAGAACAGGTTCATCTTCTTGTCGGTGCCATCGATTTCGTCGAACAACAGCAGCGCTATCGTCTTGCTTTCTTGCGTTCTCAGGCCCGCGGCATTGCGATTGACGAAATAATGCAAATCGCGCGCGACCTTTTGCACGTGCTCGCGCGTCTCTTTTCGAACCAGCGGGCTGTTGCGCAAGGCGCGGGAGACCGTTGCCTGTGAGACGCCTGCAATCTGTGCAATATCGCGCGATGTGGGATTTTCCGATTTCATATCGGCATTTTAGTGGACTATCGACCGTTCTTGCGACGATTTTCAGGATATGTCCAGCTCGATCTCTATTGGTAGCGCGCAGGACGCGAGGCTCGTCGATCGGAATCAGGCCGCCGTTGTCAGCGGCGGTCGAATATTTCGACGCAAAGAGGGCGTAAGGTCAGTGCGATTCCGAGCTGTTGGAATCAGCTTTTTGAATGCGCGAAGTTGATCGTTTCAGGTGAATGGCGACTCCGCCGAGGATGCTAAACAGTCCCAACGCAAAGTAATAGGGCATGCCGGCGATACCAATCCCAATGTAGATAGCACCGCCCAGCATCAGCACCCCGATGGCGAGGTACAGATAGGGGAGGCATTCGTATATCGGCTCTGGCAACCACATGTTTTCGTTCATCCAGTGGTAAGGCGAATCACCTTGGGAAAGTTACGCAGAATTATGTCTGGAACCGTGTGCGTCGTCACAAATTGGGCTTTCGTACCATATTCCGATGCGTCGTCTGTGAAGCGGATCACACGACAAACCCAGCAGAATCAGGCTATTGCGGCTGCCGGAATTTCCGCAGGAGTTGGCCGAAGAGGCGGAATTCCTCGGCACGGGCACTGCCTTTGCGCCAGGCGAGTCCGATTGTCCGGTAGCTGTTCTCGTTAACCGGGTACATTTTTACCCGCGTATTCCTCAGCATGGCGGACCCCTCTGCCATTTCCGGCAGGAATGTGATGCCGAGATCGGCGTCGACCATTTCTACCAGCGTCAGAAGGCTGCTTGCGGCAAAGCGGCTGACTTTCTCGGTGTTGCGTATCTTGCAGGCGGTCAGTGTATGGTCGCGCAGGCAGTGCCCGTCCTCCAGCAGCAATACGCTGCCGGCATCGAGGTGGTTGTACCGGTAGTTGGTCGGATCGATTCGCGCCGTGTCACTGCGACAGGCAAGACGAAACCGGTCCTTGAACAGATTCAGTGTCTCCGCGCCCCGCAATTCGAACGGAAGGGCGAGCAGAATGAGATCGAGCTCACCGCCCAGTAGCCTTTCATGTATCCGGCTGGATTGATCCTCCGTCAGGTACAATTTCAGGTCCGGATATTCCTTTCGCAGCTTGGGCAGCAGGCCCGGCAGCAGAAACGGTGCAATTGTCGGGATGACACCCAAGCGCAGGTCCCCGGTGAGCGGTTTGCGGCCGTGACCGGCAAGCTCGATCAGGTCCTCGACGTCGCGCAGGCACAGCCTTGCCTGCGTAACGATCTCGGCGCCGGTCGCGGTAATGGTCACCCGTCGGTTGGTCCGGTCGACAAGTTGCTTGTCCAGCAGACTCTCCAGTTCCTGGATCCCGGAACTGAAAGCCGACTGGGACACGAAGCAGGCCTTGGCGGCGCGGCCGAAATGCCCGATTTCGCTCAACGCGACGAGATAGCGCAATTGTTTCAGTGTCGGATATCTCATAATCGATAAAATCGATTGTAACGATTCGTTTAATCAATTTTTCATATTAGTCCGGAATTCGTAGTATGTCACTCGTGGTTTAGCCAAAGGGCAGAAAAATACGATGGATACCGGATTGAGTGAGAAACAGAGACAGGATATTGCAGCGGGTTTGTCCCGGCTGCTCGCAGACAGCTATACGCTGTACCTGAAAACACACAATTACCACTGGAATGTCACAGGTCCGCACTTCGCTGCGCTGCACGCGATGTTCGAGGTTCAGTACAACGAGCTGGCGCTGGCCGTCGACGAGATCGCCGAACGCATAAGGTCGTTGGGCATACCGTCGCCCGGATCATACGCCGAGTTCGCGGGACTGACGTCCATCGATGAGTCGGTCGGCGGCGAGAACGCAGCGGAAATGATACGGCAGCTGGTCGTAGGGCAGGAGACGGTTGTACGCACCGCTCGTGCTGCGTTTCCAGCAGCAGATGCGGCCAATGACGAGCCGACTGCCGATTTACTGACGCAGCGCATGCAGACTCATGAAAAAAACGCCTGGATGCTTCGCAGCATGCTCGGCGAATGACCGCTAACGAATTCAATGAATCAACAGGAGAATCGAATGTTCAAGAAAATGGAAGGACGAAAAGTCCCTGAAGCGACTTTCAGAACCCGCGTCGATCACGAATGGCGCGAGCTCAGCAGCAAGGACGTTTTTTCCGGAAAAAACGTCATAGTGTTTTCGTTGCCGGGCGCATTCACGCCGACCTGCTCATCGTCCCATGTGCCGCGGTTCAACCAGCTTGCGCCGGTATTCAAGGCGCACGGCATAGACGACATCATTTGCATGTCGGTCAACGATGCGTTTGTCATGAACGAATGGGCGGCAACGCAGAAAGCCGAGGATGTCACATTCCTGCCCGACGGCAACGGTGAGTTCACGAATGGCATGGGCCTTCTTGTAAACAACGACGATCTCGGTTTCGGCAAGCGCTCGTGGCGTTATTCGATGCTGGTGCGCGACGGTGTCATCGAAAAAATGTTCATCGAGCCGCAGAAGCCCGGCGATCCGTTCGAGGTTTCTGATGCCGATACGATGCTCGCCTATGTCGCACCGAAAGCGCCGAAGCCGCTCGACGTAACTTTGTTTTCGCGAGCGGGTTGTCCGCACTGCGCCAGGGCCAAGGGCATGCTGCGCGACGCCGGGATTCTCTTCGAGGCGCTGGAGCTGAACCAGCACTACACCGACCGCACCCTGCGTGCCGTGACGGCCGCGAAAACGTTTCCCCAGGTCTTCGTGAACGGCGAAAAGATCGGCGGGGCCGACGAGCTGGCGGAATGGCTCAAAGGGCCGTACGCCGCATCGAGA
Organism: Gammaproteobacteria bacterium; assembly: GCA_029865385.1. Taxonomy (GTDB): domain Bacteria; phylum Pseudomonadota; class Gammaproteobacteria; order Steroidobacterales; family Woeseiaceae; genus JAKEGN01. The sequence goes on from JAOUGX010000007.1 coordinate 63,697, forward strand.
AAGCAGGCGGCCTGATCCCGCAAAGGTTATCTGAGAAACAATGCAGCCCCGGCCTTGTGCCGGGGTTTTTCTTTGCAGGGACGAGGATCACTGAGCGCTATATGGATTACCGTTGAAGGCGTGGTTGATTCTCACTATTCTTGCCGCTCGCAAAGAGGAGCGAATCACGCATGCAGATTTCCAATAAAACGCTTTTCAAGACCCAGGCCTTCATCAACGGCAAATGGGTTAACAGCGACAAAGGCGAAACCTATCCGGTGAACAATCCCGCAACCGGCGAATTGATCGCCGAATGCGCGTCCTGTGGCATGCCGGAAACGCGACGGGCCATTGAAGCAGCGGAAGCGGCGATGCCGGCCTGGCGCAAGCGCAGCGCCAAAGACAGGGCTGCGATACTGCGCAAGTGGTTCAACCTGATGATGCAGAACCAGGACGACCTGGCTCGCATAATGACGACGGAGCAGGGCAAACCGCTGGCGGAGGCGCGCGGTGAAATCGCTTATGGTGCCAGCTATATCGAGTGGTTCGCCGAAGAAGGCAAGCGCATTTACGGCGACACGATTCCTCAGCCGTCCGATGACAAGCGCATCGTTGTCATCAAGCAGCCGGTCGGCGTGGTGGCCTGCATTACACCGTGGAACTTTCCCAACGCAATGTTGACGCGAAAGATCGCTCCGGCACTGGCCGCGGGTTGTACGGTCGTGTGTAAACCCGCCAATGCAACGCCGTTATCCGCGTTTGCGTTTGCCGAGCTGGCACAGCAGGCGGGCATACCGGCTGGAGTCATAAACATCGTGACCGGCAAGACCTCGGAGATCGGTGAAGAACTGACATCGAACCCGATCGTCCGCAAGCTCACGTTCACAGGCTCGACGCCGGTCGGAAAAATGTTGATGGCTGCCTGCAGCAAGACCGTAAAACGCACCTCGATGGAACTCGGCGGCAACGCACCATTCATAGTTTTCGACGACGCGGACCTGGATGAGGCCGTCAAAGGCGCGATCATCTGCAAATTTCGCAATGCGGGCCAGACCTGCGTGTGCGCAAATCGCATACTTGTGCAGGAAGGGGTCTACGATCAGTTCACCGAGAAGCTCATGGCCGCGACCGCAGGACTGAAGCTCGGCAACGGCATGGACGAGGGCGTTACGATCGGTCCCCTGATAAACGAGAAAGCCGCCAACGATGTCATGGGATTTGTCGAGGACGCCGTTGCCAAGGGTGCCAGCGTAATGGCAGGCGGGGAGCGCTCGTCGCTCGGCAGCTGCTACGTGCAGCCAACCATTCTGACCAACGTAAACGACGGAATGCGTGTCTTTCGCGAAGAGATATTCGGCCCGGTAGCGCCTTTGTTCAAATTCAAGACCGAGGAAGAGGCCATTGCCATGGCGAATGACACCGAGTTCGGTCTCGCCTGCTATTTCTATTCCAGGGATATCGGTCGCGTCTGGCGCGTCAGTGAAGCACTCGAGTACGGCATCGTGGGAATTAACGAAGGCATTATTTCCAACGAAATGGCCCCCTTCGGCGGCGTCAAGGAATCCGGCCAGGGCCGGGAGGGTTCCAAGTACGGGCTCGATGACTACCTGGAAATCAAGTACATGTGCATGGGCGGTATCAACCAATAGAGCACTCCGGGCCGCCCTTACATCGAGGTCCGATTCTGGCTAATCACTAGCCTGTCCCGGCGTATACTGGTGCCCATTCGGGAGAGATGGGCATGCAGCACAACGAAATATACGAGCGGGCAAGACTGGCCAGGGACGCACGGTTCGATGGCCAGTTTTTCGTCGGGGTCAGTACCACCGGCATTTACTGCCGCCCGATCTGCCCCGCGGTATCCCCGAAAAAGGAAAACGTCGCGTTCTTCCCGAGCGCCGCCGCAGCCAGTGAAGCCGGGTTTCGTCCCTGCCTGCGTTGCCGCCCGGAATGTGCGCCGGGCACACCGGCGTGGAGCGGCACCTCGACAACCGTGCGCCGTGGCCTGCGGCTGATTTCCACCGGCGCACTCGACAACGGTGATGTCGAACAGCTTGCCGAACGCCTGGGAGTTACCAGTAGGCATCTGCGAAGGCTGTTCGGTCATCACCTCGGCGCGTCGCCCATCGCTGTCGCACACACGCAGCGACTCCATTTCGCAAAACGCCTTATCGACGAAACGTCGCTACCAATGAGCCAGATCGCGCTGGCCGCCGGCTACGGCAGTGTGCGGCGATTCAATGACGCATTGAAGGCGACATACGGACGCGCGCCACGAGACTTGAGGCGTGGCAATGTTGAACAACTGCCGCGCATCGATGGCGCAACGCTCAGTGTCCGCCTGCCGTATCGCACGCCGTTCGACTGGGCGCAGATGCTGGCATTTTTCTCTGACAGAGCGACGCCGGGTGTCGAAAGCGTCTCCGGTGAGCGATACAGCAGAAGCATCGCGCTGGACGATGGCCACGGCATCATCGAAGTACAGCCGGCCGCCAGCGGAAATTACCTGCAGCTGACTTTGCGTGGCGTGACAACGGCCTCCCTGTTCGAAGTAGTGCAACGTTGCCGCGAAATGCTTGATCTGGACGCGCCGGTCGCGGACATAGCCGCGGTGCTTGGCAAGGATCCGGCGCTGGCCGAACGGCTGAAATCTCACGGCGGCATCCGGGTACCGGGAAGTTGGGACGGTTTCGAACTGACGATACGCGCGATACTCGGCCAGCAGGTTTCGGTAAAGGCAGCGACCACGCTGGCCGGGCGAATCGCCGCCCATTACGGGGAACCGTTGTCGCTGTCGAAAGATACAGGAAGCGACACATTGAACCGTGTGTTTCCGACTGCAGACCGACTGGTTCGTGCCCGGCTCGAACACTGCGGAATCATTCGCAGCCGTGCCGATACGATTCGATCGGTCGCGCGTGCCGTCGTGCGAAGCGAACTTTTATTCGATCCGGCGCAGAGCCCGCAGGACTTTTGCACGGCGCTGCAGTCCATCAAGGGTATCGGCGACTGGACGGCGCAGTATGTCGCTATGCGCGCGCTGAAAAATCCCGACGCGTTTCCGGCTAGCGACCTCGGCCTGATCAAGGCAATCGAATGGCCGCGACGCGTGACGCCGGCACAACTTCTGCAACGTGCGCAAAGCTGGCGTCCCTGGCGCGCCTATGCCGCCCTGCTATTGTGGAGCTCGCACCCGGGCTCCGGAGGATGAGCGAATGTACTACTGTTACCTGAATACACCGATCGGCGATCTTCTGCTGGCCGGGGATGACGATGCCCTGACGATGGTGGGTTTTCCCCAGGGGTCGATGCGGCGGGAGCCGGAACCGGACTGGATCTATTCGGAAAAGCCATTCGCCGCCGCCCGGCAACAGCTGACCGAATACTTCGCAGGTCAGCGCAAGACATTCGATCTGGCGCTGCGGCCCGCCGGTACCGAATTCCAGCTCGACGTCTTGCGCGAGCTGCAAAAGATTCCGTATGGCACGACCGCTTCGTACCGGGAGATCGCCGAGCGTATCGGGCGGCCGAAAGCCGTGCGCGCAGTCGGTGCGGCGAACGGGCGAAATCCGATACCGGTCATTATTCCCTGCCATCGCGTCATTGGCAGTTCGGGGGATCTGACCGGCTTTGGCGGGGGGCTGCCGACCAAGGAAGCGCTGCTGCGGCTCGAACTCGAGAACAGCCAGTTTGCCGGGGCGACGCAAGCCGCAGCCCGATAGCGGCCGCCGGGACCGCTATCCCGGCCAATTTGTTCCTTTTATACAACATTCGACAGGTTTAGCGTCGAATGCTGGGCTGCGGCTGTCGCACTCATACCAATATTCGAAGACTTTCAGTACCATAGGGCGCAAGGCACCGGGCCTGTTGTTTTTGCACGAATACCTGTTCGAAGCCGAATACAGCAGACCAGCGGCAGTTCATTCAAATAAACAAGAACGGGGACGAAGTAATGGAAATTCCGAAGCAGCTCACAAGAGCTATCGTGCTGTCAGCCATATTTTCCGGGCTTACGTTGTCGGGTAGTGCGTTCGCGCAGGGCACCAAGAACGTATTTCTCGAAGAAATCATTGTGACGGCGACCAAGCGCGCCGGCGGCATGGCGGTCCAGGACGTCCCGGTTGCCGTAACGGCATACGGCGAGTCGCAGCTGGATGCAATGTACATTCGCGACCTGAAAGCAGTTGGTTACTCGGCACCCAGCGTGCAGCTCGAGGACATCGGCACAACGCGTGGCGTTGCGAACTTCTCGATCCGCGGCCTCGGTATCAATAGCTCGATCCCATCCATCGACCCGACAGTCGGCGTTTTCGTCGACGGCATGTACATGGGTCTGAACGCGGGCGTCGTATTCGATATCTTCGATATGGAAGGCATCGAGGTTCTGCGCGGTCCGCAGGGCATCCTGTTCGGCCGCAACGTGACCGGTGGCGCAGTGCTGATTCGTACCACCCGACCGACCGACGAGCTCAGTGTCAACGCACGCGTGGCATACGAATCCGGCTCGAACATGTATTTGTCCACGGTCGTGTCCGGACCCCTGTCCGATCGCGTCGGTGGCAAACTGGCCGTTTATTACAACGATGACGGCGGCTGGTTCAACAACCTCGCGAACGGCAATGACAATTTCGGCAAAGCGTCGACCAAGATCTACCGCGGCGCATTGAGTTTCGAAATTTCGGAAAGCATGGATCTCATAGTGCGTGGCGAACATGCCGATACCGATGGCGATGGCCCGGCGTCGCAGAACGCTGGCCTGTACAGGGAAGACTCGTTCGATTTTTCAGTCAATGAGGAGGGTTTCTACGACAACAGCTGGGATAACCTGATTGCAGAATTCACCTGGGATGTTGGTCCGGGCGACGGGCAGATCGTCAATATCCTGGGCTGGCGCGAGTACGAGTCGTTGACCCGGGGCGATATCGATGCTTCCCCGATCTTCTTCTTTCATGCGCCGGCATCGACTTTTCAGAACCAGATGTCCAATGAGCTGCGTTACACAGCCAGTATCGGCGAGTCGTACCTGACGGCCGGTCTCTATTATTTCCGCCAGGACATCGAATACCGCGAGAACCGAATTATTCCGCCATCATCGTTCAACCGAACCGGCGGTGGCGATCAGGCGCAGGATACGCTTGGCTTTTTCGCAAACCTGGACTTCAATGTCACCGACGACGTCACCTTCAATCTTGGTGCTCGTTACACGGAAGAAAAGAAGGATGTCAAGATTCGCAACATCCCGCTGGATGGCTGTGTCGTTGGCGGCGGTTGCCTGACTTTCAATTATCGTGACAACCAGACCTGGAGCAGTGTGTCGCCGAAGGTCGGCGTGCAGATAACTCCGAGTGACGAAACCCAGATCTATGCGTTCTGGACCAAGGGATTCCGCAGTGGCGGATACAACCTGAGGCACACCGCGGTTGCCATTCCTAACGAGCCGTTCGACCAGGAAGAACAGAGTTCCTACGAAATCGGTTTGAAGCGAGACCTGGCGGGTGGCCGGGTGCGTATCAACGCAGCCGCTTACCTGAACAAGATGAGCAACCTGCAACGCGAGATAAACCTGTCGGATCCGTTCGTCGGTGTCATTCAGCTCATCCGCAATACTTCGGATGCGACGATCACCGGCTTTGACCTCGAGGCCTCCGCCGCATTGTCCGACAACCTGTTCCTGCGCGGCAGTTTCGGCTATGTCGATGGCAGCTATGACGAAGTGCGCTTCGACCTGAACGGCGACGGCGTAGTCGACAGCGCCGACAAGCAACTCGACATGCCGCGACTGGCACCGAAGTCGTACGGCGCCGAGCTGATTTACACACGCGAAGTCGGGTTCGGTACATTTACCGCGCAAGCCTCCGGTTATCATCGCGATTCCGCGGCTTACACGGATAATAACCGCGGCCGGCTGCGTGCAGCGGACATGTTCGACGCAAGCGTCGGATTCACCTTCATGGAAGAGCGGCTGAAGTTCTCGATTTTCGGCAAGAACCTGAAGAACGAATCGACCATCGGCGGCGACACGCAATTGCCGGCGGTTTTCCCCGGCGGCCCGTCGACTCCGGTTCCCGGATTCCAGGGTTCCGGCGCAACCTTCTCGCCGCTCAACAAGGGCCGAATTTACGGTCTGGAGCTGCAGTACCGAATGTAGCAGCGAGTTACATGCAAACGAAAAACCCCGGCCATGCCGGGGTTTTTTTTTCTAGGTTTCAGGCAACTCGTCATTGCGAGGAACGAAGTGACTACGTCATTGCGAGGAACGAAGTGACTACGTCATTGCGAGGAACGAAGTGACTACGTCATTGCGAGGAACGAAGTGACTACGTCATTGCGAGGAACGAAGTGACGAAGCAATCGTTGAAATCCGGGTTTCATTTGAGAGATTGCTTCGCTTCGCTCGCAATGACGTCGAACTGTTTGAAATTGCTTCAGAGAGTCCTGTTCTGCAGCGCGCGAACCGCTGCGGATGCCTTGACGTCGGGCAACAGCCGGTCGTCGTCCTGCAAGCTTTCCAGTCGTGACACAAGTGGCAGAACGCCGGCCCATACCGGAATCTCGTAATCCTCTGGTTCGTCCGTCGGCATGCCGGTAGCAATCTTTGCCGAGGCTGTATCGATCGAGACTTCGATGACACCGGTCATTTTGACTTCCTTGTCGAGCGGATCGCGAAGTTCGTCCCACCGGCCCGGCATCAGGTGTTCGCTTATCACCTTCATGGCATAGAGCTTGTCTGCCTCGGCCTCAATCAACTGCGGGGTACCGAACACGGTTACCGATCGGTAGTTCATAGAAGAGTTGAACGCCGACCTGGCCAGCACGATGCCATCGACCAGCGTTACATTGATGCAGATCCGATCATTACTCTCGAGCATCCGAATGACCCGCGCCTTGCGCGCACCGTGCAGATAAACGGTTTCATCATGACGACCGTAAATCATGGGTACAACGACAGCGCGCCCGTCCTCGACAAAAGCTACGTGCGCGACCAGCCCGGCATCCAGTACTTTGTGCACGGTTTCCTTGTCGTAGACACCTTTCTCGCGAAGTTGCCGGAACTTGTTCAGGTTACTAACTGAATACTTATCTTTCATCGGCCTCTATCCGTGCAGAAATTTGGGAACCAGCGTGAGTGCCACCAGCGAGACCAGCACAATCCCAATGATATTGAGTGCGATACCGGCTCTGACCATCTTCGGAATCGTCAATAAACCGGAACCAAAGACGATGGCGTTGGGTGGTGTTGCAACAGGCAACATGAATGCGCAACTCGCGGCCAGGGTGACCGGCACGAGCAGCACAATCGGATCGGCGCCAGCCTCGATGGCAATCGCACCCACGACCGGCATGAACGTTGCGGTCGTAGCCACATTACTGGTGAGTTCCGTCAGGAAAATAATCATTGTCGCGACGATCACGACCAAAACTGCATCCGGCAAGGCCGCGACCAGGTGAAGGCTGTCGCCAATCCAGGCCGCGAGTCCGGTCTGGCTGACGGCGTTCGCCAGTGAGAGGCCGCCGCCAAACAGGATGAGGATGGCCCAGGGCAACTTCTCGACTTGTTCCCAGCGTAATAACAACGGATCGTCCCTGTCGCCGCTGGGTAGAAGAAACAGTAGCACGGCGCCGGCCATCGCGATTCCGGAATCATCCAGCGCCTCGAGCCCCGGGATCTTCGTCAGCAATGGCCGCATGATCCAGGTGATTGCGAGCAACAGGAAGACGGCGCCGACACGGCGCTCCGGTGTGCTGATCTTGCCCATGTTCGCTTTCATTTGCCTCAAGTGAGCACGGCTTTCGGCGGATGTGCGGAAATCCACGTGAAAAACGACCCGGGTCAACGTAAGCCACGCCAATGGCAGCATCATCGCGCTCAAGGGCACGCCCACCAGCATCCAGGACGCAAAATCGATCTGCGTGTCGTAATTCTCCAGCACGAATGCCGCCATCATCGCGTTTGGTGCCGTTCCGACCAGTGTGGCCATGCCGCCAATGGTCGAGGCATAGGCCACTCCCAGTAACAATGCGTACTGAAAATCGGATTTCGCCTTGTCGCTGAGTCCGTCGATCGTGCTGTGAACGACCGCAATGATCGATACGGCTATTGGCAACAACATCATCGTGGTCGAGGTATTCATGACCCACATGCTAAGCAGCGCACTGGCCAGCATGAATCCGCCAATGAGCGAACTGCCATTGCCGCCCGCGTGCTGCAGGATGGTCAGCGCGATACGGCGGTGCAGGTTCCAGCGCTGCATGGCGAGTGCCACGATGAATCCGCCCAGGAACAGGTAAATGACTTTGTTCGCAAAGGGTGCTGCGGCTTCCTGGATGTCGGCAATGCCGAGCAACGGAAAAAACACCAGCGGCAGCAACGCGGTGACCGCGATTGGTACTGCTTCGGTTGCCCACCAGATAGCCATCAGCAATCCCATTGCGGCGGTATTCCATGCTTCGGCCGACAGGGACTCCGGTGGACCTGCAATCAACATTGCGATCGCCACGGCAGGTCCGAGACCCAGGCCAACCTTCTGGTAGCCGGCTCTGTCTGACGTTGAATTGTCATTCGTCAATGCAAGTTCTCTGCAGAATGTAAATCTTGTGGTCGCGAGCATATCTAGTACACATCTCGCCTTCGGGCACAAGATGTAGTAGCATCGCGCACGTACCAATCCGGTACGCACGGAGATAGGGTGTCAGAAGGCGGTTCGGCGGTGGCGCCATGCGGGAAGCAGGAATCGTTGTGCGGTCGACGCGTGTTACCTCTCATCACGCTAACCGCAATTCGAGTAATCGCATCCTCCTGGACAAAAGCGATTGCTGCCAGCGATATGCGCTATTCCGGTATTGCGATACCAGATGCAGAATCTTTTTGAACAGTGACGTTTGAATGATTCGATTGCAAACGGTATCCGGGCCTGAGACACCTTTTGCTTAGTGTGCCGCCCAGTTATCTGGGCGGCTTTTTTATTTCTGGCACTGCAAGAAACGCCGTTTCGCCAATGGCTGGCGGGAAGAATCAGGAATTCGAAAAGAGGGCAGTGAGACCATGAGTCGTAGCGAAACGCCATCCGACCCGAAGGGACTTTCTCCACGCGCCTACGTGGAGCTCGCGCCGGGAGAACAGTACGAGCCATTCGTTTCCAGCGAGTCCGAACTGCCTGAATTTACGCTGAAGGCGGCACTGCTCGGTATTTTCTTCGGCATCGTATTCGGTGCGGCCAACGCCTATCTCGGGCTTCGCGCGGGCCTGACCATCAGCACCTCGATCCCGGTGGCCGTCATGACGGTTGCGGCTTTCAAGGCGCTGGAGACCGTCGGCAAGGGCGGCAGTATTCTGGAAGCCAACATGTCGCAGACGATTGGCTCCGCATCGAGTTCACTCGCGAGTGGAGTCATCTTCACGTTGCCCGCATTGTTCCTGTGGGGCGTTGCTCCGGACCTGCTGCAAATGACCCTGCTCGCCATGTGCGGCGGCGTAATCGGCATCCTGTTCATGATTCCGTTGCGCCGTTTCCTTATAAAGGGAGAACACGGCCGACTGCCGTACCCGGAAGGCACAGCCTGTGCCGAGGTGCTGGTCGCAAGCAAGGTTGGCGGCCAAAGTGCGAAATTCGTGTTTCTCGGCCTGGGTCTCGGTGCTTTTTTCAAATTCCTGACCTCGTGGATCAAGGTGATACCCGACGAGGTCGCGACGCGCCTGCCGTTCATCAAGAAAGGCGAGATCGGCATGGACCTGTCCGCGGCCCTTTTCGGCGTGGGCTATATTCTCGGGCCGCGAATCGCAACGGTGATGGTGGGCGGCAGCTTACTGGCCTGGGTCATCATCATTCCAGCGATTGCCGTGTGGGGTGATGGCTTCACCGTACCGGTTTTTCCGGAGAGCGTGGCGCTCATTCACGACATGTCGCCCAGCCAGATCTGGACACGATATGTTCGCTACATCGGTGCAGGGGCGGTTGCTACCGCCGGCATCGTTACGCTGATCCGCAGCATCCCCGTCATGGTGCAGAGTTTCCGGATCGGCGCCAGCGAACTTCGCGATCGCGTTTCGGACGGCGCCGAGGCTGTGGAAAAGAGCCGCACGGACGACGATCTGCCGTTGAAATTTGTCGGTTTTGGCCTGTTGGCAATCGTACTGGTCCTGGCGCTGGTGCCGCAGGTCCTCGGTGACGTTGGCGGCATGGGCATTCGCCTCGTCGCTGCCGTCTGCATCGTCGTATTCGCCTTTTTCTTTGTTACCGTCGCGTCTCGCATCGTTGGCCTGGTGGGCGTCACCAGCAATCCGACCAGCGGCATGACAATCGCGTCGCTGCTCGGAACCGCCGGCATCTTCCTCGTGATGGGATGGACAGATCTGACCGGCAAGGCTGCCGCGCTGACAGTGGGTTGCGTAGTAGCCATTGCCGCATCCATTGCCGGTGATACATCGCAGGATCTAAAGACCGGATACCTGCTGGGCGCCACACCGCGACGCCAGCAGATGGGTGAGCTGATCGGGGTCTTAAGTTCCGCGACCTTCGTCTGTCTGTCCGTGATCCTGCTCGCGAAGACCTTCGGCTTCGGAACACAGGAATTGCCCGCGCCTCAGGCAACGCTGATGAAGCTCGTTATCGAAGGTGTCCTCGATCAGCAATTGCCATGGATGTTCGTAGGCATCGGCATCGCGATCGCGCTGGCCTGCGAAGTGCTGAAGATCCCGTCGCTGCCTTTTGCCGTCGGTGTCTACCTTCCCGTTTCGACGCTGACACCGATATTCGTGGGCGGCTTGTTGCGTGGTTTGTTCGAACGCTCCGCGAAATCGGAGGAAGACCTGGTAAACCGCCGCGAGCGCGGCGTATTGCTGGGCAGCGGGTTCGTCGGCGGCGAGGGCCTGCTCGGTGTCGGCATTGCCGCAGTGGCGTTCGTGCAGAACCGCAAACCGGACGGTATTGGCATGGACTGGCTCGGCAATCACATCGTAGCGGAAATCGTCGGGCTGATTGTCTTCGGCTTCCTTATCGCCGGTTTCAGCTCGCTGGTCCGGCGCCGGTCGTCCGCGTGAATCGATTCAGGACAGGGATTGTGCCCGAGCGCATATCTACAGGTCGTGCAAGCCTTGGCACGGTGTCGATGTTCGCAGCCGCACTCGTGATCATGGCTTGTGCGACCGGCGCGCCCAAAGTTCCCTACCCTGCATTCATTCAGTCGGAAGAACTCGAGGACGAATTCCTTGGCGGCTTGCCGGGCGTTCGAGCAAAGACGTTCGGTGGCGATCATCGTTCTCTCCGCATGAGCAGCCGCTTGCTTCTACCCGCGGAGTGGGATTTCAGCACGGGTGCGACACCGGACAAGAGTGTGGAAATCTTCGTTCTGGCCGGCGTACTCGAGCTCGGTGGTATGACGCTGAGCCCGGGTGGCTATGCGTATATTCCTTCGGGTTCCATGGGCATCAGCATGCGCACGAAAAGCGGCGCCGAGATACTTTATTTTTTGAATGATGTCGACGAGCGTGCTGTCATCCGGATGCCGCTGATAGGCGGTGTCGAATCCGGTCGCTGGAGAGCATTGTCCGGCGATGCCGAAGATTTTGGGCTGTCGGTCATGGAGTTGCGATCCGACCCGGGTAGCGGCGAAAAGACCTGGCTGCTGAAGATCGATCCATCGGCTGAACAGCAGTGGCAATCCTATTCTGCCGAAGTCGAGGGCTACCTCGTCAGCGGCAATTACCGGCACAGTGAATGCGTTTCAGGGAAACCTGCAACCGCAGTGTACAGGCCTGGTGGGTACTTCCTGCGGCCAGCAGATGCCGTCAACGCAGGACCGGATGCGAAAAGTACGGGAGAGTCGATCTGGTTCCTGCGCGTCCTTGGCAACGGCGAGCGCAAGATCGTCGGCGCTTGTGTCGCCCAGCCCTGAGTTTATTTCTGTACGAAGCGAGTAATGCCGGCGCCGAGCTTCATCAGTTTTTGCAATGTCGTCGTCGGGACGCCCTGGATTTTTTCGTACCAGTCACTGGTATTTTCAACAAAGGTCAGCATGTTGCGAATGCGATCCTTGGTGACCGCATCCGTGTCCGATTCTGCGTCCACCTCGGCCGCACACTTTCTCAGCATCGACAACGTGGGATTGAGTTCCCGTTGTTTGCGCTGCTCGATGATGACGCGAAACAATTCCCATACGTCGTGCAGCGATTCGAAGTAATCGCGCCGATCTCCGAGGACATGCGTCATCCGCACCAGGCCGTAGCTCTGCAATTCGCGCAGGGCGGTGCTGACGTTCGAGCGGGCGAGTGACAGCAGCTCGACAATCTCGTCCGCGCTCATTGGCTGCGGCGACAAGTAAAGGAGCGCCTGGATTTGTGCGACAGATCGATTGGTGCCCCAGCGAGTGCCCATCTCTCCCCAGTGCAGCACGTACTTTTCAACCGCGGGAGACATCTTCATCGGTTTCACTCATTTCAGTCAAAACAGAAATTTAGAGACGGAATGAATTGGCGTCAAGTAGGGACGTGTGCGACCAGCACCGCGCGCCGTGGCCGCGGCCATCCTTCGACGGTCCTGTCGGGATCCAGCGGGTCCAGCGCCTGCGCCAGAGACTCGAATGTCATCCACTCGGTGCTGCGCTGTTCATCGGTCGTGGTTACCGACACATCTACTACACGGGATGCGCCGAATCCGCATTCGCCTATCCACCGCCGCAGCATCGGCAGAGTCGGCAAGAGCCATACGTTGCGCATTCTTGCGTAACGATCCGGCGGGGTGATGGCCGCATTGTGTTCGCCGGGCAGAACCAGCGTTTCCAGTACCAGCTCGCCGCCCGGTTTGAGGGAATCGCGCAACTGCCGCAGGTGTTCGATGGGATTGCGCTGGTGATACAGCACGCCCATCGAAAAAGCCGTGTCGAATGCACGGCTGCACGAGGGCAGCTCTCCGAGTCGAAAGGGCAGTACATGCACTCCGGTTCGCCGCGCGTAATGCTGTATCGCCTGGAATTGCGCGACGTACAGCAGCGTTGGATCGATGCCGATTACGCAGCGCGCACCCATGCTGCGCATGCGCAATGCGTAGTAGCCGTTGCCGCAACCGACATCGAGAACCAGGCGATCGGACAGCGGGCTGATGCCGTGCTCGATTCGTGCCCATTTCAGCTCCGAACGCCACTCGCTGTCGATTCGTACGCCGCAAACGTCGAACGGTCCCTTGCGCCAAGGCGCGAGTTTCAATAATTGTTCGCGCAAATCGGATCGAGTGTCGCTGTCGCAATCGATGCCGGGAACGGTCACGATTCCGTCGACGACAGTAGGCGTGCCGCTGCGGATCGCTGGCAAATCGTGCAGCACCGACTTCCACTCGGCGAGCCGGCCGTGCGCTCCATCGCGTAATTTCTCTTTCAGCAACCGGTCTACCGGATGCAGCCAGTCCGCCAGGCCAGCGGTAGTGAGGTCCGCCAGCAATGCATCGGAATCCAGCATGTTTCAGCGAATGGCGAGAATCGAAACAAAGTTGAAATAGCGCAGCCACGGGCCGGCATGCCGGAATCCGGCATTGCGCAGTCGCTCGAGGTGCGCGCGCAGGGTCTCGGGTACGAGCACGTTTTCCAACGCAGCCCGCTTGCGGCTGATCTCCAGATCACTGTAAGCGTTACGTCGTTTGAACTGGTGATGCAGGTCGACCAGCATCTGCTCGATAAGCGGATCCTCGTCGACGATTTTTTCGGAAAGTATCAGCACTCCACCGTCGATCATGCCGTCGGCGATCTTCTGCAGCATTGCCAGGCGCTCGGCAACCGGCAGGAACTGCAGCGTGTAATTCAGCACGACCATCGACGCACCCGAGATATCGATGTGACGAATATCCGACTGCAATACCGAGACGTCGACATCCGGGTTGCCGCGGTCATCAGCCAGGATGCGCTTGAAGCGCTCGACCATTGCCTCGGCGTTGTCGACAGCGATGATCCTGCAGCCCTTATTGACGATGTTTTGCCGCATTGCCATTGTAGCGGCGCCCAGCGAGCAACCCAGGTCGTAGCATTGCGTATCGGCACTGACGAAACGGCTGGCCAGCTGGCCGATGGCTTCGATGGATGCGGCATAGCCCGGAATCGAGCGTTGCAGCATGTCCGGGAATACGGCAGCCACGGTCTCATTGAATTCGAACGGCCTTTCGGCGACAGCGCCGGCGCGGTAGATTTCATCCTTGGGCATGCGTTCTGGTTCCTGACAAGCCTGGTTTCGCGGCAGGCATTGTAATCATGTCTCACGGTGCTGACATTCGCGACGCACGCTGCCTGGCAGCACGTTCGATCGGGACATTTGCCGAACTTACTCGTCAATCGCTGTAGATCGACGCAATCTGTGCGACGTTCGCTGATTTTTGGGTCTGGTGCCCGATCTGTTGCCAACTTTTTCCGATATGGGACAATCGCCGCTGATTTTTGGCCGCGCCATTTCTTCGCAAAGCGGATCAGATAGCGGATGCTCAACAAGGCACAACTGGACACTCACAGGCAGCTCGGCGTTCCGCTGGACTATGCGAGGGGCGGCAGCCTGCCGTATTTCGCGGATGCCAGCGAACTGGTCGATATCGGGCCGAACCTGGTCGGGCGCATGCAGCGCCTGACGCCGGAGGCGGCCAGTCGCTGGCAGGCCATGCTGTCTGCAGCCCGGCTGGACGGCATCACACTTCTTATAGTGTCGGGATTCCGCAGTTTCGACTATCAGGCCGAGCTGATCCGCAAAAAACTGGACGCCGGCCAGCAGATTGCAGAGGTATTGAGGGTGAATGCGGCGCCGGGATACAGCCAGCATCACTCGGGAACCGCAGTCGATATCGCGACGCCCGGCAGCCGGCCCCTGACCGAAGAATTCGAGCAATCCCCGGCGTTCGAGTGGTTGCAGCGTCGTGCCGCCGAGTTTGGATTCTCGATGACCTATCCGCGGGACAATCAGTACGGCTTCGTTTTCGAGCCCTGGCACTGGGCTTTGGGCTGAATCCGCCGACGCCCTGCGTCGACACTCCGAAGCCAGCAAACACGCTGTTTCCCGGGCAAATATCAGTGGCTTATGTGTTGACAGTTCAGGCTGGGGATTAGACAATGCCCGGCTTGTGTCCGCGGAGGGGTACTCAAGCGGTCAACGAGGGCAGACTGTAAATCTGCTGGCTTAGCCTACGTAGGTTCGAATCCTACCCCCTCCACCAGACCTGATTACAAAGGTCGAATTAACGGGTGGAAGGTGGCGGCAAGTATAGCAGTATTTTTTACTTGCCTTGTTGATCGGTATTTAAGAAACATCCGCGGCTGCAATCGAAGCTACTGAGTCACTGGCGAGCGAGAACAGCGGTTACTCTTTAGAAAAGGCATGCATCAACGAATTCAGAATTCTGACGGTGTTAGTGAAAAGCTGTCAGATTTTTTTGTGCGCCTGAAAAAGAGGTCCACAAGGGTAAATTGATCGTAAAGATTTACTTGTCTGCGACAGGATGCCGGCGAGACCGGACTGACAAGGCGGGTGTAGTTCAATGGTAGAACCTCAGCCTTCCAAGCTGATGATGTGGGTTCGATCCCCATCACCCGCTCCATACAAGGAAGGCGCTACGGTAGTGAAGGATCTACGGTAGTGGGAAAGGCCGAGGCAGTTGCCCGCAAATGCTACTGCCCACATAGCTCAGGGGTAGAGCACTTCCTTGGTAAGGAAGAGGTCCCCGGTTCAAATCCGGGTGTGGGCTCCAGTCAGCCGCTCTGTATAGAGTCGCTGACTTTGTTTTCAGAATTTGAACATGGTCATGTACATCGATTGGTTGCATGGCCTGCACGTTAAGACCACGAGAGATTAGGACATGTCCAAAGAAAAATTTCAAAGAACGAAGCCGCACGTAAA
>JAOUGX010000054.1 GCA_029865385.1 Gammaproteobacteria bacterium
ACGGTGAGGTGAAGCGCGAAGAAATGCGACTGTTCCACCGCGAAATCAGCCCCTGGGAACGCGAGCACTTGTTGCTAAATGTCTGATTACACGGGCTCCTCGCGTCTCCGGTCGGGACCTTCGCGGCCGAGCGCGATTGTTGTTCAATACCTGTTGGGCGACTGACACCAGATTCATCTTTAAGAAATGCTCAATCTGGTTCCGCACCGGCAAGCAACTTAAGCAGCTCCACGGTGCCTGGTTTGTCGTTTCCGTACCCCTCCCGGGTTTGCCCGCAAAGGGCAATCGACACTTCACTGTTATCCGCGAGACTTATCTTAATCCCCAGGTTCTTTTGGAACAGGCTGTTGATTGCACCGACACTGGCAATTTGCTCGCGCACTATGCGCAACGGTCCGGCTGCGGGGCCACTTGGCAGCGATTCCCATGGAAGAAACACGATAGATGCCGATGAGACCCCCAGCAGTGCGCTGTGTGAAACATCCTCGGCGTCGCAATACATCCCGCTGCTGCTGAACATACGCTTTCCCGACAGCCACAAGGCATGTTCGAACCAGCGCACCGGCTCCTCTTCCGACGGGAATGCCTGCCACATACGTTCAGTCTGCCGCTCCGTGCGCATCGCGACGTCTTGCTGGAGCATAGGACAACGTTTCAGATCCACTTCTGCAACGTCTGAAACGTCGGTCAGAAAAAACAGGTCCGCGCACTGAGCCGAGTCGAATTCAACCTCAGTCACTGTGCCCATAGTGTCATAGCGGAGGAGCAGGCGACGAAACAGAAACTCGTTGTGCACCGGCCATCGGCCAAAGTTTGAGAGGGCAACTACCCACGCTCCGGATTCCATCTGCAGATAGTTCGACTCGTAATAGGCCCAATGACCGTTTAGCGCTTCGACTTCTGGCGCTCCCAATACGCGCATCACCTCAGTACGGGGCGTCGATCCGATGATAATAAATGCGGGCACGCCGTCGCCAAGGTTACTGCGCGATTCGTAGTATCCGGGCGCTTTGTCGTACGGCACTAACGGTACGCAAGCGCTCAAGCCCCCAATGAGCATCGCGAGGCCAGTCAGTTGTCGCATGCTCGCGCTGCGATGCGGCAGCGTCCTGCGCGAATTGGGATCCTGGGCAATCCGGGCTCGATTTCTGTCCATGTTCATCAGGGTATTCCGTATTTTCGTCCCGGCTGATGAAGTGTTCGGGTTAGGCGATCATAGTCCGGAACGGGAGTCTGCGGCGGGAAAACTCCATGGCTCCGCTGAAGCGATTGCGACACTGCGCGGAATCGACACAGAATATGCGGAATTCGGCGATGAACCAATTTTTCGCTGGTTGGGTACGAAAACGTAATCCAACCAACTATATACGGCACGGCCCCTTCTCTCGATCTCACTTCGGAAGTTCGGCCGGCGTTGGTCATTCTCGTTACTCGACTGAAGTCTGCGACAGACTCAGATTGGATCTTTGCGGTGCAGTCCCCGTATTCGGCGGCTGACTATCGCCTCCACCACCGCCTCCGCCGCATGCGGCAAGCAGGACAATTGATAGAAGTTTCATGGCCCTGCCATCCCTGATCGGTGTACGAAAGAAGTGGCGGCCGGGCGATCTTGGGTCCTACGTAGTGTAAGAGACGGCGTCGCGAAGGAGGCGAGGACCCTTAAGCTTTGCGTCAATGGCTTTTGCCAGCTTTGCCCTTGTCGTGCGTAATTTTTTCGTCAGAACGCGCTTTGCGTCAATGACGGCTAGTACGTAGCGACATCGGAGTTGGAACACACACTTGAAGCCTGATTACTAGTTACAATTTGCCAGAACGTTGATCCATATTGTGAGCAAATTGCTGTCGGCACTATCCGATGCAGTCAAACCCACGGGCGGCATGACGACCGCGTGACTATAATCCGGCATTTCACCCATTTCGGTTCGTTTGACATTTAGCGTGCGAATGCCACTTCGTGCCGCCAGTGCCTTGCTGCTGGTAAAATCTGGAATAGGTGAACAACGGCACGTCTTCCGCATGGGACAGCAGACATGGCACGCATTCTTTTCATTTATTCGACGGTCGACGGGCATACACTCGAAATCTGCCAGCGTCTGCAAAGCATCGCCGAGCAGGCCGGGCATTCACCAACGCTCCATGAACTGACACCGGCTTCGATGCCGGACCTGTCCGGCTACGACCGGATCGTTATCGGCGCGAGTATTCGTTACGGCAAGCATCGCCCCGAAGTGACAGACCTCATCAATCAGAATCTCGCCATTCTCGAAGCCCAGCCGAGCGCGTTTTTTTCCGTCAACGTCGTTGCCCGTAAACCGGACAAGCGCGATCCCGATACGAATCCCTACGTCAGGAAATTCCTCAGCCGGATTTCATGGAAACCGGCTATCGTTGCCATTTTCGCCGGTAAGATCGATTACCCGGCCTATGGCTTTTTTGACAGGACAATGATTCGCTTCATCATGTGGATGACCAAAGGACCGACGGATCCGAAAACGACGATTGATTTCACGGACTGGAATGACGTAAAACGATTCGGCGAGCGTATCGCCAGCCAAGACCTGTAATGGCGCGTCAGATCCAGCGCATTTTCCTGAACGCGAACAGCAAGCCACCCGCGATGAATACCAGCACGCCGATTACGACAAAATAGCCATGCGCCGTGCTCAACTCCGGCATGTTTTCGAAGTTCATACCGTAGATACCTGCAATGAATGTCAGCGGCAGGAAAATAACCGAGGCTATCGTCAATAATTTCATGATGTTGTTCAGACGGTGCGAGCTTATAGAAATGTAGCCATCGATAAGGTCACGCGTAAGCTCCTGCAATAGCGACGACAGGCTCGCAAGGCGCTCCATCTGCTCGAAAGCGTCCTGGAATTCGTGCCGGCTTTGCTTGCCTATGAGCGCAGAGTTGCTGCCCGGCAATTGCGCCAATGTCGACTGCTGGTAGCCGAATATACGCCGCAGCTTTTTCAATTGGCTATTGTATGACACAAGCTCGGATAACAACGTGTCGTTCGGATCTTCGAGCATTTGCTCTTCCATCTGGTCAAGGCGGCTCTCGAGCGCAAGGATGATCGGTGTGTATCGATCGACTATGGTACGGACTATCCGGTAACACAGGTGCGCCGAGCCTTTCGAGAAGTCGATTTCCTTGTCGTTGATTTGCTGCAGAACGATTTCGATACTGGGTGAAATCATTGCGTGCCGCGTAACCAGGAAATTCCGCCCGACGAAAATCGAAATGTGCACGATGGAAAAGTCGATGCTGTCAGTGTCGGCAGTGAATCCCTTTAACAGCAGGAAGAAGCAATTGTCGAACCATTCAAGCTTGGGCGGGTGGCGATCACGTTGCGCATCGTCTATCGCCAGGCTGTTGATCTGAAACAGCTGCTCCATAATTGCCCGTTCGCGACGCTTGTCCTCCTGATCGAAGTCGACCCAAACGACATCGTCGCCGTTCGTCTGCCAGTCATTCAGCAGTTCCTCGCCACCGGACAGGTAGGTTTTCTTACCGCTGACGAATCTGATGACCCTGATCATGTTTCCGCTCCTGGTGCAGGCAAGCTCTCTATGGTTTTCAGTGACGGTGGCCTAGACTGCTGCAGCCGCGCCGCAGCCCTTTCCGCCTCGGAAAATGCGCGTAGCAGGTTGTGGCGTGACAGACTGGCAATCTTGTCGTCGCTCCAGCCGCGCCGTATCAGCTCCGCGGCAAGCTCCGGAAAGCGTGAAACGTCTTCGAGTCCCTGTACGAGTTCATCGCCCTCCGCACCATAGAAGTCGCTGCCGATGCCTACATGGTCAACACCGGCAATCTTCGCTACATGTTCGATGTGATCCGCAACCTGGGACAGGGTCGCGAGCGGTGGCGCGCCATGCTCTTCGCGATAAGCCTTGCCGATCCGACTCCATTCGGCATCGGTTGTGGCGTCTTTCAGCAACGGGATCATCCCGTCCTCCCAGTCGCGCCGCTCAGCGCTGACATACGCAGGAATGAAGGTCACCATCACGACCCCACCGTTCTTCGCGATCCGCTTGAGAACACTATCAGGCACGTTTCGCGGATGATCGGTCAGCGCCCGAGCCGACGAGTGCGAAAATATGACGGGTGCTTCCGCAATATCCAGCACATCGTTCATGGTTGCTTCTGACACGTGCGACAGATCCACCAACATGCCGAGGCGATTCATTTCGCGAACCACTTCCCGGCCGAAGCCGGTCAGGCCCTCGTGACGTGCGTCGTCCGTTGCCGAATCGGCCCAGTCGTTGCTATGGAAGTGCGTCAAGGTCATATATCTCACGCCGAGATCGTAGTAGCTGCGCAATGCGCCGAGTGAATTTGCGATCGTGTGGCCGCCTTCCATTCCAAGCAGCGATGCGATTTTCTCCTGCCGTCGTGCCGCTTCGATGTCGGCGACGCTGGTCGCGAGCATCAGATCATCGGGATACAGGCCGATCATGCGTTTCGCGATGTCGATTTGCTCCAGCTGCGCCGTCATGGCCTCGAGCGGCGAAAGCGAGGTGGGCACGTAAACCGACCAGAACTGCGTTCCGACCCTGCCTTCGCGCAAGCGGGGAATGTCAGTGTCATATTCGGCGCGCTTCGATATGTCATGACCTTCCACATTGCCGCCGAACTTTTCGCGAATGACCCATGGCAGGTCGTTGTGTCCGTCAACAACGGGCGCTTCGCTCAGGACTTTCCTGGCGCGTTGTACTGCCGGATCTTCGGCGGCCCAGCCACCTTGCCCGGCAAGCACTACAGTGAAGCCCAACAATACGCTTTTGGCCCTTCGTGCCAACATGCAATTCACTCCTGAGTCATTTCTTGCTGCCAGTGATAGCATTGCGCTTTCCAACGCGAGTTGTAGGCGGAGCCACCCCTGATAGCATGGTAAGCGATAAATGACACTGGCCACAGCCCGTGACGTGATTATTGTAGGAGCCGGCATTTCGGGTATTGCGACTGCATTCTATCTGTCACGTGCGAATTCGGGCTTGAAAATCACGTTGGTAGACGCCTTGCAACCGATGTCGTTTACTTCCGCACAGTCCGGGGAGAACTACCGCAACTGGTGGCCTTCACCGGTCATGAAGGACTTCATCGACCAGAGTATCGATTTGCTCGAGGCCATTGCGGCCGATACCGAAAATCGGATTCGTCTGACTCAGAGTGGCTATGCGCTGGCCACGCGTAGCAACAGTATCGACATGTTGTTGCAGGGGCTTGGCACAGATGCCGATGTGATAAGCAAGCCAAAAGCGATCCGTGCGAAGTTCCCGGCTTTCGACCCGGAAGTTCGCAATGTCATCTGTATCCGTCGCGCCGGAAGTCTCGACAGTTACACGCTCAGCCAGCACATGCTCGGATCGTTTCGGGCATGTGGCGGCAGTGTCGTGCGTGGTGAAGTTTCCGGAATCGAACCACAATCGCCGTTTCGCATCACGCTCAGTGACGGGCGGGACCTGTCGGCGACTCAAATTGTCATCGCCGCCGGTCCGTTCATAAACTGGCTGCTCGCGCATCTTGGCGAGAAACTGCCTGTTGCCAACGTCCTGCAGCAAAAACTCGCATTCGAAGACGTATTGAATGCAGTCCCGCTCGACCAGCCCTTTTCCGTCGACCTGGATGCGCAACAGCTCGACTGGACGGATGAAGAGCGCGACCTTCTGGCCGACGACGAGCAATTCCGGTTTCTCGTCGACACAATGCCGGGAAATGCGCATCGCCGACCCGAGGGCAACGACCACTGCCGCTGGGTACGGCTCGGCTGGGCATATAATACGGAACCGTCGGAGCCGGGCTGGTCGCCTTCTCTCGACGATCATTTTCCGGAGATCGTCTTGCGCGGGGCCGCGCGCCTGAATCCTTCGTTGAAGGCTTATTACAGGGAATTGCCCGCCGCGCGCAGCCACTACGGCGGCTATTACACGATGACAGAGGAAAATCTGCCGATAATCGGCCCGCTGCGAACCGAGGGTGCTTTTGTAGTTTCTGCATTGTCGGGCTTCGGCACGATGGCGGCTTGTGCAGCCGGAGACCTCTGCTCGCGCTGGCTCCGCGGTACCGCTTTGCCCGCACACGCCAAGCCGTTATCGCTGGCGCGATACAACGATACGGAATTCTTGAACTCGATACGCCTTTCGAGCGAGCGAGGCGTGCTATAAGACCGGCGAATATCAGACTTTGGATTGACTAAATTACGAGGAAGTCTCTGTGCCCTTGAACCTCACTGCCAACGAAGCACGCGTCATAGGCTGCCTGATCGAGAAATCGGTGGTCACACCGGAACAGTATCCATTAACACTGAACGCGTTGACGAATGCCTGCAATCAGAAGTCCAGCCGCGATCCTGTCATGGCGCTGCCTCAGGGAGTCGTGCAACGCACGGTGCGCGATCTGGAAGGCAAGAACCTGGTGCGCGTCGAGGAGAATTTCAAGAGTCGTACGGAGAAATACGTTCAGCGCTTTTGCAACACGCACTTCAGTGATTTTCAGTTTGATCCGGCACAACTTGCCATCGTTTGCCTGCTGCTTTTGCGGGGAGCGCAGACTCCGGGCGAGCTACGCGCACGCAGCGGAAGGTTGCACACCTTCGCCGATAACGATGCGGTTGTTGCGGCACTCTCGGGCCTGATCGAGCGCAACGGCGACCCACTGGTCGTGCAACTGCCGCGCACCCCTGGCAGGAAGGATGCGGAGTACATGCACCTGTTTTCCGGGCCGGTGGATATCGATGCGCATGTTGCGAAGTCCAAGGCCGCCACGCGTGAATCGAGCCCGGTTCGAAGCAGCGTTACCGATCTTGAATTACGGGTCAGCAATCTGGAAGAGGAACTCGCGTTACTGCGCGAGCAGCTCAAGCCGCTGCTTTGACCGGGGAATTCAGTCCAGCGCGGCAAGCGCCATCAGCACATCATCTCGACAGCTATCGATCGCGGCCGAGACCTTTTCTGCCGAGTCGTCCGACGCGCCCAGGCCACTCCAATTGTCGTTCCAGATTGCAACCAGCTCGCCCGTGCTCGAGCGAGCGGGTTCCGGCAGCAGCTTGCCGAGGTCACGGATCGTCAGGACGTAAGCCCAGCCGGTGCGCGGGTTTCCCATTGCCGGGTCCCGGTCGTAGTGACTGAAAAACCGGACGCGCTCCAGCTCGCCCAGTTTGATCAGCAGCTCGAAGCCGGCGGCACGGATATTTCGGTTGGCCTCGGTTTGCTCGTTTCGCCAGGTGTTGTAGCTCAGGCTCGACACCGCCACAGCCAGGCTGATAAGCGCAACCGAGTGGCGACGCAATTGCTCGGATAATCCGTTCATTTCACCCTCCCCGGTACCGACCTGCCAATCGAAGCTACCGCTCCAGCATTACGACATCCAGACTTTTTCGAATCTCGGCTGCCCAGTATGGCGCCATGTACGCCGCCTTTCTGCTGTTGCCCGGCGGCTTGTCGGTCGCCGGCAGCTCGATTCGCGGTATCCGCGTCAAATCGAAACGAATGTGTTGTTGCGCATCCACGACGAATACTCCAGGGGTACCCATAACCTCGTAGAGATCGGCAACATCGTCTCCATCGAGCAGAAGAGTGAAGTCGTATCCGGCGCTTTCCATGAAGCCGACCGGATCGCCATCTTCCTTGATATTGATCGCGAGTATCCGGATATCGTTGCCGTACTCCAGGCGCATGCTTTGCAGATGCGGCATCAGTGCTTTGCAGTATGGGCACCAGGTCGCCCAAAAAAACAGAATCGTCGTCTGTTTTTTCGACTCCTGGGCGAGGTTTACCTGACGGCCATCCGGCGCACGCAGCGTCCAGTCCGGCGCCCGTACCGCGTCCGATGCCGCGTCCGATGCCGCGTCCGATGCGGCGCCTTGGCTGGAAATTACCAACGCAAGCAAGCAAATATTTATCAGGCGTTTCACAGGGAATTCTCCATAGGCAGGGACAGTCCGGCTGTGAATCGGGACCGGACAAAGCGCGTGCATATTACCAAAACCTGTTTTTCGCCGCGCGAAGGCGGCAGAATGGCCGCTCGTTTCGCGAATCCGGATGATCCAGCAATGAGAAAAATCGCTTTCCTGCCACTGTTCCTGTTGATCTTTGTTGCGTGTTCAAAGGAACCAGCCACTGTACCGGCACCCGAGAAGAAACCCGTCACGCTGGAAATCCATGGCGACACACGGACCGATGATTATTACTGGCTTCGCGAGCGCGAAAATCCGGAGGTCATCGCCTATCTCGAGGCGGAAAACGCTTACATGGAGAAAGCGTTGGCTCCGTTCAAGGGATTGCAAAGCATTTTGTACGATGAAATGAAGGCACGCATCAGGCAGGACGAATTCTCGGCGCCTTACAAGCGTGGCGACTATTTCTACTACTACCGATATGTTGAAGGCGGCGAGTATCCGATCTATGCCAGGAAACGAGGATCTATGGATGCGGACGAGGAGCTTATGCTCGACGTCAACAAGCTCGCCGGCGATGCAGACTATTTCGCCGTGAGCGGATTCTCGGTCAGCCCCGACGACCGAATCGCGGCCTACGGCGTCGACGATCAGGGCCGTCGATTTTACGATATTTACTTCCTCGATCTGGAAACCGGTGAACTGCTGGCCGACCGCATCGACGACACCACGGCTAATTTCCACTGGGCGAACGACAGCCGCACCATTCTTTACGGCAAGCAGCATCCGGACACGCTGCGTTCGTACCGCGTATTCCGGCATACGCTGGGCAGCGGTGACGACTCCCTGGTTTACGAGGAACCGGACGCAACCAACTATCTGTCTGTCTCGAAATCGCTGTCGTCGGAATATTTCTACCTGACCAGCTCACAAACGCTTTCCACCGAGGTTCGCTACCTGTCGGCAAATTCGCCACAGAACAGCGCGAAGGTGTTCCTGCCGCGGGAATCCCTACACGAGTATTTTGTCAGCGATGGTGCCGATCGCTTTTACATTTTGAGCAACAACAATGCAACCAACTTCCGGTTGATGGAAGCGCCGCTTGGCGACACGTCGAAAGCTTCCTGGAATGAGGTGGTCGCCCATCGTGACAACGCTCTCATCGAAAATTTCAAAGTCTTTCGGAATTACCTGGTCATCACCATTGTCGAGAATGGTCTGACGCAGATGGAAATCATCGATCGGGAAACCGGCGCCACGAAACGCATCGACTTCGGCGAAGAAGTTTATACCGCATATTCGGACGTCAACGAGGAGTTCGACACGGAATGGTTTCGATACACCTACGAATCCATGACGACTCCCGAGTCTACTTACGATATCAACCTGAAATCCGATGAGCACAAGCTTATCAAGGAACAGCCGGTTGAAGGCGACTTCGACCGAAGCAACTATCGCACGGAACGCCTGTTCGCTACTGCACGCGACGGAACGCGGGTACCGGTCTCGATCGTTTATCGCAAGGGCATGGAGAAGAACGGCAGGAACCCGTTGCTGCAGTATGCCTACGGATCCTATGGATCGAGCACGGATCCGAGCTTCAGTTCCGATCGCCTAAGCCTGCTGGATCGCGGCTTTATTTTTGCCATCGCACACATCCGTGGCGGGTCAGAAATGGGTCGGGAGTGGTATTACGACGGCCGGCAACTCAACAAGAAGAATACTTTTACGGACTTCATTGACGTATCGAAGTACCTGATCGAACAGGGCTACACATCTCCCGATCACCTCTATGCCTATGGTGGCAGCGCCGGCGGCCTGTTAATGGGTGCGGTATTGAATATGGCGCCGGAACTTTACAACGGCGTCATGGCGGCCGTTCCATTTGTCGATGTCATTACAACGATGCTGGATGCCGACATACCGTTGACGTCGGGCGAATGGGACGAGTGGGGCAATCCGAACGACAGGGAATATTACGACTACATGAAGTCCTACTCGCCGTACGACAATGTCAGGAAAATGGAGTATCCGAACCTGCTCGTGACAACCGGCCTGCACGATTCTCAAGTGCAATACTGGGAACCGGCCAAGTGGGTTGCGAAACTTCGCGAATACAAGACCGACGACAATATGCTGGCCCTGAAGACCGACATGTCCGCCGGTCACAGCGGCAAGACCGGACGCTTCCGACGCATCGAAGACACGTCGCTGTATTACGCATTTTTCATGGGGCTCGAAGGCATCCGGGAATAGTGGAGGACCCGCTGTAGCGGCCGGCACCGATCAGATAACGGACTATTCGCGCGACGCTAAAGTCGATCGCAAACCGCCGGTCGCCAGCGCGATACCCACTATGATGATGCCGCAGGCAGCGATCATGCCGGCGCTGATCGGCTCGTACAGGAACACCAGCCCCCACAACATGCCGAAAACCGGGATCAGGTAAGTGGTCGTGATGGCCCGGGCCGGGCCAATCCGGGCTATCAAACGGAAATAGAGGATAAAGGCGACACCGGTGCACAACACACCGAGGGCGGTGACGCTGTACCAGCTCCTGACAGACGGCTGATCCGCCGGCCAGTAGATCATCGCCAGCGGCAAAAGCAGCACGGCCGCGGCAAGCTGAGACCCGGCTGCATTGACGATCGGCGCAACGCCGGTCAGATTCTTCTTCGTGTAATTCACGGCTACGCCATAACAGAGTGTCGCAACGAGACATGCACTGATCGCCCATGCAGCACCCTCGACATTCAGTGCGATCCGGTCCCATAGCAGCAACAGAACACCACCAAAACCAATGGCAAGACCCAGACTCTGCGTCGGGCGAAGTTTGTCACGAAGCCAAAGGTAACCGACCACGGCTGCAAACAGAGGCGCCGTGGCATTCACGACAGCCGCCGTACCCGCCGTAATCTTCAGCGTTGCGTAGGCGAACAGTACAAACGGAACTGCCGAACCGAAGATACCGACCACGGTCAGTGGTGCCGCCAGCCGGAGCAGCTCCGCCCCGCCGCCTCGCCAAAGCAGAACCGCGATGAGAAACAGCGCACCGATCGCCACACGAATCTCGACCAGGGCAAAAGCGCCAAACTCCGGCGTGGCAACACGCATGAAAAGGAACGACGCACCCCAGATGGCGGCCAGCAGGACGAGTTCCAGACGATCCACGTGAGTCATGAAATGCCGCCGGTTGCGATTCTATTTTTTGTGCGGGCTCATGCACAATGAGTCTGCTTGCGGAATAGCTCCGAGCAGCGACTCATAATGCAGTTTCATCTGTGCCAGATCAATGCCGTTCAGAAACGAGGAATAGGTCAGGTAACAAAGCAGAAATCGCAGATCGTCGGCCCAGGGCGGCAGGTACTTCGCTTCGTCGCACATGCCCTGTTGCGTCAATTCGAAAATCGCCGGAATATCCTCGATATCCAGCTTTCCGGCGAACAACAGGCGCAGGCAGTCGGCCCTGCCCGTCGATACGATGACGCGCAGGAAATTATGCACCCGCAGCAGGCCATCCAGGTATACGACGTCTTTGGTAAATGGCGTACCGCCACTCAGCACTCCGCCACGAAAAACCCGTCGCGCGTTCTCGAAGGCCTGTTCCTTGCCGCCGGTCCTCTGCAGAAAGTAGCGGTAAACGTCCAGAAAATCCGCGCCGTCGACAGCCATCTGGATCGCCAGGACTCGATCCGCCAGCCGTCGCATGCGATCGAGATCGATCGAACCCGTGATGAACTCGGCGAACACCGCAAGGCCTTCCTGGGTACGTGTAGTGCCCGGATGTCCTGCGGCCAGTATCTTCAAGCGCGGCTGTGCCAGTCCGTTCAGCGAAGTGGCAACATGAACGTAAGCTTCATGCTGGATCAGTTGCCGAATGTCCTTGTCCGTAAAGCACGCCGAACGGCGAATGCGAATTCGCCCCGGGCCTGCCAGTGCATTCGCCGACAACTCATCGACAACCAGCACGTCGGGCGCATCATCGCCAAACATTTTTCGCACCGCCTTCTGCATTTCCTCGGCGACACCGATGGCCAGATGACAGGCGGCCGGCGGCGCGCCGAGTTCGACGTGCGCAAAGGTCTCGATCTGTTTGTCGAACCGGCTTGCCAGGGCAAACGATGTGTTCGCCTGGTCGGGAAGCCGGTCCATCGGCGTACCGTATAGCTCGCATGAGATCCGGTAGTATTCAGGTGTGCCACAAGCAGACAGAAGCCGCGCGCTGTTCTCGATAGCGCCTGCCTGCCTGGCGAGCCAGTCGTCAATTACCGAGCTTTGGATCTGCCGTCGCGCCTTCGCGATGATCTGCAGCGGTTCCGAAGCGTCATAGGGCGCATACGCGACATCGGGCAACTCGCGCGCACCGCTTGCGAAAAATTTATCCCGCACGCTGTTCGGCCAACTGATGTGGCTCAGAATTCGTATCGACCGGCTGGCTTTGTAGAGCAGGTCGGAAACGACGCCGATCCTTTCTTTTTCTTTTGTGTCAAGCATGCGGCTCACGGGGGATTTTTTCGACAGACCCTAGTTGCCTGCGCCATTGCCGTAACCGAAAAGATTCTGCTCCTTGATCTTCGCTGCGACCCTGTCGGGAACCATCGTTACCCATGCCGCGTCTCCCCGGGCAATCATGCCCAGCACATCGGGTGAATGGATATCCAGATAACTATGTGAAATCTTTTCCAGCGGCAAAAGGCATTGTCGCTCACGAAGATAGCTGAACAGGTGCTGCAGGGAATTGCCTATCTCCAGGCTGTCGAGTTCTTCGATCTTCCCGTCGTTCCTGTTCTTGAGTGGATACACGAGGAGCTTGACCTGCTCTTTGAACAGGCGGCCGAAGCCCTCGAGAATGCCGCCGTCCAGGTCGCCGTAGTATTGCTCTTCGAACAGGCTGCGGAGCGTCCCGAGTCCCATGGCCATGCCGATGGGCTCCCTGGTGTAACGAGCAAGGTAGGCAGCAAGCCGGTGATACTCGCGAAAGTCCGACACCATGACCGTGCAGCCTGTTGCGGAAGCGACTTCGGCACGGCTGACGAAGTCTTCCAGGCACATCTGGCTGTCTTCCATCAGGTTGTGCATGGATATTTCCATGATCGGCAGGATGGCATCCGCGTTGACGCCCTCGACATCCTGAAATCGCCGCCGAGCCGATTCGAGCAGATCGATATTGACGTGCGTCACCGGCCGGAAGCGCCCGCGCTGCACGAGCAGCGCTCGCTTGCGCAGCACTTCCGAAGGCTGCAGCACCTGGCCACTGGCCGAAAACATCGCCGCACCGGTCAGTCCGAGCTGGACCAGCCGCAAACTCATGATGCGATTGTCGACGCCATCGAAAGCCGGCCCGCTGAGGTCGATCATATCGATTTCGACCCGACCGGCGGAGAGGCTTTCGGTCAGTGAGGCCACCAGGGCATCGGGCCGTCGATGCAGCTCGTAAGCGGCGAAAACCAGGTTTACGCCGACGATACCCAGTGCCTCCTGTTGGGCCGCGTTGTTGTCGTCCAGCATTCGAACGTGAACGATGATGCGATTGTCCTGCGTGCGTGGTTCGGCCTGAAACTGGATTCCCATCCACGCATGACATTCGTTGGTGCCACGAAAATTTCTCGCTGACACCGTGTCCGCAAAAGTAAAGAATCTGGTGGAGTCGCCGCGCTCCGGGGTCAGCCTTTCTCGCGTCAGGTCCTGTTCGTAACGAAGCATCGACTCCAGTCTTTGCCGGCTGACGTATCGTTCGCAAGGTCCGTAGATAGCATCGCTGACCTTCATGTCGTAGGCCGAGATGCTCTTGGCAATGGTTCCTGCAGCGCCGCCAGCCTGAAAAAACCAGCGAACGACTTCCTGGCCGGCACCTATCTCGGCAAACGTGCCGTAGCGGCCGGAGTCGAGATTGATATCCAGCGCTTTTTCCAGCGTTGAGAGCTTTCGAGGCCCGGTGACAGGCATGATATTTCCGGTCGGTGACGATAAACCCGTTTTACGGTTATCGGCCGAACCGGAAATATCTTGAACCTGGTGCGACGTCGAAACGCCGTTGAACGCAGGCCTTCAGACGATCCGGCTTTTCTCTTCCTTCTTCGCCCTTTTCGCCGCCTTCTTTTCTTTCGGCGTCAACGCCGGTTTTTTCCTGGCTTCCTTGTTACTGCGCTGTTCTTTGTTACCCATGAATCCCGCTCCTTTGTTCGAACTTCGTTACGGCACCGAAATCCTGGGACTCGGTGCACCCGGCTATCTTCGGTTCGCCTGCTACGTGCCGTCAAGATGCTCGGGTACGACTGAGCGGAATGATTTCAATAACAGCAGGTCGTAAGCGATCTTCAGTGCCCCGCAGGCGATCAGCGGTGCCGCCATCCAGCCTGCAGCGAACAGCGCGCCGCCCAGGGAAGGGCTCAGCGCAGCAGCCAGGCTGCGCGGTACCGCCGTGAAACTGGCGGCCGCCGCACGTTCCTGCGGTGTCACCAGGGCCATGACGAATGCCGAGCGCGTGGGGACATCCATTTGCGACAGGGCAGCACGAATCAGCAACAGGCCCAGAGCGATATCGAGTCGCGAGGCGAACGCGGCGGCAATCAGTGCCAGACTGGACGGAATGTGAGTAAATACCATGGTATTGAGCAAGCCAATCCTCGCAGCCACCCGCGGCGCCGTCAGCTGCGAAAACGCGCTCAGCAGACCGGCTGCGAAAAAAAACGTACCGGCCGCCGACACGCTGAGGTCGAATCGCTGGAACAGCCATAACGCCATCAGCGACTGCACCGCGAGCCCGCCGGCGAAAGCATCTATGGAGAACAGTGCAGCCAGCTTTACGACGACAGGACGCGACCGTCCGAGAGCCCTGGGAGGATCGGGCCTGACATTGCTTCCCCGTCCCGGAAGGCGTCGGTACAGGAACCACACTAATACACCGGCGACGCTGTAAACCACGAACATGCAGCGTATGCCGGTAAGCCGGCCGACACCGTACGTCGCGAGCAGATCCGGCACACCGGACGCCAGCGCACCGATTGCCGCAAGCAATGCGCCTATCAGGCTGTAACGGGCAAACAAGGTCGTTCTTGCGACACCGCTGGCGGCGCCGGCCAGCCGGGCATGCTCGAGCGGCAGGAACACGCTGACATCGCCGGAACTG
Organism: Gammaproteobacteria bacterium; assembly: GCA_029865385.1. Lineage (GTDB taxonomy): Bacteria > Pseudomonadota > Gammaproteobacteria > Steroidobacterales > Woeseiaceae > JAKEGN01. The sequence goes on from JAOUGX010000054.1 coordinate 15,028, forward strand.
GGGTTCAGCGTGCCTACGAATGCAACGACCAGAAGCGGCCAGAACGCCGAAAACCCTGCGAAACTCAAGCCCGTCGCGGTCATCAGGAATGCCGCCGCCAGCAACAATTGCCGGTGATGAAACCGATGACCCCAGCTGCCGACCGCTGCCGTGGCAACGGCCGAGCCCAGCAGTGTCGTCGTACTGAAAAGACCAACTTCCCAAGTACCGAAACCCAATGCAAGCAGATAGGCGGGGAGCAGAACCGCGACATAGCCGTCGACGAATGCGCGCAGTCCGCGCGCGACAAGCAGCAATCGCGGCTCGGAAAGAACTGGATCTGGGGCAGGTGTCACGGCAGACTGCTGGTGATGGGGATCCAATACACGTAAGGTGTGAGTTTCATTGCGCGAGCGCTTTAACACAAGCGATGCTGCACAAGAAATTTGACAATGAAACCATCGACAAAAGCCGTACTCCTGTCCGGTCTCGTTTTTCCAGGCGCCGGGCACTTCTACCTCAAGAAAACGCTGCGCGGATCAATCCTCTCGCTGTGCACGTTGATCGCCATGTCGATAGTGATTCAGATTTCATACGCGCGGGCATTGAGTGTCGTCGAAAAAATGAGCAGCGGTGAAGTCGCGTATGATGCAACGGCCATTTCGGAAATGGCAGCGAACACCACTGCTGACGGCCAAGAGCCAACTCTGCAGGTCGCACTGCTGGTCGTAAGTTCGTGCTGGATTATCGGCATCCTCGATGCGTGGCGGCTCGGCCGCATACGGAATCGAGTGTTACAAACATGATTTTGTTCGGGGAAACCCTCAGGAGAGCATTCGAATGCCCGCAGGAAAAGATAACGAAATCGAAAGATTCATTCGGCGCGGCCAGGACCGCGTAAGCAAGGCAATCCCCGGTGGCGGTTCGCGTGGTCCTTTGCTGATTGCGGCACTGGTGCTGGTGCTGCTGGGCGCATGGACTGCCTACTACACGGTCCCCAGCGACTCGGTCGCCGTCGTGCAGCGATTCGGCAAATATCTCAAGAATGTGCCGCCGGGCCTTCACTTCAAGCTGCCGCTCGGCATCGACGCTGCGACTATCGTGCCGGTCAAGCGCCAGCTGAAACAGGAATTCGGCTTCGCAACGCCCGGCGCGACCGATGCCTACCAGGTACCAAGGGACAGCGTGCAGGAGACGGATATGGTCACCGGCGACCTGAATGCCGCGCTCGTCGAGTGGGTGGTGCAGTACCGTATCGCCGACCCCGTCAAGTTCCTCTTCGAGGTACGTGAGCCGCGCGAAACGCTTCGTTATGTCTCCGAGTCCGTGATGCGGGAGGTCGTCGGCGACCGAACGGTTGACGAGGTCATTACGATCGGCCGGCAGGAGATCGAGAATGAAGCCCTGGTCAAAATGCAGTCACTCGCCACCAAGTATGCGATGGGTATCAGCATTGACCAGGTGCAACTCAAGAACATCAACCCGCCGCGGCCGGTGCAGGAGTCCTTCAACGAGGTAAACCAGGCGCAGCAGGAGAAAGAGAAGCTGATCAACGAGGCGCGTCGTGACTATAACAAGGTCATTCCACTGGCAGAGGGCGAGAAAGACCAGCGCATTCGCGAAGCCGATGGTTACCGGCTGAAGCGCATCAACGAAGCAGAAGGCGACGTCGCGCGCTTCAGTGCCCTGCTGGAGGAGTACATCAAGGCACCGGAGGTCACTCGCCGGCGTATTTACATCGAAACGCTGCAGGAAGTAATGCCGGGCATTCGTTCAAAAATCATCGTCGATGAAAAAGGAAGCAGTATTTTGCCTCTGCTGAACCTCGATACGCCGAAAGGAGAGCAGAAATGAACAGCGCCAAACAGGTAGCACTTCTTGCTCTGCTCGGTATCAGTATTTACGTAACGCTGAGTTCGGTATACACCGTCAACGAGGTCGAACAGATCATCATCACGCAATTCGGCAAGCCGGTCGGCGAACCGGTAACCACCGCCGGACTGAAACTCAAGGTTCCCTTTATTCAGCAGGTAAACCCGATCGACAAACGGGTACTGGAGTGGGATGGCAGTCCCTCGGACATGCCGACCAAGGACAAGCTCTATATTTCGGTAGACCTGTTCGCGCGCTGGCGGATCACCGATCCCCTGCAGTACTTCCTTCGCCTGCGGGACGAGCGCAGCGCGCAATCACGCCTCGATGACATACTCGGCAGCGAAATCCGCAACGCCGTGGCCAAGCACGAACTGATCGAAATAATTCGCACCACCAAAGACCGTGTTCCTCTGCGCGACGCATTGCTCGCAGAGTCGGATATCGACGTCGGTAGCCTGGTACCCATCCAGAAGGGACGCAAGCTAGTCGAGGAGGAGATCTTTGCTGCGGCAGCGGACAAGGTACGCGTGTTTGGCATTGAACTGCTGGACATTCGCTTCAAGCGTATAAATTACAATGCCAGCGTTCGGCCGAAAATCTACGATCGGATGATCAGCGAACGGCGACAGATCGCAGAGCGGTTCCTTTCCGAGGGTAATGGCGAGGCGGCACGAATCCGCGGCAATCGAGTACGCGAGCTGAACAAGATCCAGTCAGAGGCCTATCGCGAGGTTGAGGAAATACGCGGCCTTGCCGACGCGAAAGCCACGGAGATCTATGCGAGTGCCTACAATCGGAACGCCCAATCGCGCGAATTTTACGAGTTCACGCGCACCATGCAGGCGTACCGGACAATAATCGCCGAGAACACGACGCTGGTGCTTTCGACCGAAAGCGATCTGTTCAAGTACCTGAAGGGCATGGATCCCGACGGCAACTAGCCTGCGAAGGCGTGTCGGAACGACATTCTGCCGACTCAACGGGAGTAAACAGGTGCAAACCGCTTCCGGACTCGAATTGAAGATCCCGCCCCTGGTGCTCGCACTTCTGTTCGGTATCCTGATGTGGCTGCTGGCGCGTACGACCACGCCCTTGCTCCTGCCGGACAACGTCGCGGGATTTGCCAGTGCCGTACTGGGCCTGTCCGGATCACTTTGCATCGCGACTGGAGCGCTGTCTTTCCGCAAGGCCGGAACGACTGTCAACCCTGTTGCACCGGACTCATCCAGTGCCCTGGTAACCGGCGGCATTTACAGATTTACGCGTAATCCGATGTACCTGGGCATGCTGCTGCTGCTGCTTGCCTGGGGCATCTACCTGGTCAACGCGTTTTCGATCGCACTTTGCATTGGCTTTATTCTTTACATGAATCGTTTCCAGATCCAAGTGGAAGAGCGGGCACTGACCAACATCTTTGGTGACGCGTATCGCGCCTACACGATGAAAGTACGCCGCTGGTTATGAGCCGCCGACGCGTTTCCTGCGCTTGCTGACGGCATGGCTACTGATCAGCCGCGAGCGAAACGACCGGCCTTTAAGCTTGCCCGCAGTCAACTTGGCTAACGCAGACTTGGCGGCGTCGGCCTGAACGGCGACAAATGAACGCATATCGAAGACATTGATTTTGCCAACCTGCGTGCCCGCAATACCGTTCTCGCCGGTCAGGGCTCCGAGGATATCTCCCGGCCGGATTTTCTGTTTCTTGCCGCCGTCAATAACGATGGTTGCCATTTTTGGTCGACCCGCTGCTTCGCGTAGAAGAGTCTCCGGCGGCAATGCTTCCGTTACTATGGCATGATCGAGATAGTCCTCGAGTAGTGCCACTTTGTAACCCTCCTTGTCGCTGATCAAAGAATACGCCGTTCCCTTGCTGCCGGCACGACCGGTTCGACCGATGCGGTGCAGGTGAACTTCGACATCGCGGGCGATGTGATAGTTGATGACGGCATCCAGCGCATCGATGTCGAGCCCGCGTGCCGCCACATCGGTGGCGACCAGCACGCTGACACTCCTATTCGAAAAACGTACCAGGGTCTGGTCCCGGTCACGCTGTTCAAGGTCGCCGTGCAGCGCGATGGCGGAGAAGCCGTGCTCGCGCAGCTCGGCGGCGATCTCCTCGGTCTCACGTTTCGTACTGCAAAATACGAGCGCTGATTCCGGCCGATGCTTCAACAGCAGCAGTCGCAATGCCTCGCGCCGTTGACGCTCGTCCCGAACCTTGTAGAAGTGTTGCCTGATCGTTTCGTTGTCATGTGTTGCGTCGACGCGCACCGTCACCGGATCCTGCATGACACGCGTCGCGATTAATTGAATTTGCTGCGGATAGGTTGCACTGAACAACAAGGTCTGACGTTTCTTCGGTAATTGTCCGATTATTATTTCGAGCGTTTCCTGAAAACCCATGTCGAGCATGCGGTCTGCTTCGTCGAGGACCAGCGTACCGAGATTGTGTAATTTAAGCGTGCCCTTGCGCAGGTGGTCTTCGATACGGCCCGGCGTGCCGACAACGATGTGCGCACCGTGTTCCAGCGAACCGGCCTGGATACGAAACGGGGTTCCGCCGCAGACCGTCAGCACCTTGACGTTGTTCATAGTGCGCGCGAGCCTGCGAATTTCTTCCGCAACCTGATCCGCGAGTTCCCGGGTCGGGCACAACACCAGTGACTGCACTTCAAAGTTTGTGGGATCGAGCTTTGACAGCAGCCCGAGGCCGAACACTGCGGTCTTTCCCGAACCGGTTTTTGCCTGGGCTATGACGTCCTGGCCACGCAGAACCGGCGCGAGACCGTGTGCCTGTATCGGCGTCATCTTCTCAAAGCCGAGTGACGCCAGATTCCTCAACACATCCGGATGCAGTTCGAGGGATGAGAACGAGCTCGACCTGTCAGTCGGCATGATCGAAACAGGCCTTTAGAATATCCTGAGCTCTATCGCGACCCAAGGCTTTCATCGCTGCAATATTTCGCGCGGGAATCTGTCCTGAATCGGGAAAATCGGCCAGCGCGCGCTCGAGGCTCTCCTCGCGGATAAGGTGCAACAACGGATAGGGCGAGCGGTTCGTATAGTTCTCGACATCATCGGGCTCGGTGCCGGCAAACTGGTACTGCGGGTGGAAGCTCGCAACCTGGTAAATTCCTTCCAGCTTCAACTGAACCAGCAATCCGTCGGCACAGGCCAGGAACTGGTTGTAATGATAGAAATCCTGCAGCACGTTCGGGTGAATCAGCAGTGTCGTTTCAATGGACGAGTCGGTCTCCAGCAACTCCAGTTCGGCCTGTAACTCCAGCAGCAGACCCTCTTCGGTCCTGGCTTCCGTCGTCGCAAATCGAACCCGGTTCTTTATGATTTCGCGTTTCGCAAACGGACAGAGATTCAGGTCCACGACCATGGACTCGACCCACCGGCGAACGGGCGCTATCAAGCTGTCGTTCTGCAAGAGATCACCGTTGTCAGCCGAACTCGGAGAATATGCGCCGGTGCTCTGACACGATGCGTTCGGTTTCCTGCGGCTCTGCGTGCGTCGTGTAGTCCCCCAGCTTGAACGTGCCGCCAAGCAAGAGCACATCGCTGCGCGACAACATATAGAGCAATCCCTCGCCACCGCCGACCGTCCAGAAATCCACGTCAGGGTCCGGCGTCAGGTACACGAGCTGGCCCTTGGCAGGTGTCAGTTCCACGTCATCAAAGAGTTTTGCTGCGCCCATCCCGCTGCAGTTGAAGATCACCGACTCGGGCAGCGACAGCACTTCCGATTTGTCGGCGAAATCCGTGACGACGACCTGCCCGCCCGCGAGCAGAAAATCCTGCGTCAGCCGCCGCAGCAATATGGCCGGCTCGATCTTCATGGTCACTTGCCTGTGCACATACGGCGACGGAAACGGGTGCTCGCCAGGCTGCAGACTGGCAGTATAGGGAAAAAGATCGGCAAGCTCGCCGAGTGTTTCTTCGATCGGGCTGTCACTGAGCGTGTAGGCCTCCATCCAGCTGACCCCGTAGTCGCGCCCGCCGAGGTTGGTATACGCATGGTGAGAGATTCGCGATGCCCATTCGAGTTGCGCCATGAATGCGGGTGTCGCGTACGCCGGATTATAGACGCTGAAGGGCGACCACTCGCCGGCGGCAACGTTCGAAGTCGTGTGCCTCGCCACCTCGCGCGCGTAAATGGTCACGTTCCACCCCGCATCCTGCAAAAGCCGTGCGCTGGTCAGGCCCATGACTCCGCTGCCGATTACGGCCACGTCACCCGGAGGCATGCCGCGTGTTTCGCGCACGGCCAGCGCAGAGGAACCCCAGGAAAGACTGATGCCGCCGCCACCGTGACCGTAATTGTGCACGACGAGCTTGTCATCGAATTGTTCGCCCTTCACGACGAACCCGGACGGCCGGTATGGCCGGTGCCCCACCACTTCGCGAATGACGGCGTCCATGGATATGCGCGGTGCCACCCAGGGCTTTCTCGAATACGGCCGTGGATACCGCGACAAACCCGCCGGCATCGGCGCGCACGCGCCCAATGAGGCGACAAAGGCCCCGGCACCGATCGTTTTCAAAAGCTCACGCCGGGTGTTTTTCTGTTTTCGTGCAAGCAAGATGGCCGACTCCGCCATTGACGTCATGATTCTATTCCAGACTGTCGGACCGCGGAGCAATTCCGCATCGCCGCATCAGGGATTCGAATCGCAAATCCGTCCGCAAATTCTCGAACCTCCGATCATCCGGTAGATTGAGGCATGAAACATCAGTAATCGCTATTGCACGGTCCAACCATTCGAACGCAGAGTCAACCTCATCGAGCCCCGCATAAACGACCGCAACAGAATAGGGCGGAACAAAACGGTCAGCTGACCGCGAGATCAATTCTGC